>PMTP01000005.1 GCA_003167305.1 Acidobacteriaceae bacterium
TGCGCTACCGCCAGCGCTATGTGGACCTCTTCACCAATCTCGATGCCCGCGAGGTCTTCGTCAAGCGCGCAAAAACTCTGAAGGCCCTGCGGCAGTTCTTCGACGAGCGCGGATTCCTCGAAGTCGAGACGCCGATGATGCAGCAGATCGCCGGCGGAGCGGCGGCGCGGCCCTTTACGACCCACCACAACGCGCTCGATCTGGATCTCTTTCTGCGCATCGCGCCGGAGCTTTATCTGAAGCGGCTGGTCGTCGGCGGTTTTGATCGCGTCTACGAGATCAACCGCAACTTCCGCAACGAGGGCGTCAGCACACAGCACAATCCCGAGTTCACCATGCTGGAGTTCTATCAGGCCTATGCGAACTATCACGACCTGATGACGCTGACCGAGGAGCTGATTGCGTTTGTCGCAAGAGAAGTGAATGGAACGACGATCACGAACTTCGGCGGCGTGGAGATTGATCTGGGCAATTGGACCCGGTTGACGATGCGCGAGGCGATTATCAAGTGGTGGCCCAAGGAAGCCAAAGCGCCGAGCATAGACGATTTTGGAGACGTGACAATTTTCTCCCGCCAGTGTTTGGCTACTAGCCTCGCAATCAAGCAACATCGGCAGTCACATGGGGACAATCGAGATGCCGTATTCGTCGTCGAACCTCAGCCGCTAACCGAGGCTGGTAAAAATGCAGAAAGACTTGCCGATCTTGAAGTTAACTTTGAAGGAATCTCCCGGAAAATCCAATCCGAGGGAACGGCAGGAAAATTAATTGCTTTATTGTTCGAGGTTCTCGCCGAAGAGCACCTTATCCAACCCACCATCATCTACGAATTCCCCACCGCGGTTTCTCCGCTGTCCAAGCAAGACCCAAACAACCCGGATTGGGTCGAACGTTTCGAGTTTTATTGCGGCGGCTTCGAGCTGGGCAACGCCTTCAGCGAGTTGAACGATCCGGTTGAGCAGCACAAGCGCTTTGCCCAGCAGCTTGAGGAACGCGCCCATGGCGACGACGAGGCCCATCAGATGGACGAGGATTACGTGCGCGCGCTGGCCTACGGGCTGCCTCCGACCGCCGGCGAGGGCATCGGCATCGACCGGCTGGTGATGCTGCTGACCGGCTCCAAGTCCATTCGCGATGTGATTCTGTTTCCGCTTATGCGAAAACAGCCTCTAGCTTCTAGCTCCTAGCTTTTAGCTAGAAGCTAAGAGCTAGAAGCTAACAGCTAGGAGCGTTTCTTGAACATTCTCTTCATCGGCGACATCTTCGGCAGCGCGGGGCGCAGGATCGTGCGCGAGCACATCGGCCATCTGCGCGAGGCGCACAACGTCGAACTCACCATCATCAATGGCGAGAATGCTGCCGGCGGCTTTGGCGTGACTCCGCAGATCGCCGAAGACCTCTTCGATCTGGGCGCGGATGTGCTGACCACCGGCAACCACGTCTGGGACAAGCGCGAGCTGATCGACTACATGAACGCGGCGCCGGAAGACAGTGAGGAGCGCGGCCGCCGCGTGCTGCGCCCGGCCAACCTGCAACCGGGCGTTCCCGGCTGGGGTGTTTACGAGGGGCGCACCGCGAGCGGCGTGGAGTACGCGGTGATCCAATTGCAGGGCTGCGTCTTCATGAATACGACCAACGACCCGTTTCATACCGTGGACGCGCTGCTCAAAGAGATCAAGGCCAAAGTCATTGTGGTGGACTTCCACGCCGAGGCCACCAGCGAAAAGGTGGCGATGGGCTGGCATCTGGAGGGCCGCGTAACCGCGGTGCTGGGCACGCATACGCATGTGCCGACCGCCGACGAGCGCGTGCTGCCGGGCGGAACCGCCTACCAGACTGATGTAGGCATGAGCGGCCCCTACGACAGCGTGATCGGTGTCGAAAAGGAACTGGTGCTGCGCAAGTTCCTCACCGGAATGCCGAGCAAGTTCGACGCCGCCAAGGGCAACCCGAAGATCTGCGCCGCGCTGGTGGCTTGCGATCCGATGACCGGGCGCGCCACGCGAATTCAGCGCATCATGCTGGGCGAGTAACCGCACTGGCGCATTATGATTTTGGGATGCGCACCGTTCTTCCAACGCTACCGCTCGATACGACGCTGCTCAAGCCGGGTCTGCGCCTGGCCGTTGGCCTCTCCGGCGGCGCGGACTCCGTGGCGCTGACGCGCGCGTTGGCGGAGCGGAGCAAGCAACTGGGCCTAGTGTTGCACGCCGCCCACCTGCACCACGGCCTGCGCGGCGAAGAGGCCGACAGCGACTTGGCCTTTGCCCGCGCGCTGGCGGCTGAGATGGGGCTTCCCTTCCATGAGGCGCGGGTGGATTGCGAGGCCGAAGCCAAGGCTAACGGCGAGACCATCGAAGAGGCCGCGCGCCATCTGCGTTACCGCTGGTTCCGGCAACTGATGGCCTCGGGCGAGGTAGAGGCTGTGGCCACCGCCCACACCCGCGACGACCAGGCCGAGACCGTTTTGGCCAAGTTTCTGCGCGGCGCTTGGACGGAGGGCTTGAGCGGCATCCATCCGGTCGTCGAGTTTCCCGAAGGCCGCATTCTTCGCCCGCTGCTCTCCACCACGCGGGCTGAGGTCGAGGCTTATCTCGGCGCAATCGGCCAGAGCTGGCGCGAAGACTCATCTAACCGTCATCTCACCTTCACGCGCAATCGCATCCGCCACGAACTGCTGCCGCTGCTGGAGACCTGGAATCCGCGTCTACGCGAGCATCTGGCGCAGATGGCGCAGTTGGCCCGCGACGAGGAGGCGTGGTGGCAGGCCGAAGTGGCCAAGGTGGCTGGGCAGTTGCTGCTGCATGGCCGAGCGATACGAGGGGGAGGGCGAGGCGGAGGCCGCGAGGCAGCCGGCGAGGGCCTGGCGCTCGATGTCACCCGTCTGGCCACGCTCGCTCCGGCCCTCCAGCGGCGGCTCTTGCGATTCGCTGCTGAAGAGCTGGGCGCGGACCTCGATTTTCCCGCAACCGAGGCGCTGAGGACGCTGGCGCTCGTCGGGCGTGCTGGACAGAGATTGGAGCTGGTCCAGGGGTTGCGCGCCGAGCGAACGCCGAGAGAGTTGCGGCTGGCGATTCTTCCGGTTGCGGCGGCGGGTAAAGATGCGGCTGCCGAGTACAGTGTGGCGATTCCCGGCGAGGTGACCGCCTTCGGGATGCGGCTGCGGATCGAACTTGCCGAGCCAGCCATGACGACTGAAGGCCAGACCGCCGTGTTGCGCAACTGGAAGCCCGGCGACCGCCTCCAGTTGCGCTACTCGTCCGGCCCGCGCAAGGTAAAGGAAGTATTAGAGCGATTGAAGGTTACAGGCTCCAGCCGCGCCCTCTGGCCGGTTCTTGAACTCGAAGGCCGCATCGTCTGGATGCGGGGAGTTGAATTGGAGCCGGCTCC
>PMTP01000075.1 GCA_003167305.1 Acidobacteriaceae bacterium
GGAGAGCAGGACTGTGCGCTGGAGGAGGGCGATGCGGTGTACTTCGACTCCAGCACGCCGCACTCCTATCAGTGCGCCGGGATAAAGCCGGCCCAAGCGATCATCGTGACCATGCACCAGGCGCCGGCGGCGATGCCGCTGCGGGCGCCGAGCGCTGCACGGACGGCACCGGGCACATTGAATCCCGCGCCAGCGCTAGGGATCAACAAATAACCGCCCGCCACAGTGACGGCCCACGGCGACGGGCGGCGCTGCCCGGACAGGCAGCAAAGTCTACCGCTTGACGATTTTGGCCAGACGCGGATCTTCCCACAGAGCGGTGAAGACCGGGTCGGAATACACTTTGGACAGTTCGGGGTAATGCAACTCCTTCGCCTTGCGCAAAGAGTCCAGGGCGCCTTCGAGGTTGCCGCGTTTCATATACGATTTCGCAATCAGGAACGCGATGCGGGCGCGCTGCTCCGGCGTCGACACCTGGGCGATTACGCCCCCCTGATTACCGCTCAGGATGTCGGCATCGAGCTCCAGAGCGCGGCTGTATTCGGTCATGGCGCGATCGGTCTCGCCCAGGCCCATCCAGGCCTCGGCAAGGTTGAGATGTGTGGAGGCAACCGTCTCATCCATCGCCAGCGCCTGCTTGAAATAGCCCATAGCCGGCTTGTACTTCTTGTCCAGAAGGGCCACGGCTCCCAGGTTGTTCACCGCGGCAATGAGCTTTGGGTCGTACTTCAGCGCCAGCGTAAAGTTTTTGCGCGCCTGCCCTCTCTGGCTCTGCTGGAGCTCGACGATGCCCAGTTTGTTATAAAGATTGGCATCCTGACGGGAGATGCGAAGGGCCGCCTGATAGTACGCGGCAGCCAGTGAATAATTGTTGCGAACGCGCGCCAGGTCTCCTCTTTCTTCCGCCTTCTTTACGCCCGCCTGCTGGTCATTCGCAGCCGGATTCGGGGTGGGGTCTGTTCTTCCGTAAGGAGCCGCGTAAATCAGCAGGCCCGCAATCAGCATCAGCACCAGTTTTCTCATGGGGTCACCTCTCCTGCGCATCGGCATTTCGCGAGAGGCGGTTCCTGCACTGGCCGCTCCGGCGATTTGCTCTGTGCACGATTGAAGTAGAGACCGCTCCCGGGCAGACCGCAACGCTATACCTGCTACCTGGATGTTCCATGGGGGTTAAATCGCTGGCTGAAGCAAAAGAACTCATTGTCCTGCTTCTACTTATGCCATCCGCAAATTCGGCACAGAGCCGCTTACCGGCAGACAGCAGCAGAGGTTACCTGCCGTTACACGCCCTTAATTCCCGCTTCGGCAACCGTTAAGCCCTTCCCAAATCGTCAGAGAGGGCTACATTACAATCAGTCCGTGGATGGAAACGATGGCGATTGCAGGACCAGAGCCAACCGATCTCGGAGCGCAGCGCGCGGAATTGGACGCAGTGCTTCATTCGGAACACTTTACGCGCGCGCCCACGCTCGCCCTTCTGCTCAAGTACTTATGCGAGAAGCTCTTCGCCGGCGAAGCCTATCAGATCAAGGAATACTCCGTCGGCGTGGAAGTCTTTCATCGCAGCTCTTCCTTCGATCAGAACGCCGACTCGATTGTGCGGGTGGAGGCAAACCGCTTGCGCAAGCGCATGGCAGCATACTACGCCGGCGAAGGCGCATCGCATCGGCTTCATATTTCCATCCCTTTGGGACAATATGTCCCTGAATTCATCTCAGCGGCTCCGTGCCAGGCAGAGGCTGCTTGCGCCGATACCCCCGCGGCAACTCCTTCGGGGATCGAAGGCGCGTCCACCGGCAAGGCGCAAGAGCGGTTTCACCTCTCCGGCGTCCGAAGCTGGTGGCCGGTTGCGGCGATTTCGCTCGTTTCTGTCTTGCTCGGTTACACGTTGCTGATGTTATGGCAAAGAACACAGAGTCCGCCGCCGTCAGGATCGAATCAGCCCACTGCCCAACCTGCGGAATTCGAGCTTGGCCCGCCCGTGGGCGAGGAGTTCCGCATCCTGGCCGGCGCGGGCCGAAGCTTTGTCGATCATGCCGGCAAGTTGTGGAACGCCGATGCCTGGTTTGAGGGCGGCACAGCAGTCAAGAGCTCTGTGCAGAACATCTGGCGCACGCAGGATCCCGGCTTCTACCGCACCAGCCGGCAGGGAAACTTCCGCTACAGTATTCCTTTGAAAAAGGGCATCTACGAACTGCGCCTGCACTTTGCCGAGACGGTCTATGACCCAGAGTCCACCGGAACGGGCGGGGAAGGCAGCCGCCTGATGACGGTGCGCGCCAACAGCAAGACGCTGCTGACCCGCTTCGACGTGGTGGCCGATGCCGGAGCCAGCCGCACCGCCGATGTGAAGGTCTTCACCGATATTCAACCGGCGGCGGATGGGCAGTTGCATCTGGAGTTCGCCGGCGAGGAAGGCAAGCAGGCCATTCTCTCGGCCATCGAGATTCTGCCCGGATTCCGAGGACATATCCGGCCCGAGCGCGTGCTCGCACGCCAGACCCCGTATTACTCCAACGATAGCCACTGGTGGAGTCCGGATAACTATTTCCAGGGCGGGCAACTGGCGACGTATACCGCTCCGGTGAAAGGAACCGACGATGCGGAACTCTACGAAACCGAGCGCTGGGGAAACTTCTCTTATGCCATTCCGGTCTCGCCGGGAAAGTACTCGGTCACGCTCTACTTCGCGGTGCGACACGGCGACTGGGACCAGCCCTCATCCGCGTCGGACGATGCCCGGGCAGCCGTTGCCCATCTCTTCAATGTCTTCTGCAATGGCAATGCACTGCTCAAGAACTTCAACCTCCCCCAGGAGGCGCGCCAGGCGGATGTGGTCATGCGCAAGTTCACCGGCCTTCAGCCGAATGCCCAGGGAAAACTGCTGCTGAGTTTCGTTCCGGTAGAGGGCTATGCGACCGTGACCGGAATCGAAGTTCTGCCGCAATAAATCCCCGTTTTCCGGCGAGACGACTGAATTTCCGGGAACAATCTATACTTGTTCCGCGTAGTTTCATATTGGCGCGGCCGAGCCTGAAGCACCTTCGCGCCGCTGACCGCAAAGGAGAATTCCATGCGCATAATCGTCCGCGTTGCCGGTTTGGCAACCCTGCTTTGTCTCGCTGTTTCCAGTGCTTTTGCCGCCGCTCCCCCGGCCCCCAAGAGCAGCCACGGCACAATGGTGATCGTCTTCAAGGATGGCCACCGGCAGAGCTTCAATCTCTCCGAGATCGAGCGGGTGGAGTTCCCCACAGCCCCGGCCGCCGCCGTTGCCAGCACGCCCGGCAACCCTTCATGGCCGTCCCGCGCTCATTACCTGGGAAAGTGGGAGGTTGGCGATGGCAACGGACAGAACTTCTTCATCACGCTGGAGGAGAATGGCGATGCCTGGCGCTCGCTTGGTCACGTACACGGCAGGTGGGAGTATGTAGACGGCGAGGCGCGCGTGACCTGGGACGATGGCGTGCATGATGCGATCCGCAAGGTCGGCTCCAGCTACCAGAAGTTCGCCTACGGAGAAGGCAAATCCTTCACCGACGCGGCTGATAATATCACCAACGCGCGTAACACCTCTCCGCATCCGATCTAATCTCGGAAATCCAGGGTTTCATGCAGATCCTCCAACTGCCGCGAATCCCTCCCGGCCGGCATCCGTCGCAAGTGCGGACGCTGGCCGCGAGTTTTTTGTGTTTACAACGCAAGTGTAAATATTTATAGTGACTGGCACAGCAACATCTCGCCCCCGCGGCGGAATATGCGTTTGCATTCCCGCAATATCCAGACCAATCGACCGGACCAGAAAAACAAATATGAAAGGATGCCTATGAGATCCCCCTCTCTTGCAGCAGGCGTCGTGCTCTTCGCACTGACGGCTATCACTTCCCTCTCTCCCAGCCTTGCAGCAGCGGCAACAATGCCGCAAACGCTTGGCCCGGCGGATCAAAACGCCGTGGTGCATTTCAACGTCTATCTTCCCCTGACGCATCAGGAGGCGCTGGAACAGTTGCTGAGCGCGCAAACCGATTCCACCTCCCCCGCCTACCATCAATGGCTGACGCCGGCACAGTTCAAGGCGCAGTTCGGACCTAGTCCCGCAGATGTGGCCAAGGTGAGAGCAGCGCTTCAGGCCGCCGGATTTACCGTAATCGCCGAGCATACGCAGAACCTCGAAGTAGAGGGCACAGTGCGGGCCGTGGAGGCAATGTTTACGGCGCATCTGCAACAGGTAAAGACCGCCAAGGGCAACATCAAGCTGGCGGCCGCCGAGCGCCGCCTGATTCTGCCCGATGCGCTGGCGTCGGCGGGAGCGGTGATTCCGGAGTTCACGCCGCATCTGGCCGCGCGCGTTCACTCCCGCGTGGTCAGCCACTCGCCGCTGCTGGACGATCCTCTCTTCCGGCTCAGCAGCAGTAGCCTGTACTATCCCAACGATCTGACCGAGGCCTATCAACTACCCTCCTTCCGCACCGAGGTAGCACCCTTCGGCTCGCGCCATCCGGCGCAGGTCGCGGGCGTAGGGGCACACATCGGCATCGTGATCTCGTCGGTGATCAGCCCCAGCGATCTGGACGATACCTTCAACTCGTCGTTAAATCTGGGCGGCGGAGATTTTCTGATTCAAGCCTATTCGACGTACTCCAATCTGCCGGTTCCCTCGGTGGCCATCCGCGTGGTGAATGGCGGCAGCGGCGCCTTCGATCCCACTACGGACGACGCGGCGGAGGCCTCACTGGATACCCAGATGTCGCTGGGAACCGCTCCCGGCGCCAAGGAGACGCTCTATAACATTCCCGACCTGACCGACGACTCGATCGCCGCCGCTTATGCGGCTGTGGACGAAGACAATGCCGTGGATGTGGTCAGCTCCTCCTTCGGCGCCTGTGAACTGTACTACACGGCGGCCTATAACGGCGGCGTGGACTACACCAGCATTCTGCGCACCTTCCACGCTTTGTTCCAGCAGGGCAACGCCCAGGGCATCACGTTTGTGGCCAGCTCGGGCGACAATGGCGCCGTACCCTGCTACTCGGCCGCCTTCGCCAACAATCCAACGGACGGCACCTCCTTCGTCCCCGGCGTTGAGAACCCTGCGGACGACCCGAATGTAACCGCGGTGGGCGGCACCAACCTCTCCACGACGGCGACGCCGGGAGTGGATGACGCTGCTTACCAGGCAGAGAACGCCAACTTCGATCCGGAGCTGCCCGCGGAGTTCCAGTTGGACGCGAACACAATCGTCAGCGTGAACAACAATACATGGGGCTCGGGCGGCGGATTCAGCAAAGTCTTCGCCAAGCCGTTCTACCAGTATCTGGTGAATACCGGGAGTAATACGCATCGCGCGGTGCCGGACGTCTCCCTGATGATGGGAGGCTGCCCCGGGGACGCGGATCTGACAGCGCAGGATTGCACCACGCTGCCGCGCAGCGCCGCAATCGTCTGGATCGGCGGCGAACCCTATACTCTGATCGGCACCAGCTCCTCGGCGCCGGAGATTGCCGGAGTGCTGGCGCTGGCCGTCGAATTGCATGGCGGCCGCCTGGGCAACGTCAACCCTCTGATCTACACACTGTCGGCATTGCAGACGCTGGCGGGCGGCATTAAGGCGCCCAAGGCTCTCCAGTTCTTCCATCGCGGCATCAGCGGCAACAACAACAGCTACACGGTGAAGCCGGGCCAGACCTACAGCGAGGTGCTGGGCAACAGCACGCTCGACGTGAAGAACTTTTTGGGCCTGCAATCGGCCACGCCGGCCGGCGCTCCGGATACACCAAGCAATCCGTAAGGCAAGTGAACGAATTGCTTCCTGAACGTGTGAAGGCCCCATTTCAAGCTGCATTTTTACAGCTTGCGATGGGGCTTTCTTATTGCTTTGCGGCAAAGTAAGCGGCGACCTCCGCCCAGTTGTTGACGCGCACAAAGCCGGTTTCGGCCAGGTTGCGGGGGGCGGTGTAGAGAAGGCCCTGGCCCTCAAAGCGGAGGAGATTCTTGGGCAGGTCGTCGATGAGATAGTCGGCGCGCAGGATGGACTTGTTGCCGCAGAAGACGTAGTTGCTGGGCGGGATGAAGGGAAAGTGGCGCTGCAGCCAGCGGTACTTGGGGCCGAGGGAGTTGGGAACGGCCATGGCCTGGGTGGCAATGAAGATTTCAAAACGCTCGGAGAGCTGCTGGAGCACCTCCTGAGAGCCGGGAATCACGGCCAGATCCTCGAAGAAGTCCTCGGCGTGCAGAAAGGCACGCAACTGCTGCCGCCGGTCGACGGGCGCGATCTCCGAGAGGGCCCTGCCGACTAGGTCGTCCGGGGTCACCTCTTCGTCGAAGGTCTGGTTGTAGCGGCGGATTTCCTCGGCGAGCGTGTCCGCCATCACGTCGTCCATATCGACACAAATGCGCTGCACGGCTCGTCTCCTGGGCGATGATCGCCTGAGAAAAGGGTAGCAGGGAAAGGGTGAAGGCTCTAGTCTTCGGGCTGGGCTTTGGCGGCTTTGCGCCTGGGCTTGGCTTCGGCCTTCGGCGGCGCGGGGGCGGGCGCCATGGCCGGATCCCAGTAGAGCAGGCGGAAGCAACTGTCGCAGGTGAGCAGCTCGCCCTCGCGGAGCTGGTTCCAGGTCTGCGGGCGGACGCCCATGCGGCAGCCGGTGCACTGCTGATTCTCGGCGCGCGCCAGGCCGGTAACGCGCGAGCCGCAGAGGCGGTCGAAGCGGTTGAGTACATCCGGCTCGATCAGCGGCCGCAGGGCCTCGCGCTCGGCGTTGAGCGCGGCCAGCTCGCGGGCGGCTTCCTTCAGCTGGAGAGCGATGCGCTCACGGGTCTTGTCGAGGACGGCGGCCAGCGACTCGACCTGGG
>PMTP01000078.1 GCA_003167305.1 Acidobacteriaceae bacterium
CCGATTTAGAAAACTCACCCGCATGCCAACCCTTTCTCTTCCAGCCATTTCTGCCACATTTCCACTTTTGCTGCCTGAACGACGGGTACTACTGTCTTATTTCTTTATCTCTTATACGTTTTCCTCTTCCCCGTCGCGCTGCACTCGTTCACCTGCAGACCTCTCAATCATCCTGCGCCGAACACTCCCTCACCCCAATCGTTCCACCCCAGAACAACCGATCCCAGGAATCCAGAGAAGTACCCCTCTTTTCCACGTCCAAAACTACGCAAAGGTGAATACAATCAAGATGAAGAAGAGAGAACTGTTTCCGTCAGGCGGCTACTTGTTGTACAGTGTGGCCAGCGCGGAATATGCTTTGATCGGCTTCTTCGGTAGCCGCAAAACAAGGGTGAGTTCATGGCGAACGTGGAAAATGAAGAAGTTGAGAAGCTGGCCGCATCAGGAGCAGCGATGGAGATTACTGTAACCCGTCAGGATCTGGTCAAGGAGCTCACCGCGACACAAAGCGTCGTCGAGCGCAAAACCACCATTCCCATTCTCTCCAACTTCCTCATCGAAGCCGATGGCGACCGCCTCAACATAACCGCCACCGACCTCGACCAGGCTATTCGCACCAGCGCCGCCGCCAAGGTTAAGAAGCCCGGAGCCTGCACCATCCCCGCCCGTAAGCTCTATGACTACGTCAAGCTCCTCCCAGATGGCGACATCTCAATCAAGCTCCTCGATAACCACTGGGTACAGATTCGCTCTGGTCGCTCCAACACCAAAATGGTCGGTATGGCCCGCGCCAATTACCCGCAGGTTCCCGAATTCCCCGCGGTCACCGCCACCAGCATCTCCACCGTTGCCCTCAAGACACTCATCAATCGCACCATCTTCGCCATCTCCAATGAAGAGTCGCGCTACACGCTCAACGGCGCGCTGCTGGTCATCAAAGCCGAGTCGCTCGCCATGGTCGCCACCGACGGCCATCGCCTCGCCTACGTCGAAAAGCCCAATGAAATCCTCGAAGGCATCAGCGGCGAGAAGCGCGTACTCATCCCTCGCAAGGCGCTCCAGGAGCTGCAGCAGTTGCTCTCCAACACCGAAGCCGATAAGGTCGAGTTCGCTGACGACGAACACACCCTCTTCTTCCGCGTCGGCCATCGCACGCTCAGCACCCGCAAGCTCTCCGGCCAATTCCCCAACTTCGAAGCCGTCATGCCCCGCGACAACACCAAGTTCGCCGTAGTCAGTTCCAGCGAACTCTCCTCGGCTATTCAGCGCGTCGCCCAATTCGCCGACGAGCGCTCCGGCGCCATCCGCATCCGCCTGGAGAGCAACGAACTCAAAATCAGCTCCAGCTCCACCGAGTCCGGCGAGAGCGAAGACACCATCGACACTCCTTACTCCAGCGACCCCATCGCCGTCGGCTTCAACTCCGTTTACATCCTCGACTTCCTCAAGGCGCTCAACAATGAGGGCGAGGTCCGTCTGGAGTTCAAGGATTCCCAATCCGCCGGCCAGATGCGCCCCGAAGATCCCGAAGCCGAGTACAAGTACCGCTACGTTCTCATGCCCATGCGCATCTGACGCGCAGCGGAGCAGCGGATTTATCCACTCTTTGCGCGCGAGGTTAAAACAACGCCAACAAACACTCCGTGCCCCATCCTTTTCGCTTTTTTCTGCGGAAAGGGTGGGAAACTACGAACCTCGACTGGTCTCGTTCATCAGGCGCAGCCCGGCGCGAGACCTGAGTCCCCGCTAACTTGCTAACTTGCGATCCCCGCGCAGTAGGGGGTAGCTGCTGCATTGGTTAGAAACACTCCGAAAGAGGTCTCAGTTCGGCGCGCCCGTAGTCTCCGCGGCGGCGAACGTGCACTCCCCGCACTGGCAACAGCGCCGCAGGTAATCCCACGAATAGATGCCTCCGGAGTGGCCGTCCTGCCAGTTGAACTGAATCGCATAGCGACCCACTGCATGAGCACTCGCGGGTTTGGCGGGCGGGGTGTACATCGGCAGCACGGCGGCCGGCTTGGCTTTGGGCTGGCCGGCTTTGCGGCCTTCCAGCTTGCGCTCCTCAACGCAGGTGGCGCAGGGGCAGGCCTCGCGCAGCCAGGCAAAGCTCCAGGCGCTGCGGTGGCCGTCCACCCAGTCGATCTCCACGCCTTTGCCTTCGGTCAGCAGCACCCGCACCTTCTCCGGGGTAATGCTGATGCGCGGCAGCGGACGAGCCTCATCGCTCTCGCGGGCCTCGTCTTCCTTAGGAACAAATCGAATGCCTTCGTGGCTCATGGGTCTATTTTAGTCGTCAGGGGGCAGTTTCCGGCGACGGATGCTGAGAACTGAGAACGGACAACTGACAACTGACAACTGATTACTGTTTCCAGAAGAACCACGCCGCCATGCCCAGCCCGATCGCCACCACCAGTCCACGGAGCATCGGTTGCGGCACGCGCCGCGCCAGCCGCGCCGAGGCGTATCCTCCGATCGCGCAAGAGATCATCGCCACCAGGCAGAAGCGCCAGACGATCTGTCCGCTCACGGCAAAAATGATGCAGGCAATGCCGTTTGCCGAGGTGGTAGCCGCCACCTTCAGCGCGTTGATCTCGTGCAAGTCCTGGTGGCCAAAGAGCGAGAGCAGCGTGATAATCAGAAAGCCCGCGCCGGCGCCGAAGTAGCCAATATAAAAGCAGACCGCCACCGTCGCCAGAAAGACCGGCAGCCCCCGCGCCGGCTGGCCAGGTACAGCCTTGCGCCTCTCCAGCCAGCGGGAAACGGGGCCGCTCACCGCGAAGATCGATGCCGCCCCCAGCAGCAGCCAGGGCACCAGATGCAAAAAAGTCATCTGCGGCGTGTGGATCAGCACCAGCGCGCCGGCCGTACCGCCGATAAAGCCGGCCGCACTCATCAGCAGAGCCAGGCGCAGATTCTTGCGAATGTCGTCGCGGTAGGCGGCCACCGAGGTCAACTGGCCCGGCCACACGGCCACCGAGTTGGTGGCGTTGGCCTGGATGGGCAGCATCTTCATCCCCAGCATCGCCGGAAAGGACAAAAACGAGCCGCCGCCGGCCACCGCGTTCAGCACCCCAGCCAGAAACGCCGCCACGGCGAGCCAAAGCCAGTGCCAGTCAATCAAAGAAGGAAGGCCAGAGAAATGCAGCATCTGACCTAATTGTAGTGGGCGGATGGAAGGGAATCGTGAACAGCGGGATCGATGCCGCAATTGCCGGCCGAATTCTCCCATGAGTGCAACTTTGAACAGACCCGCGCCATCCCTTGGGNNAACGGGCAGACCTGCCAAAAGCCGATTTTGTATTTCCGAAAACCCGGCGCTACCCAATTGAGGATGCCGCTCACGCTCGCGATGCTCTGGCACGCTCCAGCGGAAAGCCTGAACACACCGCGGTTGCGGCTGCGGTCAGCCGGAAGTTCCCGGAGATCGAGAT
>PMTP01000178.1:0-2559 GCA_003167305.1 Acidobacteriaceae bacterium
ATCACCTTCAGCGCGCCGCGGAAAAGGCCGTCAAAATCGGCGGTGAGGGCTTTGTCCTTAGCGATAGCCTGTTCGATGGCCTTCTCGGCAGCGACTCGCTGGTAGCCGAGATTGACCAGCGCGGAAAGCACGTCGTCCACCGCGGCTCCGCGCACGGACGATTGCGCCGGCGCAACGGCAAAGTCGTCCAGCTTGTCTTTCAGTTCGACCACCAGCCGCTCGGCCAGCTTCTTGCCGACGCCGGGAATGCGCGTCAATTGCGCATGGTCCTGGCCGCGAATGGCCTGCACGGTGCGCTCCGGCGAGAGGCCGCTCAGCATCTTGATCGCCAGTTTGGGACCGACGCCGCTGACTATGATCAGCCGCTCGAAGAGGCGCTTCTCTTCGCGATCGAGGAAGCCAAAGAGGGCGATCTGGTCCTCGCTGACCTGGGTGTGAATGTGCAGCGCGGCCTCTGCGCCCAGCGAGGGCAGCGCCGTGAAGGTGGGGATGGAGATAGTGACGTCATAGCCCACCCCGGCGGCCTCGACGATGGCCTGGCCGGGTTGTTTGTAGATGAGCTTTCCGCGTAGATGAGCGATCATGGTGCCTTATTGTAGAATCCCCGGCCGCTTCAGGAACACCATTCTTTCTCAGTCGCGTCCAAAGAAAGGCGGGGGAATGGCTCCGGTCCGCCCGCGCCGGATACAATAGGGTTTGGACTGCGGCTGACGGGCGGCAGACGATTCTGAGTTTTGGAGCTGGTACACGTGAGAGGCATTGTCCGCCGCGGTCTGCGGCTTGAATTGGTTGCGGGACTGGTTATCGCGCTGGCCATACCCGCGCTGGCGGCTTCTGCGGGCGTAGCCACGACAACGACGCTGACCGCGCCGCAGACCACGCAAATCACGCAATCCGATGCGCAGACCTGTTCGTTGACCAGCTTCTCGGTGAGCGTGACCAGCACGGCGGGAGTGCCTGCCGGAACCGTCAACATTGAGGACGGCAAGGTTTCACTGGCCAGCGCGGATCTCAATTCCACAGGTCAGGCCAGTTTTCAATTTGCCCTGAAGGACGGCGCTCACTCCCTGAGCGCGGTTTATGCCGGCAATGCCAGCTTGAATTTTAATGGCTCACCCTCTGCGCCTGCATCCGTGACCATCAGCAATCAGTGCGATTCCGCGTTCGTGGTGACGGTCTCCAATCTGACGCCGTCGAGTGCCGCGAACACCCTGACCCTGACGCCGGGTCAGGCGGGAACGGGCACGATCATGGTTACACCCTTGCAGGAGTTTGTTTCCACGTTGACGGCTTCGGCGTTTGTCACCATCTCCTGCTCCGGCCTGCCCGATCAAGCCTCCTGCATTTATACGCCGGAGAGTGTCGAGATATTGCCTGACCAGAATGCGGCGGTTACCAGTTCGATGGTGCTTCAGACCTACGCCGCCTCCAATACCTCGGCCTCGCCGGCAACCCGGCCGGGCAAGGGCTCCTCTCCCATCGCTTGGGCGTTTCTGCTGCCCGGAGCTTTGGGTCTCGGCGGTCTTGCCTGGGGAGCGCGGCGCCGCCACTGGTTAAATCGGCTTTCGCTCCTGGCCCTAGTTTGCCTGGTCACCCTGCTGGGCACAACCGGATGCAATCCGCGCTACAGCTATGAACACCATGGCCCGATTCCCAACCCGCCGACTCCGGCTGGAACGTACACGGTAACCGTCACCGCGCAGACTAACAACGGTGTTACCGCCATCACGCAGAACACGACGTTCGTGCTGACGGTCAATTAGGCTTCGCCCGACTGCATTTGGAAAGCCGCTCGCGCCGCTGTGCTGGTGAGCGATAGACAACAAAAAGAACCTGCGGCCTCAAGCCATCCGCAGGTTCTTTTTGTTGTCCTTTTGCCGCAATACTGGTGATCCGTGCCTACCCCACGGAAGGTAGCCCAGCCAGCGCCATCGCGATCTCTTCCGCCGGGTACTCGTAGTTCTCCAGCTTCCCGGCCTGGTACGCAATGTACGATTGCATGTCAAAGTGTCCATGGCCGCTGAGATTGAAGAGAATCGTCTTCTGCTTGCCTTCCTGCTTGGCTTGCAGGGCTTCGCCGATGGCTGCGGCCACGGCATGGTTGGCCTCCGGCGCGGGCATGATGCCCTCGGCGCGGGCAAACTGAATCCCGGCGGCAAAGGCGTCCAACTGCTGCACGGTGGTTGCTTCGGCCAATCCCAGGTCCAGCACGTGCGAGACCAGCGGCGCCATGCCGTGGTAGCGCAACCCGCCGGCGTGAATTCCCGGAGGAACGAAGCTGCTGCCCAAGGTGTGCATCTTGACCAGCGGCGTCAGGTGGCCGGTGTCGCCGAAATCATAAACGAATCTGCCCTTGGTCATGCTGGGACAGGCGGCTGGTTCCACGGCAACCACGCGCGCTTTGCTTTGTCCTTTGATCTTGCGGCCCAGGTAGGGCATTGCCAGGCCGGCAAAGTTCGATCCGCCGCCCGCGCAAGCGATAATCACGTCGGGATCGTCATCGGCCAGGGCCATCTGCTCGATCGCCTCCAGGCCAATCACCGTCTGGTGCAGCAGGAC
>PMTP01000178.1:2595-13002 GCA_003167305.1 Acidobacteriaceae bacterium
TCCATCAGCGCGCGGCGATAGGGCTTCTGGTCATAACTCACACGCACCATGTAAACCTTGCAATCCAGGCCGAAGAAGGCGCAGGCCATGGCCAGGGCCGAACCCCACTGGCCGGCTCCGGTCTCCGTGGAAAGATGCTTGGTGCCTTCCTTCTTGTTGTAATAAGCCTGTGGCAAGGCGGTGTTGAGCTTGTGTGAACCGGCCGGGCTGACACCCTCGTATTTGTAGTAAATGTGCGCCGGCGTATCCAGCGCCTTCTCCAGGCGGCGCGCCCGGAAGAGCGGCGAGGGGCGCCACTGCGCGTAGAGTTGCCGCACTTCACCAGGGATCTCAATCTCCCGTTCCTGGCTTACTTCCTGCAGGATGAGGCTCATCGGAAAGAGCGGCGCCAGGTCGTCCGGCCCGAGAGGCTGGAGTGTACCGGGATGCAGCGGCGGAGCCATCGGCTTGGGCAGGTCGGCGGCAATGTTATACCAGGCAAGGGGAATGCGTTTGGGCGGGAGGTTGTACTGGATGGTTTCCATGCGGAGATTCTATCAGCACGGGCGGGGGATTGGCACGGCCTACAGACTGAATTGTCGCGCTCAGGACTGCGCGCGCACGGCGAAGAGTTGGCCAGTCCAGGGGCCGTAGTTCAGCGTGATGCCGCCGATGACCTTGCCGTCGTCTGAGATGGCCAGCCGGTACTGGTCGATGCCGATGATGCTGTTCGGGTCGTCCTTCTGATAGCCGTTCAGCACCAGCAGGCCTTCGCCTTTCCTCTCGCCCTTCACCAACTCCGTGCCGGTCATGCCCACCTTGGCGGCCAGCTCCGGGGTGGCATTCGCGGGCGTTTTTCGCAGCGTCCATACAATCTTGCCGCGGACTGATCCGTCGCCCGCAGGCGCGCAGGTTTTGCAACCCGGACCGGTCTCCAGCGTCATCGTGACGGTGAAAACATACCCGGTTGGGTCGGTCCAGATGCCGCGCCACTCTCCCGCCACGCTGCCGGCCTGAGCGGAGCAAACCAGGCTGCCCAACAAAATCCCGCACACCAGAAGAATTCGCTTCATCCTTGCTCTCCATTCTGCCGTTTGGCTGACATTCTGCCATTGTAAGCCTGGGCAAGAGGGGATAGCCGCATCATAAGGTGAGGGAAGATTGATTTCAAAAGAATGCGCAACTTCGGCCTAGCGCGGAAGGCTGGCGTCTCCCACCTTTGCGGCCTCGTTGGCACGGCTCAGGCCGCCATGGAATCCGGTTCCTGTTTGGCAATCTTTTTTGAAAGCTGAGCGGCTTCCTGGGAGCGATCGTAGGCCTGTTGGGTCAATTCGTGATCGGAAGCGTGATCGCCCGTGCTGTGCCCGCAGGCGGCTACCGCGTGCGCATGAGCTGCGTGGTTGTGGAGTTCCGCCGCTTGGGAATGTTCACTCTGGGGCAAGGTGTTCTCCTTTTCAGGCAAGCGCATAAAACACTTGTATTTAGAGTCTTCCACCCGGCCGCAAGGCGCGCTGTGCAATCGGAGACATACCCGCCGGTAGACGACGGCATCGCGGGACACAGGGTCAGCAAGACTGGAAGACCCTGCTCGACCATATCTGCGAAAGCGGACGAATCCGGCAGACTGTTTTACGAATGTGATTTCGACGTGAATCCGCCGTAAGTCAGGTAAATGCCGATCAGCAAGGACGGAGCCATGTACAGGTAGAAAATCATTGGATTGTGGAGCGCCTTCAGGTAGCATTCCGCTCCAACATAAGGCAGCAAGTACAGTAAGGCCACGCCCTTGATCAGCGCTATCCAGCCTATGAGGGTAACAACCACCGTAAGCGCGCCGCCCGACCAGATATTGTGCGCGAGAACCATCGCCAGCCCGGCGGCCAGAGTGATTACCCCAAGAACCATCATCTCCGATGGATTGTGAAGAAGTCCTGCCAGCGAATCCACTTCGGCTTGTCTGTGAATGACCATGGATGGCACAAGGAGAAGGCAGTACAGGCCGATCAGCCTGCTCAGGTAGATCGTATGTGATGACATAATATCCTCCTTGCGAGCCGAAGTGTTGTATGCCGGAAAAGAGTGAGCCGCATACACAGGTATTCTGTTTCGACCGGCCCGCGAAGATATTTATACACCCCGGGACGATATCCTGTGTATTAAAGTGTTGTTTAACGTTGGCCGATAACGGGGATTTGTCCAGAACCCGATCCACGCAACGAAACGCTCTCCTGTACACTGGTGTCGCTATGAGTTGCCTCTTTTGCAAGATCGTTGACGGAAGCATCCCCTCCACCGCCCTCTACCAGGACGAGCAGTGTTACGCCTTCGCGGACATTCACCCGCAGGCGCCGGTGCACGTGCTGATCACGCCGCGCGAACACATTGGCTCGCTGGCCGATTGCATTGAAAGGGATCGTGCGCTGCTCGGACACCTGCTGTGGACCGTGGCGCAGATCGCCCGCGCCAAGGGCCTTGCCAGGGGCTACCGCGTGGTGGTCAACGCCGGCGAGGACGGTGGCCAGACCGTGGATCATCTCCACATCCACCTGCTCGGCGGACGCCCGCTCACCTGGCCGCCGGGATAGATCTCCCGCGCACAAAAAAGGCGCTACCGCAATGGAAGCGCCTTCTTGTCCTATAGTCGCGCTGCCTTACTCCGGCTGCGGCGTGTGGTCTTCTTCCTCTTCCACTCCATAGCGGCGCAGAAGATTGGGCAAGGTTTGCGAGAAAGCCGACCGCGGCATTACCGCGTCGCAGCCGGCCTCGATGGCCTTAGCCTTCAATTCGCCCTGCAAGTGGTTGAGATAGCCGACGATCGATGTCGCTTTCTTGAACTTGGTCTTGAACTTGGGGATCAGCGACATGGGCTTGGCGTTCAGATTGTTCAGGTCGAAGACCACCAGCTTGGGCCGCTCGGCCTCGGGTAGATCTGTCAGCCGGGCAACGGATTCTTTGTCGCCCTTCACGAACTCCACCTTCACGCCCAGCTTGCGCGCTGTTTCCTGAATCTTGGCCAGGAAGAAGAGATCGTCAATGAAGCAGAAGATGCGGGTGGGCGCGTCTGCGCGGATTGCGACCGCCGGCTGCGGCTCGTAGTCGTCCTGGTAAGAGTCGCCGTGGCCGTTGCTCATGATCTGGATGGTCGAGGGCGGACCGTCGGCAACATTGCCGTTCACGATGCGATAGCTGTGGTCCATCGGACCGACAAACTCGCGCGGCCCCTTCTGCTTCATCTTGCGCTTGCCCTGCGGCGGGGCGGAGATGCTGTTGCCAGGCTGCGCCGCATTGGATGGTCCCTTTTGGGAGAACTTCTTCTTGCGGCCCTGATTCTGGTGTCCGCCCTGACGGCCGCCCGATTGCCCACCCTGGTGCGGCTGAGCCGGCTTGTGCTTCGCGGGACGAGGCTGCGGCGGCGCCTGAGCCTGCGGTTGTGCCTGAGGTGGAGGCTGTTGGGCCTGAAGCTGCTGCGCGGGGGCCGCACTTGCCTGGCTGCTCTTGTTTTTGCGGCGGCGTCGGCGGCGCCGATGCCCCTGCGACTGTCCCTGGCCGTTGGCCGAGTCCGGCCCCAATTCAGTTTGGGGCTGCGTCAATTCTGTCGTCATGCGTGAACTTCCTGGTGTTTTGCGCTCTGCTGCATTGCGTTTCCTGGTTCAGCTCTTGTTGCCGGGCGCTGAACTTCCCTTTCCCGCCGCCGCCCAATTCAGGACGGGGAATCCGGCGGAATGCGGCGAAAAATCGTCGCAGGAACCTGTGCAAACTGCGCCGGAGCGATCTCCGCGCAATCAACCGCGATTCCCAGGGGCGTTGTGCATCTTCACAGATTTCGGCCGTATCCGGAATTCCCATCAACCGGCGCTTCCAACGTGAGGAGCCGATTCAGCTTCTGCTGCCCGGAACGATCTCTGTAGAACTCTGCGAAATTGCATTCTTGCCGCCGCGCACACAAGAGCCGGGGGAAACTCATCCGGTTGTCAGAATCGTGACGGTGAGAGCGGCGCCTTCCTCAGGTGATGCCCTTCCTATGGGAACCTCCGCCGCCTGTAGATGCTAAGAAATGAATGGACTGGCGAAGTTTCCTTGCTTGCGGCGAGCTTGCTCTGCCCCTTTCGGGTGGCTCGCGTCAGCCGCTTGATAGGCAACTCTGATACTACAGCGAACTCCCGCGGCTGGCAAGTGACCAATTGTATGCCGGACCCGGCCCGGATGAGTGCCTTCCCCAACTAAGGGCCAAACGCAAGAAACGCCACCCATCGAGAGCGGCGTTTCTCTATCCCTGTGCTGGTCACTGGCCTCCCAGCTATCCTATGGCCGATGGTATTCCATCGTGCCTGTTTGCAGACCTTCCCGGCCGGTTCATCCCTTTTGAGGGCCGCTGCGTTGGCGGTTGCTCTTGCCGGGCATCTGCATTCTCTGGGCTGGCATAAATCTTCCAGCGCCTGTATATCACTGGCGCTTATCTAATAGCAATTACTGTACCATTTTGTACATTCTTTATTATCAATGATTTGTTGATTTCTCATAGCGGGGATTGTCTTGATTATGGAACTCCGAATGCGAGATAAATCCTGAAAACCATAGAATCTTCTCCCTATCGCTGGCATTGCGAACAATAATGCGTTCCCCGGCCAGCCAACAGAATGCGCTGGATCGGCGTCTGGCAGCGGCGGCAGGGAAGGCCGGTACGCATGTAGACGCAGTGTTCCAGTTGGAAGAAGCCGCGCACCCCATCGGCGTCCACGTAATCGGAGACCGAAGAGCCGCCCAGCCGGATGGCGTGCTCAAGAACCTCGCGCAGGGCCAGCCGCAGACCTTCGAGTTCGGCCCTGGTCAGCCGGCCAGAGAGCCGGGGCGGGCGAATGCCGGCGCGAAAGAGGCTTTCGTCGGCGTAGATGTTCCCCACCCCGGAGAGCAGTTTCTGGTTGAGCAGGGCTGCCTTGATGGGCAGCTTTCGGGGGCGGAAGAGCGCAGCAAACTCCGCCGCGGTCACGGTCAATGGGTCGGCTCCCGCCGCGCTGAAGGCGGGGTTGCGGCTCAGGTCGCGGAAGTCCAGCCGCCCAAACCGGCGCGGGTCCATAAAGCGCAGCTCCCGGCCGCTGGCCAGGCTCAACCTGGCATGAGTGTGGGCCGCGAGAGGAGTGTCGGGAGTGGTAACCAGCAGCCTGCCGGTCATGCCGAGATGGACAATCCATTGGGCGCCTATCCCGCCGGCGCTTTCAACAATAGGATTGCCGTACGCAGTGCTCAGCTCACATACAATGTGCTTTCCGGTGCGATGCACGGCCAGAATCGCGCGCCCTTCCAGGCCTTTGGCCTGGCGCGCCGGCGGCGTCTTGAAGGGCTCCCGGTGACTGCCGAACCAGGCCTCGACGATGCGGTCGCCGCGCAGGCGCTCTTGTACGCCACGGGCGATGGTCTCGACCTCGGGCAACTCGGGCATCGGTCTATTGTAGGTGAATCCGTCTTCCGGTGCGGTCCGCGGCTATTTGCGCTCGCCGGGCAAGCGAATCGGGCTGGCCTCAAAGCTCACAATCTTCCACTTGCCCTCCGCATTCCGCACGTAGACGCGGGTGTAGCGATAGCTTCCGGAGAAGTCTCCCCCTGCGGTCNNGCGCCGGCGCGGAGATTGGCCAGCGCCTGCTCCTTGGATTGCAGGGTGCCGTTGGGGGTGATGGCCATGTAGTCGTCGGCCAGTAGAGCGTCCAGGGCGGGGATGTCGGCCTTCAGCACGGCAATGCGCCACGCCTCTTCCAGTTGGAAGATCTCGTGGTGGCTCTCGTGCCGCTGCGTCCGGGGCATTCCGTTGTGCTGAAAGGCTGCGCAAGGGATGAGCGCCAGCGCGGCAATAAATAGAAGGAGCGCCAGGGCATACTCTCTCCGGCGGCGGAGGGGCTTGTTTGGGTTGATCGCGGCTGCGAGCATGATCGTATCGGATGGTAGCCCCGCGAGGCCGCGCCGGTCAAACGAATTCCGAGAGGCTCCACCAAAAATCACGCAAGTGCTTGAGCAAGTCAGACGAGCAAGGCCTTTTAGTTCCTATTTTCTGGTCCCTGGTCTCTCACGTACGATAAATGCATGAGCTTCTTCCTCTTCAAGACCGAGCCCGATGTTTACTCCTTCGACGACTTCCTGCGCGACCGGGAGACCATCTGGGATGGTGTGACCAACCCCACCGCTGTAAAGCACCTGCGCGAGATGAGGCCGGGAACCAAGTGGATCTTCTACCACACTGGCGAGGAGCGCACCGCCGTCGGCACGGGAACCGTCGTCAGCGTGGACCCCGCCAACCCCAAGGTTCCCATCGTCAATGTCAAGGCGGGCAAGCGCCTCAGGCAGCCCAAGACCCTGGTGGCTATCAAGGCCGAGCTGCTCTTTGCCGCCTCGCCGCTAGTCCTTATCGGGCGGCTTTCGGTAGTTCCACTAACCGAGGAGCAGTGGGAGTGGTTTGTGGCGTGAATTATAGTGTGGTAAGATTTCCTTGTATCCTTAAATGAGGCGAATCATGCTAGCTAAAATGACGGTCAAGAATCAACTTACCCTGCCAAAAGCGGTAGTCACGCGCTTCCGTGGAGTGGAGTACTTCGACGTCAGTACGGACGGCTCCGCGATCACGCTCAAGCCGCTGCGGCCGAGCAAAGCCGATGAGGTGCGACAATACCTGGCCGACCTGGGGATCACCGAGCAGGACGTTACCGATGCGATTGCATGGGCGCGCGAAAGCCAGTGACCGACCTAAAGCGGCAGCGGGTTGTATTCGACACAAACACCGTTATTTCCGCGCTTGTTTTCACGGGTGGGCGCTTGGCTTGGTTGAGGACACACTGGCGAGAGCAACGCTCGATCTCACTTGTTGCCCGTGCGACAGTGGCGGAATTGAAGTGGGTCCTTGGCTACCGCAGGCTCAAGTTAAGCGCCGAATACCAATTTGAGTTGCTGGGCGATTATCTTAGCTACTGCGAAACCATCGAAGTGAAGGAAATTTGCCCTGTCCAGTGCCGCGATGCGAAGGACCAGCCGTTTCTCGACCTCGCGCAAAGCGGAAGGGCCAACATTCTCGTGACCAGCGACCGTGACCTGCTGGCGCTAGCCGGGCAGACGGCGTTTGTCATCGAATCGCCAGAGGACTACCGGCTGCGCCTGGAAATTGGTCATCGATAGCACCAGGTGCTATGTTTTAGCCGTGGAGAGATGCCGTGGCGAGGAACATCAAATACAAGAGCGATGCCTTTGAAGCGATCCATAGCAGTGTTAATCGCTTGTATCGCGTGGGCGCTATCGATAAAGCGACCATGCGGCGTTTCGACGAGTCATGTCTTGCAGTTCCCGTTTCGCTCGAACCCCATCATATCAAAAAGATTCGCGAGAGTCAGCATGTCAGCCAGCCGGTCTTTGCCTGCTAACTCAACACCAGCGAATCCACGGTGGAGAAGTGGGAGACAGGCGCGAAGCGACCCAGCGGCATGGCGCTCAAATTATTGGACATCGTCGAGAAACACGGATTGAAGATGCTGGCCTGAAGGACTAAACCCCGCCTTCCCCGAGCCACCGCTTCGTATTGAGCAATTGCCGCTGGTCGAGCGCCCAAACCTTCCCCGTCAGCTCATCCGGCCTTTTGCCTTCGCGAATGCACTTATCAAACTCGCCGGCCATGGCTTGCATCTTGGCGTCCAGGTCGTCGACGAAGCTCAGCACCAGCGCTTCGGGAATCATCGGCAGCTTGGGCGAGCCGAACTCCAGCTTGCCGTGATGGCTCAGAATCATGTGCAGCACCAGCAGCTTGAGTTTCGGCGGGAAGTTGGGCAGGCTGTCCATGGTGCGCTCGGCCAGCGCTGTGCCGATCTGAATGTGGCCGAGTAAACTGCCTTCGACGGTGTACTCGAAGCCGATCTCCCAGCTCAGCTCGCGCACCTTGCCGATGTCGTGCAGGATGACGCCGGTCAGCAGCAGGTCGCGGTCGAGGATGGGATAGCTGGGAACGACGCGGTCGGCCAGCGTAAGCAGGCTGACGACGTGCTCCAGCAGGCCGCCCAGCCAGGCGTGGTGGAGCTGCTTGGCGGCGGGGGCTTCGCGGTAAGCCTCGGCCAGGGCGGGATCGGCCAGCAGCGTGGTCAGAAGCAGTTTGAGGTCGGGGTTGGTGAAGCTGTCCACAAAGCCGAGAAGCTGACGCCAGAGCTCGGCCACATCGTAGGTGGTCGAGGGCAGCAGATCCGCCTTGTCCACCTCGTTGGGCAGCGCCACGCGGAGCTGGTCGATCTTCATCTGCAGGCGGTCGTCGAAGCGCGAGGCCGAGCCGCGCGCCTTGACGATGTCGCCGCGCTCGAAGTCTTTGGCGATGCGCGGGTCGCCGGGCTCCCAGACGCGCCCTTCAAGCTGGCCGGTCTTGTCGCCCAGGATCAGGTTGAGGTAGGGCTTGTTGGACTTGGTGGTGCGCTGCTGCTTGAGCAGGACCAGGAAGAAGCCGTCGAAGAGCTTGCCTTCGTCAAAGTTGGCCAGATCGGCGATGTAGATGTCTTTCATCGTGGTGTGCCTTGAAAACCGGGTGAGAACGTCAGGAAAGTTGCGGATTGCCGGAAAACTTCTGTGAAACAAGTTTACGACTCCCAGAGCCTTTACAATCGAATCCGTGAGCAACTCCTTCGAAATCGGCCCCGTTCATGTGGGCGCTGGCCAGCTTTTCCTGATTGCCGGCCCTTGCGTCATCGAGTCCGAGGCCCACGCGCGCACGATGGCCGAGGCGATCCAGCGGATCGCGGCCGACCTCGGCATTCCCTACATCTTCAAAGCCAGCTACGACAAGGCCAACCGCACGAGCGTGAAGAGCTTTCGTGGGCCGGGCCTGGTCGAAGGCACGCGCATTCTGGGCCGCCTGGCCAAGGATACCGGCCTGCCGGTGCTGACCGACGTGCATGAGCCGGCCCACTGCGCAGTGGCCGCCGAGGCCGTGGACGTGCTGCAGATTCCCGCCTTCCTTTGCCGCCAGACCGACCTGCTGGTAGCCGCCGGTCGCACCGGCCGCGCCGTCAACATCAAGAAGGGCCAGTTCGTCGCCCCGTGGGACATGACCCATCCGGTCGAAAAGGTGCGCTCCACGGGCAATGAGCGAGTCTTCCTCACGGAGCGCGGGGCCTGCTTCGGCTATAACACGCTGGTCGTCGATTTCCGCTCGCTGCCGGTGATGCGCGCGCTCGCGCCGGTGGTCTTTGATGGGACACATTCGGTGCAGCAGCCGTCGGCGACCAATGGCGTCAGCGGCGGCCAGCCGGAGTTCATTCCGCTGCTGGCGCGGGCCGCGGTTGCCGCCGGCATCGACGGCCTGTTTCTGGAAGTCCACGACGACCCCGCCAACGCCAAATCCGACGGCGCCAATGCGCTGGATTTGAAGCTGCTCAAGCCGCTGCTGGAAAAGCTGCTGGCAATTCATGAGGCGGCAAACGGCGAGTGAAGTTTCGAGATTACTGGTCTCGGTGATTGTGAATAGATTGGTTGCCGCCGCGCCCTACGTTTTTTGCTCGATGCGCGCCAGGCGCGGAACCGCGATCAGAGTGATCGCAAAGAGGAAGATGGAGGCGGCGATGACTTCCAGGTGGCCGAGGGGCAAGTCTTCTAGCAGCAGCTTGGCCGCAACCAGCCCCAACGTGGCGTAGGCGATGCGCGTCAGCTCGACGCGACGCCAGCGGGAGCCGGCTTTGGCCAGCGCCAGGGCCAGCGCGCAAAGGACGAGCGTGCGAATGAAGGCGACGTGATGGGCTTCGGGAGGCCNNTGATCAACTGCTGCATCCAGCTCTCCGGAGAGCCGCGCTTGCCGGCCGCGGAGCAAATCATCGCGCACGCGGCGACCAGGCAGACGCTCGCCGTAAGGCTCACGGGCAAGGCTCCGGCCAGAGCGTGGAAGGCATACTCCATCAGTCTCGATGTAACAGTCGCCGCCAGCAAAAAGACCAAGCCATGTACTTTGAGCGCCAGCCGGGAGTGAGAAACGGTGGCGGCCAGCGCGGCCAGGGCGAGGCACGCCGCCAGCCAGAAGGGCGGCAGGCACAACAGGCATCCGGTCAGAAGCAGGCACGCGGCCCAAGAGGAATACACCTGGAAGTTGCGGCCTCTGCTGAACAACAGAAAGGCCGCCGCGTAGCAGGCAATTGAAAACAGCAGGCAGACCGCGCCCAGGACGATTGCGCCCCAGCCCGGCGAAAAATAAAGCACGCTCGAAGAGGCCAGCAGGAAGGCGATGATCGTCTGGCTGGTTTCAAAGACGGTGATCTGTTGCCCCCGCAGCGCGGTCCGGACGACGACACTGACCGCGTAAATCAGCAGCAGAAGGCAGCCGGGCAAAAGCAAGCCTGCCGCGCCCAGCGCCGGGTAATCCGTGCGCGTGCTCTGCGGGCTGGAGTAGATGAAGATCAGCGCCCAGATGGCCAGGTCGGCCGCGGCGGC
>PMTP01000030.1 GCA_003167305.1 Acidobacteriaceae bacterium
CCGACCCCCTGGTCCCGAACCAGCTTTTACCGCTTATTGAAACCTATAGAAATAGCGTGATATTAACTGCTTTAGAATGAGTGCGTTGTGGCTGTATCGTTGAAGGTTTTTGATTTGAATTGTTTCAGAGTGCTTTGACCGCTACGATTTCGTCTACACTCAAGCGCACATATGGCGTATCACCGCAGCAAATCACAAGTGCGCCGAGCGTGAGCACCTGGAATTCCTCGAAACGGCCACAGCGGCGAACTTAAATCAGGTCGACATCTCGCTTACTCGCGTTGCAGCTCCCGTTCGCACAGCCAGGTGAAGATTACCGGCGTTACGATCAGCACGTGAACAAGGGAGCTGAGCATTCCTCCGAGCACTGGGGCGGCGAGCGGCCTCATAAACTCTGCGCCGGTTCGCGTGGACCACATCAGGGGCAGCAGGCCTGCAACCACGGTGGCCACAGTCATCACCTTGGGGCGAAGGCGGAGCAGAGCGCCTTCCATCACGGCCGCGTGAAGGCCGGCGCGCGTGAGCTGGCCTTCGGCTGCGATTCGCCGCGCCACCGCTTCGCGCAAATAAATGACCATGACCACGGCGGTCTGCACCGCGGTTCCAAAGAGCGCGATGAAGCCAACCCATACGGCCACTGAGAAATTGAGGCCGAGCGCCTTGACGAGGAAGATGCCTCCAGAGAGCGCGAAGGGCACAGCCAGCAATACGTGCGCTGCCTCTTTGGCTGAGCCATAGGTGCGATAAAGCAGGACGAAAATAATCACAAGCACAATTGGAATGACCAGCTCCAGGCGCTTGCGCGCGCTGATCTGGTTTTCATATTGGCCACTCCACTCGACGTAGTATCCCGGCGGCATCTTCACCTGTTGAGCTACAGTCCGTTGAGCCTGATCGACAAAACCTACCACATCGCGGCCTCGCACATTCAAGAGGACTGAACCCCGCAACAGGCCGTTCTCGCTGCTGATCATCGATGGTCCCAGCGTTGTCTTGATATTGACTACCTTGTTGAGCGGCACCTGTGCTCCGTTGCTGCCGGTTACAAGCACATCACCAAGCTGCTGCGGATTCTCGCGGAAGTCGCGCGCGTAGCGGACGCGCACCGGGAAACGCTGCCGTCCCTCGATGGTAGTGGTAAGATTCTTGCCGCCCACGGCGGTTTCAATGGCATCCTCCACGTCGGCGACATTCAAACCGTAGCGGTCCGCGGCTGGCCGGTCCACGGTCATCTCAAGATAAGGAGAGCCGGTGGTGCGTTCGGCGTAGAGATCGGTCGCGCCGGGCACTTGGCTCACCACTTCCTTAATTTCTTCCGACTTCTCTTCGATTACGCCGAGGTCGGGACCGAAAACTTTGATGCCGATCTGCGTTCGGATGCCGGTGGAAAGCATATCGATGCGATTGCGAATCGGTTGTGTCCAGATGTTTGTGACGCCGGGGATTTGCAGCTTTTCATCGAGTCGCGCAAGAATTGCATCTTTAGTCAGTCCCTTGGGCCATTGATCTTTGGGTTTGAAGGTGATGGTGGTTTCAGACATATTCACGGGCGCCGGATCGGTGGAAGTTTCCGCACGGCCAACCTTGCCCACCACCATTGCAACGGCTGGATCGGCGGCGATGATCTCATCCTGCTGGCGCAGAATCTTGGTCGCTTCAGTCAGAGAGATGCGTGGATCGGAGATGGGCATGAAGAGCGCCGTCTCTTCATCCAACGGAGGCATGAACTCAGAGCCGATGGTGGTTGCGGTGTAGACCGCCGCGCCGAACAACGCCAGAGCCGCGCCCAGCGTGATGACGCGGTGGCGCAGCGCCCACGAGAGCACGGGTTTGTAGATGGCTTGCAGCAGGCGCATCACCGGATTCTCATCTTCGCGATGCAGCTTGCCGCGAATGAGAAAGGTGCATAGAACGGGCACCAATGTAATCGCCATGATGGTGGAACAGACCATGGCAAAGGTCTTGGTGAAAGCCAGCGGATGAAACATCTTGCCTTCCATGCCGGTGAGCGCAAAAACCGGAATGAAGGCGAGAATGATGATGACCATAGCGAAGGAGATGGGCCGGCCCACAAGCCGCGCGGCATTCAGCGTGATCTCCCAGATGTGCTCGCGATAGTTGCCGTGCTCCTCTTCGTATCGTTCTGCCTGGCGAATCACGTTTTCAGTCATTACGATTCCCGCATCGACGAGCACGCCGATGGCGATCGCAATTCCACCCAGCGACATGATGTTCGACGAGATGCCCGCGCCCTTCATGAAAAGGAATGCGCCCAGCACAGCAAGCGGCAATGGAATGGTGACGACGAGAATGCTGCGAAAGTGCCAGAGGAAAAGAATGTGCGCCAGAGTTACCAGAATGATCTCTTCAATCAGCGCGTGGCGCAGCGTGTCCACCGCATGGTCGATGAGAATACTGCGGTCATAAAAAGGAACAATTTTCACGCCCGCAGGAAGCCCCGGCTGAATATCGCCGATCTTCTTCTTGATGGCTTCGATGACCTCGCGCGCATTGGCGCCATAGCGGATAATGACGACTCCACCGACGGCTTCCTTGCCGTCCTTGTCGAGAACGCCGCGCCGGAACTCAGGACCGAGTTGCACGCTGGCCACGTTGCCGACGGTGACGGGAGTGCCATTGTAGGCGCCAAGCGAAATCTCTTCGATGTCCTTCAGGCTGCGAATCAGGCCGATGCCGCGCACGATATTCTCTGTGTCGCCGGTTTCGATCACCTTGGCGCCGACGTTGTTGTTGCTGCGTTCGACCGCGCCAACGACATCCTTCAGCGCGATGTTGTAGGCACGCAGCTTGATGGGATCGAGATCGATCTGGTACTGCTTTACGAATCCGCCGACGCTGGCGACTTCGGCGACTCCAGGCACGGAGTTAAGCTGATATTTGATGAACCAATCCTGTATGGAATGAAGCGTGCCGCTGTCGTAAGGCCCTTCGACGGTGTACCAGAAAACCTGGCCTACGCCGGTTGCATCCGGGCCCATCATCGGCGTAACGCCCGCGGGCAGAAAGCTGCCCGCCAGGCTGAGCCGCTCCAGCACGCGAGTGCGCGCAAAGTAGATGTCCACTGAATCTTCGAAGATGACATTCACCATCGAGAAGCCGAAGGCCGATGCCGAGCGGACCGTGCGCACGTGCGGCAGACCTTGCAAGTTCACGGTGAGCGGATAGGTGATCTGGTCTTCGACCTCCTGCGGGCTGCGGCCCTGCCATTCAGTGAAGACGATGACCTGGTTCTCGCTCAGGTCGGGGATCGCGTCGATGGGCGTATGCAACAGCGCCCAATAGCCCCACACCGCGAACGCAGCATAGACGGCCAGGATCAGCCAGCGGTTCTTCATCGAAAACTCAAGGATGCGGTTGATCATGGTCTCTCCTATCTGGCGCTGAGGTGTGTGCGCATGGATGCGATGACATTGCTGTTCTTACTCGCCTCCGCAAGCACGGTCCATGTGCCCGCCATTGGCGCCTGGCCCTTGCCTTCGTATGTTTTACTGTTCGCCTTCCATGCCAGTTCGCAGGAACTCTTCATCTCCGGCATTCCCATTGAAGGCATCGCGGGCATGACGAGCGTGACCGTAACGCGAGCATCGGAGATAGGCTTGCCGCCAGCATCCGTCAGTGTCACGCGGAACTGATTGTCCTCGCCGGCCTTCATCGGATTGGGATCGGCGTGAAAGTCGATCTTGGCCGCACTGGCCTCTGGACTTTTATTCGTGGAAGAGGGCGCCGCTTGCTGGGTTGCCGCAAATTCCTTCGAGCCGCCGTAAAGCCCCGAGACTCCCGAGCTGAGATGAGCCTGCGAGTCAATCAGGAAGTTGCCGTTGAGCACCACGCTATCGCCCATCGCCAACCCATGCAGCACGGGAAACAAGTCTTCCGTCGCCGCGCCCACTTGCACTTCACGTGCCTCGTAGACGCCGCTGGGCCGGGCCACGTACACGATCTTGCGCGTGCCGGTATCAAGAACTGCCGAGCGAGGAACCACGATGGATGGCTCTGCGGCGCGGCTCACGAATGTTGCGCTCACAAACATGCCGGGCAGCAGACGCATATCCGGGTTGGCGACATGCACATGGACCGGAACCGTACGCGTCTGCGGATTGGCGGCTGGCTCGATAAAGTCCACATGACCGTGCAGAGTTCTGTTGGGCAGCGACTCGGCGGTTATCTCCACCTCCTGTCCTTGACGAATCTGTGGCAGTTGCTCCTCGTAAACATCCGCCTTGATCCACACCTGATTGAGATCGGCGACGGTAAGCAGCGTGTCGCCCGCGTTCACATACTGCCCTTGCGTCACCTTGCGATCGACAACCGTTCCCGAAGCGTAGGAATAAATAGTGACGTGAGGTACGCCGTCTTTCTCCGGCGCATCCGACTGCTTGCCACTGATCCCCCAAAGTTCCAGCTTGTGCTGACTCGCCTTCACCAGCGCGTCGGCCTGCGTGCGCGCAAACGCATCATCCGACTGCTTCAGTTGATTGCGATTCTCCTCCGCCAGGTGATACTCCTCGATAGCGGTGGCAACTTCAGGGCTATAAATGTCGGCTACCGGCTGTCCGCTGCGCACGCGCTCGCCGGTGTATTGCACATAGAGCTTGTCCACGCGGCCACTGATGCGCGCGCTCACGGCGGCAAGTTGCGCCTCCGGCTGCTCCACGCGGCCAAACGCGGCTATGTCCGTCTTCAGCACGGCGGTGCGCACCTCGGCAACCTGCACGCCCGCCGCGGTAATCTCGGCCGGAGTCAGCTCGACCGTCGTGCCGGGCTCAGTGCCTTGTTGCGCGGCCTGGCCATTATCGGACCGAGTGGAAACGGCGGGGCTTGCCGTATTCGCTGCCGCTGCAACAGCGCGCATCTCCCTCGCTGTCAACAATCCGACCACCAGAGCCGCGCTCAATACTCCAGCGCCTACACCGAATACAAACAGCTTCTTTTCCTTCATTGTCATTTGCTTGTCCTTCCGTAGTTGCTGTTCGTTTCTGGGTTGCTGTTCGTTTGGTTCGCTATCGGCGCTCCTATGGCGCGTTCTAACTTCGCCATGCCCTCGTCCGTAGCTGCCGACGCCTTGTAGGTTGCGGTCTGAATATCGAGCAGCAGGTTCTGAGCGTCGATCAAGCTCATGAACTCAGCGCGGTTGTTTTGGTATGCGGCTGTGGAGGCTTTGAATGATGCTTCAGCTTGCGGCAGCAGCGTGTTGCGATAGAGCTTGACACGCTTCCCGGCGGCCGTCACTGCAATCTGCGCTTGCCGAATCTCAAGGAAGACCATTGCGGCGCGCGCATCGAGTTCCGCCTGCGACACATCAGTCGCCGCATCGGCCTGCTTCGCCTCGCCGTCATGGCGCTCGCGATTCAACCAGGGCAGGTTCATCGACACTTCGCCCATGTACGCGTTGCGCGCCAGGGAGCCGGTTGGCATCAGCATGTACCCCAGACCGACGGTGAAGTCGGGTTTCATTGCCAGCCGCGTCAGCTTTCCCTCATCCCTGGACTTTGCAATCTGCGTGCGCAAGGCCGCCAGTTCAGGCCGGTGCTCAATCGCCGCTTGCTCCAGTTCCTCAATGGAGGGCAGCGCAGCAGGGCTTGTGTAGCTGCCGGCAATTTCGATTGCCTCGTCCGGAGGCCGGCCCATCAAAGCATTCAACTGCGCGCGCGCGTTGTCCCGCTCTTCATCCAGCTCAATGAGTTGTTCGTTCAGGCGAGTCAGCGCCATCTGCGCGCGCAGTACGTCTGCCTGTGGCGCCTTGCCGGTGGTGTATTCGGCCAGCGCCGCGGCCAGCGCCTCTTTCAGCAGCGAACTCTGGCGCGCCTGCAACCGCGCTTCATCTGCATTGCGCATCAGACCGATGCAGAGTTTGCGTACCTCGACGGAGACCTCCTGGCGCAGAGTCTCCAGATCGAAGGCCGCTACGCCCGCGTCGTCCTGCGCCAGCCTCGCGCGCTGATCCCGCTTCAGGCGGCTGGGGAAGGTCTGCTGGATCGACACCATGATTTGCGCCTGATTCAGATCCCATGGCCGGCGCAGTGGTGTATCCCAGTCGCGCATCATCAGCATGGGATCGTCGAGGCTGCGCGCGGTCGCGGTCTTCAACTGGGCCAGCGACAAACGCCGCACCGCCGCGCGGATCTCGGGATTGCTCTCCAGCGCAGCCGCTACAGCCTCATCAACAGACAAAGGCGCAACCGCCGCATCAGGCGCGGTAACAGAGCGCGGCTCCGTCTGCCCCAAACAGGCAATCGACAGCGCCAGCACAAATGGCGCACAAACACAGATAGATTTCACTCTTCAACTCCGCGTGAATCGGCAAAAGGAGAAATGCCAGGGCGCAGAGATGCACACCCCGGAGAGCCAATGCGGAAGTGAAGATTTAGATTCTTAAGTTGAATGCGCCCGGAGGCGGAGACTCCGGCAGGATGATAGCCGCGACAGAAACTGTACGTGGCGAGGAGATCTCATCTAAGGAGATGAATTCCTGAGCAACTGTCATTGGAGCCGAACCGGGAAGGTTGGCCGCAACGAC
>PMTP01000134.1 GCA_003167305.1 Acidobacteriaceae bacterium
AACGAGCCGAAGCCGTAGTCGCCCTGTTCGTCGCCATAGAGCTTCTGGTTCTTGGTGTATCGGTTGTAGCTCAACCCGAACTTGAGGGCATGCTGACCCATCGTGTACGAGAGGTCCAGCTTGGGCTCATAGTCCTGGGCCGCATTGTTATAAGGCTCGGTGGCCGTGTCTTCAGCCGTTCCGTAAGGATTGCCGAAGCCGCTGATGCCAGGCCAGACCTTGCGGGTGATGGCATAGGCCGGGACAACCGGAGCGACGGTCCAGCTGGACGGCAGGAAGGAGTTCGCGCTGGGGGCGATGACGATCTGGTTGCCGTCATAGTTGATGCTGGCTTCCAACAGGAGGTTCGGCGTGATGGTGCCGCTCAACTTGATGGCCGCGCTGTGTGACGGAGAGGACAGGATGCTTGTGAGGGTGTTGTAGCTGCACCAGCACCAGCCTAGTTCCGGTGCGCCTTCGTTCTGATTTTCCGTGTCGCCGATGTAGTGGCCAAGGATCGCCCACTTGTCGTTGACGTTGTGATCGATACGGACGATGTCGTCGCGCACCACGAACGGGAGCGAGACACTGGCGTGGTTCTGGCCGTTCGGCAAATTCGGCGGGGGAAGAATGCCCGCGTTGAGGTAGGTGACCGCGTTGGGATCGAACAACGTATGGGGAATGGTATTAGCCGGGAAGGGCTTCCCGGGAGTCAGTCCCAATCCCAACAAGTGGTTCATATAGTAATCCGAGGTGAGCGCAACGTTCGGAACCACCAGGGCGGTAGTCGCCGCGAACGCGGGCGCTTGGTAAGCGAGATTCGTGCCTGCTACGGGCAAATCCGACGGATTGATGGTGTTGTTGGTGCTGGAGGCGAGGTTGACGGTCTTGCGCCATTCTTCGTCCCAGAAGAAGAAGGTCTTCTGCTTGCTGGTGTTGTAGGCGCCGGGAATGTAGAGCGGGCCGCCGATGTTGAAGCCATAGATGTTGTAATGCACCGTAGGCCTGGCGCCCTTGCTGAGGTTGTTGAAGTAGGAGTTGGCGTCATAGTCGGTGTTGCGGTTTTCTTCCCAGGCTTCGCCATGGAACTTCTTCGTGCCGGACTTCAGCGAAAGGCTGATGGTGGCGCCGGAGGAGATGCCGTAGTCGGGAGGATAGTTGGAACTCATCACCTGGAATTCGGCGATGGCGTCCTGAGCGGGCTGGATCTGCATGCCGCCGGCGCCGCCGCGGTCATCCGACTCGCCGCCGTCGATCAGCCAGATATTGTGGCTTTGGCGCAGGCCGTTGATGCTGATGGTGAAGTTGGATCCCACAGAGCCGGGCGTGTTGCTGTCTGGCAGAGCCGAGCTTACGCCCAGGCCCAATGCAGCCAGAGCCGCAAAGTTGTGGTTCTCAGTGGCGATTTCGCTGATCTCTTCGGAGCTGATCAGGGTGGTGACCACGTTGGAGTCAGCCTGCACAGTCAAGGCATCGGCCGAGACGGTGATCGTCTGGCTTTCGGCGCCGACGGTCAGCTTGACGTCAACACGGAAGGTGTTGGAAACGTTGATCACGATTCCGTTCTGCACGAAGGACTCGAAGTTCTTGGCAGAAACCTTCAGGTTGTAGTTGCCGGGGTTCAAACCGGCGATGTCATACAAGCCGGTGTTGCTGCTGTTGGTGGCGTGTTCAGTGCCGGTAGCCTGATCGGTGAGCGTGATCGTCGCGTCTGCGACGACGGCTCCCGTCTGGTCTGTGACGATGCCGGTGAGATCGGAGTTGGCCTGCGCAAATGCTCCCACGCACGCCAAAACGAAAATCAGCGGCAACACAAGGAACCTGTATCTCGCTTGTCTCATGTGACCTTCCTTTTCAAGTTTGGTTTCAGTTGAAATTACGTACAACGTTCGCTTCTCCACTGCTGCTTTGGTATGAAGCCGGTAAAAATGAATCACAAAACGCCGTTTCACGACTCTCTGCCCCGCCCTGAAAGACTCCCGCAATGACGCCGGAAAGCCGCGATTTTCTCCGTTAAATGGAAGGTGGAAAATCGCCTTTCTCCGTATTATGGAAATTTCCGCTTAAACGCTTGAATTACGGTAATCAAACGATTAAGCACACGTCGAGAGAAACCGCTATTCGCGAGCCGGGGCCATTACACGCCAATCAGCATCCTGTTGTCAAGTGCGATTTTACGTGCCAGCGAAAAAAACTTTATATGATTTCATAAAATCCTATATATCAATAAGATAGACAACTCCGTACTGCGCGATTCAGGCACGTTTTTCACATGGAAATGAGCATTTTTCGCGCTTCGTCTTCCGGATCGGAAGTTGACCGGGGTCTCAGCGTGTACAGCGTGGTCCGTTCGATCCGGTCGCCGGCGTTGAACCCCTGCAAAGGACCCAAAGCCTCCAATTCGACGTACGGAAAAGGGTCTGGATTGGTGTAAATCTCGGTGACGCATCCGCCATCGGGGTACTCTCCCGGCCCGGCCTCCGCGTCGATGCGCAGCGCGCAGCGGGCTCCCACCCAAACCATGCAGCTTCCATCCGTTCCGATCTTGACCTGCTCGCTTGTGTGGCGTCCTAGCCACAATAGCCGCCCGTCGATCTTCAACTCGGCCGGCTGGACCGGGAGCAAACGAAGATTGCCGGCCGGAAACTTCGAGTTTTCCGCGAGGAGGATAGCAACGCGCTCCGGTTCCCGCAACTGGGTGATGGTCCAGATGCCAACCCGAAGAGCGCCGCCGAGGAGCTTGCGATACTCGGTGCGGATGCGCAGGACAGGCTGCCCGGCGTCCAGTTCCACATGGCGCACCATCTGGATGCCGAAACCCGGATCGACGGGCGAGGTCATCGTTACGCCGAATTCGGTGGCAGCGGCCTGCGTGGGCCACGAATCGAAGGCCGCGGGCGGCGGCCACTCCCGGCCCTGCTGCCGGGGCCATGCGGATTGCGGAGCGGGCCAGCACTTGTCTCCGCCAAAGTTGACCCACTCGTCAGAGGCATCGTGCAATTGGCCGTCCAGCGCCCGGTTCTCCCAGAAGGGCCCCTCCGCCTCACCCGCCAGACGCAACTGCATTACGCGGCCAATGGCGGGCACGACGACGGCTTCCACGCGTCCGTTCAAGAGAAGATAGCAATCGGGCCAGCCATGATAAGTAATGCGCTCGACAGTTACCGCTTCCTGGTTCGCAGGCGTGTCCAGAACAGCAGCGGTTACGGCGCGGAGATTCAACTTACCAGGCCTTTCTGGTTGGTGCCGCAGTTTGTATGCAACAGCTTCTAGCTACTAGCCTCTAGCTTCTAGCAGTTCATCCGGCGGCGTCGACTTGGATGGCAACGGAAAGAGCTAGAGGCTAGAAGCTCAGTCACGGTTCAAGGCAGCTTCCTTGTCCGTCTCCACCTCGCGCTCGTTCAAATGGTCGTACCAGGTGAACTTGAGAATCAGCGAGGTAATCAGAATCACGCTCAGGGCAATTGCGGCGCGGTCAAACTCCTGAATCACGATGTACAGGGGTAGCGCCACCAGGGAGATCTGCCAGACGATGCCGACGGCGATATTGAAGATATCGCGGAAGAAGTCCGTATTGCGCTGGAAGCCGGGATCTTCGGCCAGAACCTTCTTCAAGACCGGCCCCCAGAAGCCCCATGGGCGCACGCGGCGGTAGAAGTCCATGAGCACTTCGTCGGATTCGGGCTTGGTAAGGTAGGTGCCGAGCAGGCAGCCGATCAGCGAGATACACACTACCAGCGGGAAGATGATCACTACTTCCATGTTGATCGAATACATGTCCAGAAGGCGCTGCACGGCAGGCAGGAGGGGAACGATTCTCGGCATCGCCAGCGCGGCGGCAATGCCTGTGACCATGCCCCAGAAGTAGCCCCAGCCATTGAATCGCCACCAGTACCACTTCAGAACGTTGGACGCCATGTAGCCGCCCCACAATCCGGAGACGATCCAAACCACCACCGTGTTGACTGAGTCCACGTTCCACCCGATGAGGACGCCGATCACCACCACCGCAAAGGAGGCCAGATAACTCAGACGGACATACGTCTTGGGCGAAGCGTTGGGGTTGATGAAGCGCTTGTAGATGTCATTGACAAAATACGGAGGCGCGGCATTGACGGTGGCCGCGAAGTTCGACATGAAAGCCGCCAGCAGGCCGGCGATCAAAAAGCCCAGCAGGCCGACCGGAACGAAGCGTCCCAGCGCGTAAGGCAGCACCAGTTCGAAGTCCATGTTGGTTCCCATGGCGCGGAGGTTGGGGCCATAGAATGCGGCGGCCAGCACCGTGAGCCCGATGACGAGAAAGTAGCGCGGAGGGGTGAGCACGATGTTCACCCATGCGCTCATCATCGAGGCCTCGCGCGGATTCTTGGCAGAAAGCACGCGCTGCATGTCGTAGTTCGGCGCCGGTCCTGCGGCCGAGATTGGAATGCCCTTGAAGAGCAGCATGATCACGAAGAAGCCGAAGAGGCCATAGCCATCCTGATGAATCTTCTCGGTGGCGGCGGGAAGCAGCGTGCTCCAGTCCAGGCCTAAATGCCATCCGAAGAAGATATTGTCCCAGCCGGCGGGCACCACCCGGTGCAGCATCTCCGGCGCCACCTTGCGCATGGCGATGATGCCCACGGCAAAGGATGCGATCGACAGAATGAAGAACTGCACAACCTCGGTGATGACCACGCTGATCATGCCGCCCTTGATCACGTAGATAGCTGTAATGGCAATAAGAATCAGCGCGTATTCATTGGCGGAAAGATGCCAGGGCAGAAAGGTCTGGGCAAACTTGCCGATGCCCTTGAAGGCGTAGCTGAAGAATCCGATGATGCTGACAAAGGCGTAAATCACAACGATCATATGCGAGAATTGCGCGCCCATCCCGGTGCCGAAGCGCGTCTTGATCCACTCTGCGCCGGTCATCACCTTGGAGCGGCGCAGCCATGCGGAGAGATAGACCATCAGGAAGATCTGGTTGAAGGTCGGCCAGAGCCATGGAATCCATACGCTCTTCAGGCCGTAGACAAACATCCAGGAGACCAGCAGCATGGTGCCGCTGATGTCAAACATTCCCGAGGCGTTGGAGATGCCCAGCATATACCAGGGCATGGCATTGCCGCCGAGAAAGTAATTCTGCATGCTGTGCGATGCGCGTTTTGAGACCCAGTAGCCTATGAAAACCGTGCTCAGCAGGTAGGCCACGATGATGGCGATGTCAATGAAGTGAAGTTGCAGCATTTGACTCCTCAAACTTTCGTTTCACCGCTCTCCGCGGAAAACACTAACTCTTCTCATTCTCTCCGGCCGCTTTTATTGATCCGGCCCGTAAAAACTGACGCTCCGTGCCCTATCCTTGCGCCTTTTTTCTGGCGCAAGGGTGGGAAACCTTTAGGGACCTCTGAACAAGTCTGCAATGCAGTCCAACATTCCCTCAGGGGCTAAAGCCCGCGTTGATTTTGCGGCCATTGCGGCACGACTAAAGTCGTGCCCTTTCAAAACATCGACTTAATCAGAGCTTCCTTAACACTGACTTAATCAGAGCTTCCTTAACACTATTGATTGGCCGGATCAATAAAACACTTATTTCATCTCGCCGGCCAGCAGGAAGACCAGCGACGCCTGCCAGTTGATGCAAATCTCGTTGCTTGCATAGGATTCCCATCGATCGGCATAGACCTTGGCCGGCGGCAAATCCTTCGGCAGCGCCGCTAGCACCTGGTCTTCGCGGTCCTTGTTTGGCCCTCCGGAGAGCAGCCCCGGCCAGGGATCCGGCTGCGTGCCTGGTCCGCTAGGCCGGTGATGCGGATGCTGGTAAGGGTGCTCCCCAACCCGCGTCACCCACGACAGAGAAAACGTGTTGCGCCCCAGCAGATAGTGCAAATTGTCTTGCGCGGCATTCACAAAAGCCGCATCCGGCTGGAAGAGATTCGCTATCAGCAGGTATGTTCCGTATTCAGCCGCCACGCCATTCGATCCCCACACAAAGTCCCTGGGTTGAAGGCTCACATGGTACGGATTGGCGCGGGTTCGTTCGACGAGTTTGCGCGCCGCCGTGACCGTCCGCTCGCGGATTGCGGCAACCGCCTTGGCGTCTCCGCCCTTGCGCGGAGACAGAGCATAGGCCCAAAGCGCCATTGAGCCGAGAATATTGAATTTCTCTCCGGGAGGCGTATCCAGGCCGGGAAGAACTGCCGAATCATTGCCTGTAAAGTAGTCGTTGTATTGCGCCTCGCCGGTCGTGCGCCATAGTTCAGCCGCAGCCCATAGCCGTTCGGCCATGCAGCTATCATTGCCGTACTCGCCAGTGTTGATTCCCGGCGGATTCTTGAAGGTCACGTTTGGGTATTTCTCGGTCCAGGCCCAGGCCCGCCGCGCCGCCTCCAGCGCCCGCTCGGCAAACTTTGCGTCATAAGGCTGGTAGACTCGCGCCGCAATCGCCCCCACCACCGCCAGGTCGGCCGTCGCGCAGGTGCTCTTGAAGGGCGCCGATCCAGTCCCAATCACCTCGCTGGGCATCTTGTCGTCCTGCGGAGCGATAAAGCCGGGAAAGCCCGCGCTGGTCTGCTTGTGCCAGACGCCGCCGTCCTCATCCTGCATCTTGAGCATCCACTCCAGATTCCAGCGCGCCTCATTCAAAATGTCCGGCGTACCGTTGCCCGATTCAGGAATCTGGAGCGTAATCTCTTTGATCCTTCCGCCATAGATCTCCCAGGTCCAGAGCAGAGTTCCGGTGGTGATTCCGGAGTTGGTCATGTAGCGGCCGTAATCGCCCGCGTCGTGCCAGCCGCCGATATTGTCGCGCGGCCCCGATCTCCCTGAGGTAGGGCTGAACTCGCCGTGCAGGTGGCAAGCGGGATGCGAAAAGCCGGGGAACTCCGGCCCCATATCGACCGCCGTACCGCAGCGCTGCCCATAAAAGCCGCGCATCGCCATATAGTAGGTATGCTCGAAGACCTTTGCGCCGACTTCAAAATCCCAACTGCGCTCCACGCCCGGAATCTCGATATAGTAGCGCCCCACTTGCTTCAGCGCGGAAAAATCCGCCGCCTGCACCTGATCGCCGGTGTTAGGGTCGGCCTCAGCAGGTCCCAGCTTTCCTTGAAAAACCACCTTATTGTTGCTGGAGCGCCGCACTTCAAAGGTTGCCGCGGAAGTGCTGACCAGCGCCACCTTGGGGCCATCCAGCGGATAGCCCACCTGGTCCACCTTGATGGCCAACTGCGCGGTTTCCGCGGCTTTGCCTGTTGCTCCGTCCCCGGAAGCGGCTAGAGCCGTGGCGGCAGGGACAGTGAAAAGGACAGTCAGGAGAAAGGAGGCCGGCAATACAACCGATTGCGCGGCAATCAAGGATGTGAACAAAAGACTATACCTTTCTGCGGATTCGTCGCGCGGCTGCGACAGAAATGATTTCAATTCGGGAATCCTCTCACATCGGACTGAAATCTGGCAACGATACCCGGCACAACACCAGGCCCGTCCCAATCATGGGCGAAAAAAACCAAGCCCGGCACCGGGTCAAGTATAATCGTTTTCGTCTTCCAAAGTAATGCAAATCGCTCTGGAAAAACGTTTAACTGAATTGAAGGTCCGTGAGCCGGGCAGACGGCGGCTCCGCGGCTGAAGGAGCATTCACCATGAAGTATGGAAGTTTCGACGATAAAAACCGCGAATACGTGATAACGCAACCAGATACACCCCTGCCGTGGATCAACTACCTGGGCTGTCAGGCGTATTTTGGCATCATCTCCAACACCGCCGGGGGCTACTCGTTCTATCGCGATGCCCGCCTGCGCCGCCTCACCCGCTATCGCTACAACAACGTGCCCTTCGACTTCGGCGGGCGCTACGTCTACCTGCGCGACGATGAATCCAAAGAGTTTTGGTCGCCTTCCTGGCAGCCCACACGCCACGACCTCAAGGACTACTCCTGCCGCCACGGCATGGGCTATACCACCATCGGCTCGGAGTACGCCGGCATTGAGGCCCACACCCGCTACTTCGTGCCCCTGGACGAGAACCTGGAAATCTGGCAGCTCACCATCACCAACAAGCGCGCCGTCAAGGCCTCCATCTCCGTTTTCTCCTCGATCGAGTTCTGCCTGTGGGACGCTCAGGACGACGCCACCAACTTCCAGCGCAACTTCAACACCGGACAGGTGGAAGTCGAGGACGGCGTGATCTATCACAAGACCGAGTACCGCGAGCGGCGCAATCACTTTGCCTACTTCGCCTGCTCAGAGCCCCTGGCCGGCTTCGATACTCAGCGCGAGGCCTTCCTGGGCCGCTATCGCGGGTGGGATTCACCGGCCGCTGTTGAAGCCGGCCAGCTCACCAACTCCATCGCCCACGGCTGGTCGCCCATCGGCGCGCATCAGGTCAAGCTGGAATTGGCTCCCGGCGAGACGAAGCAGATCGTCTTCCTGCTCGGCTACCATGAAAATCCGGTTGCAGAGAAGTTTGACCCGCCCGGCACACAGACCATCAATAAGAAAACGGTCAAGCCGGTCATTGCAAAATACCTCGACCCCAAGGCTGCCGACGCGGCCTTCGAGCAGTTGCGCCAGTACTGGGAGAGCCTGCTCGGCGTCTTCCAGGTCGCGACGCCCGATGTGCATACCAACCGCATGGTCAATATCTGGAACGCCTATCAGTGCATGGCGACCTTCAACATGTCGCGCTCGGCGTCGTTCTATGAATCCGGCATCGGGCGCGGCCTCGGCTTCCGCGATTCCAACCAGGATTTGCTCGGCTTTGTGCACATGGCCCCGGCGCGCGCCCGCGAGCGCATCCTTGATCTGGCCGCCACGCAACTGCCCACCGGCGGCGCCTATCACCAGTACCAGCCGCTCACCAAGCGCGGCAACAACGACATCGGCGGCGGCTTCAACGACGATCCGCATTGGCTCATCATCGGCGTTTCGGCCTACCTGAAGGAGACCGGCGACTGGAGCATTTTGGACGAACCCGTCCAGTACGACAACGAGCCCGGCAGTGAGCAGCCGCTCTACGAGCACTTGCAGCGCAGTTTCAACTACACGTTGAGCCGCCTTGGACCGCACGGGCTTCCGCTCATTGGCCGCGCCGACTGGAACGACTGCCTCAACCTCAATTGCTTCTCCGACACTCCCGGCCAGAGCTTCCAGACCACCACCAACAAGGACGGCAAGGTCGCTGAATCGGTCTTTATCGCCGGCCTCTTTGTCCATGCCGGCCGCGAGCTGGCCGCGATCGCCAGCCGCCGCTCTCTGGCAGCCGAAGCCGCATCCTATCTCGCCGAAGCGGACAAGATGGTCTCGGTGATTCTGGAGCATGGCTGGGATGGAGAGTGGTTCCTGAGAGCCTATAACGACTTCGGCGGCAAGATCGGGTCGAAGGAGTGCGCGGAAGGCAAGATCTTCATCGAGTCNNAACGGCTACTGCACGCTGGCCGGCATCGGCCTGGAAGACGGCAAGGCCGCCAGTGCGCTGGCCGCCGTGGGAGAGCATCTGGCCACCAAACACGGCATCGTGGTGCAGCAGCCGGCTTACACCCATTACTACCTGGAGATGGGCGAAATTTCCTCTTATCCGCCGGGATACAAGGAGAACGCGGGCGTCTTCTGCCACGTCAATCCCTGGATTATGATCGGCGAAACCCGGCTGGGCCACGGCGACCTGGCGCACGACTACTACAGCCGCATCAACCCCTCGGCGCGCGAGGCGATCAGCGACCTGCATCGCTGCGAGCCCTACGTCTACGCGCAGATGATCGCGGGCAAGGACGCGCCCACCTTTGGCGAGGCCAAAAACTCCTGGCTCACCGGCACGGCGGCGTGGAACTACTACGCCATCGTGCAATGGATTCTGGGCGTCCGCACCACGCTCGACGGGCTTGAGATTGCTCCGGTGATTCCCAAAAACTGGCCCGGCTTCACCGCCACGCGCGTCTTCCGCGGAGTGACTTACAAAATCGCCATCGAGCGCCATGGCGAGGGCAATGCGATCTCTCTCACCGTGGACGGGACGCCGATCGAGGGGAATGTTGTAACTCCTCCCACGGACGGACGGAAGGAAGTTACGATCAAGGGGATTCTGACGTAAGGAACCAATGCTGGGTGCCCCAAGTCTGGATTTTCAGATCTGGGAATCCGCAAACCCCGATCAGTTGGGTGCCCCATCCTTTCCGCATCTTTTCGCGGAAAGGGTAGGATACCACGAACTCAACCGGCTTCGTTCATCAGGAGCATCCCAGTGCTAGAGTTATGGAAAAAGGCGGAAGTTGAGTTACGCTCCAACATTCTTCCCTTCTGGCTCCAGCACGCCATCGACGAAGAGTACGGCGGCTTTCGCGGCCAGATCGCGAACGACCTGACCGTCGATCCGCGCGCCGCCAAGGGATTGATCCTGAACACGCGCATTCTGTGGACCTTCTCGAAGGCCTTCAGCGTTTATCGCGCCCCGGTCTTTCTTGCTGCGGCGCGCCGCGCCTATGAATATCTCATCCGTTTCTTCCGGGATGCTGAGTTTGGCGGCTTCTACTGGATGGTCGATTTTGAGGGCCGTCCCCTCGACACGAAGAAGCGCATTTACGGGCAGGCGTTTACCGTCTACGCGCTGGCCGAGTATTACCATGCAACCGGCGACGCCGAAATACTCGCGCGGGCCTTGCGCCTGGTCGAGAAGATCGAAGCCGCGGGCCACGATGCCGCGCACGGCGGTTACTTTGAGACTTACGAGAGAGATTGGTCACTGGCCCAGGACCAGCGCCTGAGCGATGTGGACATGGACGAGAAGAAGTCCATGAACACCCACCTCCATCTGTTGGAGGCCTACGCCACACTGCTGCGCTTCCACGAGAACGCGACGCTCCGTCTGCGCCTGCGGGAACTTATCGAAGTCTTTCTCAACCACATCATCGATCCTGTAACTCATCACTTTATTCTCTTCTTCGACGACGAGTGGCGGCCGCGCTCGGAGAAGATATCGTTCGGCCATGACATTGAGGGAAGCTGGCTGCTCTGCGAGGCCGCGCAGATCCTTGGCGACAAGAGCCTTTTGACGCGAGTGCAAGAGGTTGCGGTCAAGATGGCGCAGGCGGTCTACGAGCAGGCGCTCGACAGCGACAGCGGCCTACAGTATGAGGCTGACCCCACAGGGATCACCGATACCGACAAGCATTGGTGGCCGCAGGCCGAGGCTGTTGTCGGCTTCCTGAATGCCTATGAGTTATCCGGCCAGAAGCACTTTCTAACTGCCGCGGAACGAAGCTGGGAGTTTATTGATAAGTACATCATCGATCACCAGAACGGAGAGTGGTTCTGGCGGGTTTCCAGGTCGGGAGTACCCAGCCAAGAGCAATACAAGGTGGACCCATGGAAGTGCCCCTACCACAACAGCCGCGCCTGTTTTGAGGTGATGGAGCGGCTGGACGTGATGAATGCGGCAGGCAGATTGAGCGGGACTGGACAAGATAAGGCACTTCCATTCGAGTCCCTGATTCCGAACAAGAAGACCATTGCGGCCATGAAAGAAGCTCGTTCAGAAAATCTGGAATCCGTTTCACTCGACAAACTGCAAGCGGTACTGAATGCGGAAAAGTGCGTAAATCGCGACCGGAAGGAAAGCAAATGATGCAGGCAGCCTATAAGAAGAACATTCAGAAGTTATTCCAGCAGCAGGAGAAGCTGCTTACCCGCCGCAACCGCAAGTTATTCGGCGGCAATGGGATTTATGACCGCTACGAGTTTCCGGTGCTGACCGCCGCGCACGCGCCGATCACCTGGCGCTACGACCTCAACCAGAAGACGAATCCCTTCCTGATGGAGCGCATGGGAATCAATGCGGCCTTCAACGCCGGAGCGATCCTGCACAAGGGCAGGTTCCTGGTCATCGCGCGGGTGGAAGGCGCGGACCGCAAATCCTTCTTTGCGATCGCCGAGAGTCCGAACGGCACGGATAACTTCCGCTTCTGGGATTACCCGGTACTTATGCCCGAGACCGCCAACCCGGACGTAAATGTTTACGACATGCGGCTGGTGAAGCATGAAGACGGCTGGATATACGGCCTCTTCTGCACTGAGCGCAAAGACCCCGCAACGCCGCAGTGGGATACCTCCTCGGCGGTGGCGCAGTGCGGCGTCAGTCGCACCAGGGATCTGAAAACCTGGGAGCGGCTGGCTGATCTCCAATCCAAATCGCCGCAGCAGCGCAACGTGGTGCTGCACCCTGAGTTTGTCGATGGCAAGTATGCCTTCTACACCCGCCCGCAGGACGACTTCATCCAGACGGGCAAGGGCGGCGGCATCGGTTGGGGATTGTCGCCGAGCATCGAGCAGGCCGTGATCGACGAGGAGATTATTCTCGACAACCGCGAGTACCACACCATTCAAGAGGTGAAAAACGGCATGGGCCCCGCGCCGATCAAGACTCCTCAAGGCTGGCTGCATCTGGCTCATGGCGTCCGTAACACCGCCGCCGGCCTGCGCTACGTGCTTTATATGTTTCTCTGCGAACGGGAGCGGCCGTGGGTGGTCACGCACAAGCCGGCCGGTTACTTCATCGCTCCCGAAGGCGCGGAGCGCGTCGGCGACGTCTCCAACGTGGTCTTCAGCAATGGCTGGATCGAGCGTAAGAATGGCGATGTGCTGATTTATTACGCCTCATCGGACACGCGGCTGCACGTGGCCACGAGCACGGTTCCCAAGCTGCTGGACTATGTGCTGCATACTCCGGCTGATCCGCTGCGCAGCCGCGCCTGCGTGGAGCAGCGTTGCGCTCTGATCGAGAAGAATCTGGCCGCGCTGAAGGCGCTGAAACGGCCGGGGAAAAAGCGCGCCGCAAAGAAGGCTGTCTGGCCGGCAAAGTCGAAGAAGCGGTGAGATATGGGCAATCTCCTATGGATTCTCCCGCACCTTCATCACCAGGCAGGTGAGCGTCTGCTCGCCCCGAAGCAGCATTTGATGGGGCAAGCCCGCCGGGACGTGCGCCACATCTCCTGCCCTCAACTCCTGCCTCCTGCCGCCTTCCACCGACGAGCCGCGAATCTCTCCCGGGCCAATGCTGGCCGCGCCCGCCACCGCGCCGCCGGTCACCAGCGTTGCGTGGCCGTCGAGCACGTAGAAGACGTCGGCGAAGTTCTCATGCACCTCGGCCGCGCCGTCGCGGCTGCGAAAGAGCAGCATTGCGCAATGCCCTGGATACTCCCGCAGCGTCTCGCTGGCTGCGCCGTCTCCCTGCCGGGCCAACTCTCGCAGCGTCGTCGCCCGCTCCAGCAGCACGGCAGGAGACCAGTGATCGGAATGCCCTGTTTTTTTCTTCGGCAATGCGTCCATAACTCTCCCAGTTTAATCTCGCTGCCTTGAATCGGTATGAAATTCGGTCTGCCGCCTCACGGCTGTTCACGATTCTCTGCCCCATTGCCGTACCATGAATCCATGCAGCCCAGCGCAAACCCCGAGTTCCTGCGCCGTGCCATTGCGCTGGCTACTGAGAACGTCGAAACCGGCGCGGGCGGGCCCTTTGGCGCGGTGATTGTGCGCGACGGCCGCATCCTCGCCGAGGGCGTGAACACCGTCACCGTGGCCAACGACCCCACCGCCCACGCCGAAGTGAACGCCATCCGCGCGGCTGCCAAGGCTCTGGGCGCGTTCACGCTGGCCGGCTGCCGGCTTTACTCCAGTTGCCAGCCCTGCCCCATGTGCCTGTCCGCTGCTTACTGGGCGCGGATGGACGCCGTCTACTATGGCGCGAGCGCCGAAGACGCCGCCCGCGCCGGCTTTGACGACGCGTTCCTGTACGATGAGCTGCGCAAAAACCCCGCCGAGCGTAAGCTCCTTCCCGCCACGCAACTGCTCGGCGAGGAAGCCTGGGCCAGCTTCGCCGCCTGGATCGCCTCGGCCCATAAGATCGCGTACTGAAACGCATCTGGCGCTGCCGCCAGGCGCGCGACTATACTGCGAGCCATGCAAGTTCTTCGGCTAACTCTGCTCCTGGCCGCCTCGGCTTTCGCCGCCGCCCAATCCCCGCCGCCTCCGCTCTGGCAGATGCAGGAGTCGGGCACTACCGCCGGCCTGCGCGGCATTGATTCTGTCGATGGCGCAGTCGCCTGGGCCAGCGGGACGAATGGCACGGTGCTGAAGACCATCGACGGCGGCGCGCACTGGACGCAATGCGCTGTGCCCGATGCGGCCAAGGACGGCACAACGCTGGACTTTCGCGGCGTGCAAGCCTTCGACGCGAAGACCGCTATCGTGATGGCCTCCGGGCCGGGGGACAAAAGTCGGCTGTATAAAACTAACGACGGTTGCCAAACCTGGACCCTTCTCTTCACGAACCTCGACCCCACCGGCTTTTGGGACGGGTTACAGTTCCTTCCAGCAACGGGAATAGACATAGGTCGCATGGGCCACCTCATAGGTGATCCCGTTAACGGCAAATTCGCAGATTTTATGACTTATGATTACGGAAAGACTTGGGGAGTTTATAACCAGCGTCAACCGTTGGTTGCATCGGCAAAAAGAGGCGAGTCCCTTTTCGCTGCGAGCAACTCTTCGATGATTCTCATTCGAAATCAGGAGTTCTTCGTTACTGGAGGATCGACGAGCCGTAGCCGTACTCTCGAACTTCATGTGAAACATGACCCGGATATTCTATTTCGTTTCATTGGTGGGGATATTCCGGTGAAGCATGGACCATCGGCAGGCGCCTTTTCCGTAGCGGCACATCTCGGTCCAGATTCTGAAGCGGCCACGGACACGGCAAAGTTTATCGAAAGAGCCACACATATTGGAGATGTATTGGTCGCCGTCGGCGGAGACTACAACAAGCCCGATGATTCCGCAGGGACTTCTGCATTTTCCAACGATGGTGGACTTCATTGGACCGCCTCCGCCACCCCGCCGCACGGCTTCCGTTCCGCCGTGCAGTGGAGCGAATCGCTCAAAGCCTGGATCACGGTCGGAACGAATGGCTCGGACATCAGCCGCGACGACGGCAAGAGCTGGCAGTCGCTCGACGACGGAAACTGGAATGCTCTCTCGCTGCCCTTCGTCGTCGGACCCAACGGCCGCATCGCCCGAATCAACCTCGCTGCGCTTCCAGCAGGGAAATGACGGATCCGTTCCGAACAATATTCTGTCATCCTGAGCGACCGAAGCGCAGCGTAGGGAGTCGAAAGCCTGCACTGAGCGAAGCCGAAGTGGGTCTGCTGTTGTACTTCGTTCGACCCGCAGCGAAGAAAAGCCGAAGAGAACTGCGGCGATTCCTCCAATTTCTGGCCAATTTTTTGCAAAACTATCTCTACTTTGACGCATAGACTTTTTCGCGCGTTTTGTCACTGTGAAAACGGCTGAAAAAAAGTCAGAACTTCATTTGATGCAGCCAAATCAAAGCACATGCCATTACTATCGGAACCCCATCCGGCGCGGATTCACACCCCGGCACGGTAAAATAGCCTCAACCGGATGCCGCAAACTTCTCCAGCCGCCGCGCCCCAGACCACCCGCTCCGCGTGGGTCATGGAACCGCACCCGCAAGCCGTTCAAGCCCCCATCATCCATCTCCAGAATCTCGAAAAGACCTACACCACCGCGCGCGGCTCGCTCACGCTTTTTCGCGGCCTGAACCTTGAAGTCCAGCCCGGCGAGATGGTGGCCATCGTTGGCCAATCGGGCGCGGGCAAGAGCACGCTGCTGCATATTCTGGGAGCGCTGGATGCACCCACCGCCGGAACAGTCACCTGCGCCGCGGTCAACGTGGCCCAGCTTTCGCCGCAGGAAGCCGCCGCCTTCCGCAATCGCGAGATCGGCTACGTCTGGCAGTTTCATTACCTGCTGCCGGAGTTCACGGCTCTGGAAAACGTTGCAATGCCGTTGCTGGCTCGCGGCCTGCGTAAATCCNNGTGGGCCTGGAGGATCGCGGCGACCACCGGCCAGGCGAGTTGAGCGGCGGCGAGCAGCAGCGCGTGGCGCTGGCCCGCGCGCTGGTCAACAATCCCCGGCTGCTGCTGGCCGACGAGCCCACCGGCGACCTGGACGAGACCACCGCCGCCCGCGTCTTCGACCTGATTGAACGGCTGCATGCGACACACGGCCTCACTTCGATTCTGGTGACGCACAATATGGAGTTGGCCGCGCGCTGTAGCCGCATTTTGCGCCTGGAGAGTGGTAGGCTGGCCGCGTATACTCCATAAACGGATGAAAATGCCGTAAAGATTTGGCCAAAAAATTACGCCTTTGCGGGCGGTTGTTGAGTCTAATGAAGGAAGCAGGCTGGAAAAGGATGCGGTTTTCATTCCTTTCCGGCTGAAAATGGGCAGGATGGAACTCTCTTTTGGCGGCGCAATCGCCGGAGGAAAATGGGTGTAAGATCGCTTGGGAGCCATCCAAAAGGGCTGTTCGGGGCCAAGTTGAGCCTCGGCGGCGAAGTTCAAACGGGGCGCGCGCGGGTATGGCTGAAGCCGGCAAGTGAAGCGGACGGCTGCTACCGCCGATAGCCAGTATCAGGGGGTCCGCTATGTTCGAACGCTATACGGAAAAGGCGCGGCGCGTGATTTTCTTTGCGCGGTACGAGGCCAGCCAGTTCGGCTCGCCTTACATCGAGACCGAGCACCTGCTGCTGGGCCTGCTGCGCGAGGACAAGGCGCTGACCAACCGCTTCCTGCGCTCGCACGCCTCGGTGGAATCGATCCGCAAGCAGATTGAAACGCACACCACCATCCGCGAAAAGGTTTCGACAAGCGTGGACCTGCCACTCTCCAACGAGTGCAAGCGGGTGCTGGCCTATGCGGCGGAAGAGGCCGAACGACTGGGCCACAAGCACATCGGGACGGAGCATTTATTGCTCGGCCTGCTGCGCGAGGAAAAGTGCTTCGCCTCGGAGATATTGCAGGAACGCGGCCTGAAGCTGGCGCAGATTCGCGAAGAGCTGGGCCGCGTCACGCAAGAAAAAGTCCAGCCGCAGCAGCAGCGCCAGCGTGAATCCAGCCTGCTTGCCGAGTTCAGCCGCGACCTCACCCAGGCGGCGATGGACGGCCAGCTTGATCCCCTCGTCGGCCGCGACGGCGAACTGGAGCGCGTCATCCAGATCCTCTGCCGCCGCACTAAAAACAATCCCGTCCTCATCGGCGAGCCGGGTGTCGGCAAGACAGCCATCGTCGAGGGACTCGCGCAGCGCATCGCCGACGGCGAAGTGCCCAGCTTTCTGGCCGAGAAGCGCGTGCTGGGTCTGGATCTCTCGCTCATCGTCGCCGGAACCAAGTACCGCGGCCAGTTCGAGGAGCGCCTCAAAACCATCATGAAAGAGCTGATGGAAAACCAGAACTCGATCATCTTCATCGACGAGCTGCACACCCTGGTCGGCGCGGGCTCCGCCGAGGGTTCGCTGGATGCGGCCAATATCCTCAAGCCGGCGCTGAGCCGCGGAGAGATTCAGTGCATCGGCGCCACCACCCCCGGCGAGTACCGCAAATCCATTGAGAAGGACCGCTCCCTGGAACGCCGCTTTCAGGCCGTCAAAGTGCCGCCGCCCAACGAGGCTGACGCCATCAAGATCATCCACGGCATCAAGGACCGCTACGAAAAATTCCACGCGGTCAGTTACACTGATGCCGCCGTCGAGTTCGCCGTCTCCCACTCTAATCGCTACATTCCGGACCGCTTCCTGCCCGACAAGGCCATCGACCTGATCGACGAAGCCGGCGCGCGCGTCAAGCTGCGCCAGACCTCGCTGCCCGAGGAGATCACCGAGGTCCAGAAGCGCATCAAGTTCATTGTTCATCGCATGGATTCGGCCATCGCCAACCACGAATTCGAGAAGGCCCGCTTCTACTCCGACGAAGAGCGGAAGGAGCGCGAAAGCCTGCGCGGCCTGCGCGACAAGTACCACCTCGACGACTC
>PMTP01000187.1 GCA_003167305.1 Acidobacteriaceae bacterium
CTTAACTCGCGCGGCTTTTCGCCTAAATTAGTGAGCTTCACATGCCAGCACTCGAAGGTCTTTCCCAGCGGAACAAAATAAGTGGTCTCGGATCGTATGCCGGCATATTCAGATGAAATGACCGTATAGGCGCTGCCATGGCGGCACTCCGACTTATACTGATCGAGCGGCTTGCCAACCGGCTGCCATGACGCCGACCAGTAGTCCCTGCTGTCGTGGTCATGCAGATAGACGGTTCGGCCCGGCTGGTCCATCGGTAGCGCGTTGAAGCGCAGCCGCATGAAACGCCCCATGGCCGCCGATTTATAGAAACTATATCCACCAGCATTATTGGTGATGATAGCGCCATATTCCGTCGAGCCCAGATAGTTACTCCACGACCTGGGAGTATCTGGACGAGTAATTACATACTCTTTGTTCGCGTCGTCAAAGTATCCGAATTGCATTGGCAAGCTATCCTCTTTTTGTTCGCAGTGCCGCTATTAGGCAGACGCCGCCGCTTCTCCCTTTGCCTGCCTTACCAGCAACTCGCCCTGCATCTTCTTCATCCTGGCTTCGTTGAGCGGATAGAAGATCAGGCCCACTCCGGTAAGCAGGAAGGCTACAGCGGGAATAAAAGTAAACAGAAGCAGGATGCCATGCAGAGCATGCGGCGTCTGAGCTACGCTGGCCTGGTATCCAAATTGAGCGAGCATCCAGACCGTCACCGGTCCGCCGATGGCCCATCCGAGTTTGTTAGACATGCCCGCCGCCGAGAAGACCAGACCGGTGGCCCGGCGGCCAGTGCGCCACTCAGAGTAATCAGCGGAGTCGGCGAACATCGCCCACAGCACCGCGGAGGTCGGCCCTGTTACCGCGCTATATAGCACTTGAAAAGCAAACATCAGCACCACTTGCTCCGGCCTTACCCAGTAAGAAACGGCCAGGAAGAGCGAACCCAGCGCCGCCAGGCCGATGTAGGTTGCCTTCCTTCCGGCAAATCGCGTGACGTATTGAATAAGTACGGTCCCGAGGAGCGACATCAGCGTGCCGGCAACCATGAACGCGGCGGCCAGCTTTTCATTGCCCACGTAGTACTGGAAGTAATAGAGGATGGCGCCGCTGCGGATGGCAACCGCGCAGACAGTCAGAGTTCCCATCCCAAAAAGGATGAGCCACGGCACGTTGGTTGCCAGATCCTTCAGATCCTGACTGAGCGTGCTCTTCTCCTGGAAGGGTTGTACCCGCTCGCGCGTGAGCGCGAAGGTGAGGAAGAACAGCGCGGTTGCCGCAACGGCATAGATGCCCATCGTCAACTGATAGCCATGGGCTTTGGCCACTGCCAGCAGCTCCGGCCCCATCTGCGGCTTGACTCTTCCGAAGTAGTCCACCAGGTAGAGCGTATAAGTCTGGACGACCAGACCAGCCGCAAAGGCAAACGCGAACCGGTACGATGAGACGCTGGTGCGTTCCTGCGAATCGGAAGATATCACGCCCATCAATGCCGAATAGGGGATGTTGATTGCCGAATAGACCATCATCATCAAGCACAGCGTGATGTAGGCGTAGATCAGCTTTCCGTTGGGGCTGAAGGAGGGCGTGGTAAAGGTCAGTACGCTGATGATGCCGAAGGGAACCGCAAACCAAAGGAGGTAGGGACGGAATTTGCCCCATCGCGTTTTAGTCCTGTCGCCCAGAACGCCCATGAACAAGTCGAAGCCCATGTCGAGAATGCGCGTCAGCAGAAGCAGGACCGCGAGCTTCTGCAGCAATGTGCGTTCCAGCGCGGCATCGGGAGTATAGAAGAAGACGTCGGTATAAAACTTGCTCTGAAAATAAATAAAGGTCATCCAAAACAGATTGGAGGCCGCGTCGCCGAAGGCATAGCCAGTCTTCTCGTAAAACGTCAGTTTTTGAGTTTTAGAATTCATGAATGAGTCCTCTTGTTCAGGGCCACAGCGACGCGACGCAGCGCAGCCGCCTCACGCGTGCCAGTATACATGAAAGAGATAAGGTCAGATCGTTATGGCGCGCACGGCAAGTGCCGTCCATACAACAGTAACTCCGCAGAAGTTGCGGGCGTGCGCGAGCCGTGCTATTCGTTATCGGCGATCAGCAGTCGCAGATCGCGCAGGTTTTGGCCGGTGGGTCCGGTGACTACGGCGTCGCCCAAGGCGGTGAACATGGGACAGGCGTCGAAGGCGGCCAGCGAGGACTTCAGGTGGAATCCGAAGGAGTGGGCGCGGGAGACGGTGGTGGGATCGGCGACGGCGCCAGCGGACCGGGTGTTTCCGTCAATGCCATCGGAACCGGCGCTGAGCACGGTCAACCGTTCGCCCGGATAGCTCTCCAGCTCCAGCGCGCACTCCATGACAAACTGCTGGTTGCGGCCTCCGGCACCGGGCGCGCGGTCGAGGGTGACCGTGACCTCGCCGACCGAAATCAGGCAGAGCTTCGGATGGTTGGCGCGCAGTTCGTGGAAGCGCTCCAGCAGGTAGCGGGCGGCATCGGCGTAATCCCAGTCGTCGCACGTATTATCGACCTCCGCGTGAAAGCCGGCCTTCTCCGCCAGCAGACGGGCATTCTCCGCTAGGTCGTGGCTGGAAAGGAGAATCTCGAAGACCGAATCGCGGAAGGGTGCATCCTCTTCGCTCATGGAGGCGGCTGTGGTGATGCGGCGCGCGGGCATGGCGCCCAGCTTGGGCAACTTGGCGAAGAAAGGCGGACGCCAGCGCTTGTTGCCGGGCGATTCGGGCAGGTCTTCGCGCTCGAAGAATGTGCGGATGGAAGGCGGAAGTTTGGGTGCCAGATCGTACTTTTCCAGCAGGGCGCGCACCTCGGCTACGGTAGAGTGATCGGGAGACGTGGGACCGGAGGAGAGCGCGTCAAGCGAGCGCAGCGGCACGTCGGGCAGCAGCAGGCTGACCTTGGCCGCCTCCGGAGCGGCGATGGCGAGCCGCCCGCCCTTGACCGCGGAGAAATGCTTGCGCAGGGTATTGACCTCGCTGATGGGCGCGCCCGAGGCGAGCAGCAACTGATGGAAGACGATGGTGTCATCGAGCGAGATGCGCGGGTCCAGCGGCAGGTCGAAGAGGGCCGAGCCTCCGCCAGAGATGAGGAAGAAGACGAGCGTATCTTTGCGGGCTCTGCGCAGCATGGCCAGCGCGGCGCGGGCCGCGGCGAAGGAGTTTTCGTTGGGCGACGGGTGGCCGCCCTCGAAGTAGCGAAAGCGCCAACTGCGGCTCCTGGGAAGCTGGTTGGAGCAGCAGATGCCGCGCAGGCCATTGCGGCGGCTCATGCGACTGAGCAGCACTTCAAGCATGGGGCCAGCTGCCTTGCCCAGCGCGATGACCATCACCTTCTTGTAATGGGAGAGGCAGATCGAATCCGGCCCGCTGCCGTCGGGCAGGAGGCGATGCAGCGTAACGCCCTCAAAGCGGAGGCGGCGGTCGAAGGCCGAGGCAATGCTACAGGCCTTGATAGCGCCGGTAAAAATCTCAGTGGCAGTATCGTGCAGAGTATCGAGGGCGAAATCGCTGACGGGAGTCATGAACAGTGCTCCTTCAGCCAACCGGCGAGCGCCGCGTGCAATGGCTCGAGCTGACAGGAATATAGGTGATTGGCGCGGGGAAGGAGCGTCCCCAGTTTCGGCTCGGCGGCGTGTGCTGTCGTAGTCATTCCAGACTCCATTCTACGCGCAACCCATAAAGATTTCTTTATATCGGGGGCGGTCCCGTGGCGTGTCCCAAAGTGAGTCACCGCAGCCCGCCGCCGCTGAAGCCCAACTCCGGCGTAACCCAGTAGGGCGAGAACAGATTAGGGTATTCTGACAGTATGATGATTGATCTTCCGCCGAATTCCCCCGCCGTGAATGAACTTGATCCCATTCGCTTTACTCGTCAATTGTGCGAGATCGAATCCACCACCTACCACGAGGGGGCGGTGGGCGATTTTCTGGCGGATTTTCTCGGTGCGCGCGGCTGGGCCGTGGAAAAAACGCCGGTCGAACAGCCGAAGGAGAACGCCGGCGGCGGCCCGCGATGGAACGTCTATGCGGGCGTGGCCGGCGAGAGGCCTGATCTGGTTTTTTCCACCCACATGGACACCGTGCCGCCCTACATTCATTTCAACGAGGATGAGGAGTTCCTTTATGGACGAGGCGTTTGCGACGCCAAGGGCATTTTGGCCGCGCAGGTGGCCGCCGCCGAGGCGCTGCGCGCGGCGGGCTTTCGTGTTGGAATGCTGTTTGTCTCAGGCGAGGAGCGCGATTCGGCCGGCGCAATCGCCGCCAATCTTGCTTCCAAGGGCAGCCGCTTTCTCATCAACGGCGAGCCGACCGACAACCGCCTAGCGCTGGCCTCGAAGGGCGCTTTGCGCGCGGCCTTCAAATCTACCGGCAAGATGGCCCACTCGGCCTATCCCGAACTGGGCGAGAGCGCGGTACACAAGCTGATTGAAGTGCTGGCAAGAGTGCTGGCGATGCCGCTGCGGGAGCTGGAGGGCATTGGACCGAGCACGCTGAACATCGGCCAGATTCACGGCGGCCACGCCCCCAACGTGATCGCCGACAAGGCCGAGGCGCAAGTGCTGGTGCGCACGGTGACCGACTCCGGCCCGGTGCGCGCTCAGTTGACCGCACTCGCCGGCGATCTGGCAGAGGTGGAGTTCACGCTCGACACCCCCTTCGTTCGCCTGCGCGCCGTCGAGGGGCTGCCCACTATGATCGCCAAGTTCTCCACCGACATTCCTCAACTCTCGAATTGGGGCGAGCCGCTGCTGCTGGGGCCGGGGTCGATTCACGTGGCTCACACGCCCTTTGAGAAGCTGGCGAAGAAGGAGCTGCTGGAGGCGGTCGAGCTGTACATCAAGGTGGGAAAACAGTTACTGGGGTGAGCAGCGGCCGCGTCTCAGGCAGGTTCGGAGCTTTCGGCGGTGACCCGCGTCCGCGGAGCAACCGCTTCAATCGCCAAATCGGCGACGGTGGCCGTGTTCAGCACCCCCAGCATGGCCTCCTGTGCTCTCACCCAGACGGGGTGCGCGGGGCAATTTGACTTGCGGCTGCAGGAGGCCCCGTGGACGAGACAGAGGTTCAGACAGATGGGACCTTCAATAGCCTCGATCACGGTGCGAACCGAAGCCCTGCGGCCGGAAGAAAGCATCTCAAAGCCTCCCGCCTGGCCGCGGCGGGAAGCAAGGAATCCGGCGCGGCACAAGGCTTGCAGAACCTTGGAAAGAAAGCTCTCCGGCGCACCGGTGGCGCGGGCCAGCGAGGGCAGGCGCGCGCGCTGATGAGCGGGCAGGGAGGCCAGATGGATCATCACGCGCACCCCATAGTCGGCGGCCCGGGTGAGCTGCATGGTAGAGCCGGATTGTCCCATCGATTCGCTTCCCTCCAACATGATGTTAATCAATCGTAACGCGTAAGGCCGCCGGTGGACAGATCCCCGGCCAGCGGGCAATTGGCGCAACGAGCAGTTCTGCCGCAATGAGCCTTGCCCACGGCAACCGTGAGGGCATGAAACTCATTGAAGAGTCGCGCCTGGTTCTTCGCGGCGTCGAAGGCAAAGGCATGACGGGTGAGATCGGCCAGGGAGTTATACCCCTTGCGATTGCGGCCGGGCGGAGGCGTCAGAAGCCGGTGGCGCTCGGCAATGCGGCGAAGGTACTCGTCGGCGACGGGGACGGGATGGCCGAGAGCGTAAAGCAGGATCGCGTCGGCGGTCTCCGGACCCACGCCGGGCAGGGAGAGCAGGCGTCGGCGCAAAGCGTCAGTGGGGCTGGCGGCAAGGAGTTCGAGCGAACCGCCGAACTCGGCGTCGAGCAGGTCGACAAATGCCTTGAGCGCGGGCGCCTTGCGGGTGGGAAAGCCGGAGGGTTGAATGAGGCGCTGCAACTCATCCAGAGGGATGGAGCGCAGACCGTCCACGGTCAGTGCGCCGGCAGCGCGCAGGTTAGCCAGAGAGCGCTCGACGGCCTTCCAGGCTGTGTTCTGTGTGAGGTAAGCGCCGAGGATCATTTCAAAAGGAGTCTCGGCCGGCCACCAGTGCTGAGGGCCGTAGGCTGCGCTTAGCTGATCGTGCATGCGGCGCAGGCGCTGGGTGGGAGTGAGTCGGGTCGAGGTCACGGCTGGCCTTAGGATGGAGGAATTCACTCGGCTTCAGAAACGCATCGAGACCGTACGGGATTCGGTGGCGGACTCACTCATTCGCCTGGACGGACATTGTGGCGATGGTCAATTCCGCTCAGACCTCAGGAGACCTCGGAACTACAAACGTGATAGCCCTCAAAGGCGCAATCTTAACCTTAACCTGCCAGCGTGCATGAAGGAAAGGAAAATGATATGCCACAGTTCGGTTCACCTTTTTCAGAGTTGGCGAACAGCAGGAAGCTCACGGACGGGGAACTCGTCAGAGTAATTCGGTTCATGGTAGCCGGGGAGTACGAAGCGACTCAGATGTATGTGCAGCTTGCCGAGTCAACCGACAACAAATTCGCCGTGGCAGTGCTCAAGGACATAGCGGATGAGGAACTTGTGCACGCGGGAGAGTTTCTGAAGCTGTTGTACGCGCTTGCTCCCGATGAAGAGGCGCTCTATGCCAAAGGAGCGGGAGAAGTGGAAGCAATCCAGAAATTACAACTTCAGCAGACAGCGTAAGCAGCGCGGGAACCCAAGCTACCCTGTATCGGGGCTGATTGCTCGGTCCTGTGGTGTAGCACTGTGTGGTTGCTCCCACTGTGAATGAGTGCCGGCACTGCGAGATTGTAGACGCTGGGGCGTGACATCATGGGTCTATGAAGGCAAGAGAATGTCACACTATTGACATGCAAGCCAAATGGATGAGAGACCCATGCAAGAGGCGGAGATGAAGAGCTACACGGAGTACCTGGTCATGGAAACCAGGAAGCGTCGGGAGATGGTGCACATCACGGATGAGGTCGAGCAGGTTGTGCGGCGCAGCGGGGTGAAGGACGGCCTTTGCTTCGTTTCGCCGATGCACATCACGGCGGCGGTCTATGTGAACGACCTGGAGAGCGGGCTGATTGAGGATATCGGCAAGTGGCTGGAGGAGCTGGCTCCGGCGCGACCCGATTACAAGCACCATCAAACAGGCGAGGATAACGGAGATGCGCATCTGAAGTCGCTGCTGCTTCATCACGAGACCACGCTGCCGGTGACCAATGGCCGGTTGGACCTGGGTCCCTGGCAGCGCGTCTTCTATGCCGAGTTCGATGGGCAGCGCCGCAAGCGGGTTATTGTGAAGGTACTGGGGGTGGAGTAGGCGCGGGGACGGAAGCCGCTCGATTGGGCTGTCCGGATGAACTGGCCGCGAAAGACGCAGCAAGAAGGAAGATTGCGCTTGGCAAGAGGCTACGTTGCAGCGGGCGGCAAGAAGCTCCCACTGCGAATTCAGCCATCAACCGCTTTCTCTCCGAGGTGCGTGATGTGACGGTGCAGGTGGTGCAGATGCAAATGCAAAAGCCCGTGCGCCGGCTATGAGCGGGTTTCTGCGAATTATGGAAGATCATTGAACCACTCGGTAGTCAGATGACGGGTACCTCATATTTCGCCGTGGATTCTGCGGCAGATAGAGAACACAAAAATTCGCGCCGATCTTCTCAAGGCTCTCATTCCAGATCCCCGTCATCACTCTCCCCTCTTTGGTGCGGAATTCGTACTCCACAAAGATTTGACCCCGGCCCCCACGAGAGCACTTCGTTACCACCGCGACCGCAGGCCTGCCTTCAGTGAGCAAACGCCGAATAATACTCATCTTTATCAGCATCCCCACCAAAATCAGCACCAACACAGTCGGAATCCAGAACGGAAGCCAAGCCGCAACAGTGGGTTCTTCCCAGGCAGCCGGGTGGTTTACGGCAGGATTTGAGGGAAGGTACCGGATGGTGAGAGGATCGGATACCCGCAATTTCGGTCCCGAACGAGAAGCGCTGCCAGTAAAAGATCTCCCATTGACGGCGAATGAATAGTTAACTCGGGTTTTCCACAGCTCTTCGACCACTCCGGTGGCTTCGCTGCTCTCGTGGCGCAACGCTGTTCTTGTTTCTGTCAGTTGCACGGCAAACCTACCTGCCCAGAGAATAATTGCGACGGCGATCCCCAGAATAATCGTAAGAATTGCGGCCCATTGGATAGGTTTCTCTAAGCGCGTTCTTCGAGGCAGTTGCCCTGTGAGTTCGATGGGAATGATCGATGCACTGTCAAGAGACAAACTGGAATCCATTTCGGGCCTCTCCTTCAAGGGCGATTCTCATCGCAAAAACGAGTCAACGATGCCGCCAATGATCGCGTCGCTGGCGGTTCGGTTCCCCATCGGATTCCAATCCTGCGCTGGTTGCGAGTCGAAGTCCTCCGGGAAGTCCGGCTCCGTCTGCTGGGGGGCGTCGGGCGTGTGCACGATGCGCATCAGCACGCCGCGATCCATCCAGATCAGGCAGCAATCCTCGCAGGAGCTGATGACCGCGTTGCCGGGACCGGCATAGAAGTGCGTGTCCATCGGATGGTGGCACTGCGGGCAGTTGATCTTGCGCTGCAAATCCTCTTTGTCGGGAGCGACCGGAGCGGCTCCGGCTCCCTGCACTGCTCGCAGCTCTTCGATCAGCCCTTCCAGTGCCTCCATGGCAACCATCATCCCTCCGCATTTCTTGCAGTAGATGATCGGGCACTTGGCAAGCACCGCGTGCACCAGAGGGACATTGCATATCGGGCAATCCTGATCGCAAGGCTCATCGAGAACGCGCACGCCGTCGTCGTTCTTCTCCGGAAAGTAGACGCTATGGCAGTAGTCGCACTTGTAGCTCTCCATATCCGGCTTGAGCCGCATGGGAGCGCCGCAGGAGGGACAGTTCATTGGGCCTTCCCACATTCTGCGCAGAATTTGGCGCGTTGAGGAATGGATTTTCCGCACTCGATGCAGAACTTAAAGCCTTCCGAGGCGGCTGAATCCGAAGCGCCGATCAGCACCGGAACCGGAGTTGGCGCCTGGGAAGGCGCTCCGCCTGGCCCGCCCATCGACGGCTTGAGAGCGTTGGACAAAACCTGTGCCACCGCCGCGCCCGCGCCCAGTCCCATGCCCATGCCGGCTGCTCCGCTGGTGTTGGCCGCCGAGAGGTCCAGCGACTCCGCCGCCGCGTAGAGCGTGTAGCGGCCCAGATCGCCAACCATGTTCATGCCGACACGCTGGTCGAAGACCTTTTGCAGTTCCTCAGGCAAGGAAACGTTTTCGACGATGAACTGCTCCAGTCCGAGGCCGAGCGCCGCGAAGGCCGGCTTCATCCGCTCGACGATCTTCGCGCCAAGAACGGTTTGATTGGC
>PMTP01000074.1 GCA_003167305.1 Acidobacteriaceae bacterium
GTATTGCGCGCGGCTCCGGCATCGCCGGAGCCGCACGCCTTTGCTATCCTGCAACCTAATAGGGAGAAATCAATGAACAACGGAATCCCCCAGCTTTCCGTCAAGGATCTGAAGCGCCGCATCGATGCCGGGGAGAACGTCTACCTCCTCGACGTGCGCGAGCCCTGGGAGTACAAGATCGCCCAGATCGGCGGGAAGCTGATTCCGCAGAACGAAGTGCCCCGGCGCCTTTCCGAAATCGACCGCGAACGCGAGGTCATCGTCCACTGCCACGCAGGCGTCCGCAGCCAGCGCATTGCGGAATTCCTCAAGCAATCCGGCTATCCGCGCGTCGCCAACCTCGCCGGCGGCATCGACGCTTGGAGCAAAGAGATCGACGCCACAGTACCGAAGTACTGAGCAGCTTTACGGAAACGGCGCATCTCGTGCGGGATGCGCCGTTTTCTGTGCGGAGTTGCCGGGGCTACTTGCTGGCGGCCTTCTTCACCGGCGTCTTCGGCGCGGGCTTGGCGGGGGCGGTGTCGGCCAGGGCCTGGTCGATCAATTGGTAGAGGTTGCCCATGCCATTGGCAACCTCCATGTAGGGCGCTCCCTTGCTGTGATCCGTGACAATCCAGACGGCCGGAGTGGCTTTTACACCCGTGCGCATACCCAAGTCACTGTCGGCCTTGACCTCGGTCGCCAGCTTGCCTTGCGGGTCGATGGCGAAGGGCAGGACAATGTGGTGGTCAGCGGCAAACTTCTCGGTAAATTGGCGGAGGACTGCCAGGTTGTAGATCGAGGTCTGGTTGGCGAAGACCAGATCGCGGTACTCGTCGCCCAGGGCCTTGTTGCGGCTGTCAAACCAACGGGCATTGACGGTAGCCTGCGGACTCCATACGTGATAGGGGATCAGAAAGTCGTGGCGCACCCAGGGAATCTTGTAGGTAGCCGCGGCCGCTTTGAGGATCGGATTGGCGTTGGCGCAGGCAGGGCACTCCATATCCGCAAACTCGACGATGGCCACGCGGGCTCCGGTGGGCGGCCTGAGCGCGGTGGCGTCATGCACCTGGGTTCCGGGCGACGGCGCGCCAAACTGGGCGTGTGCATTGACAGCGGCGACAAAAAACACAGCGGCGGCAAGGCTCAACAACAGCCTGGACCGCATTCTAATAGCGGGAAAATGATGGGCAAGGACGAAAAAACGAGGCATGGCGATTGGACGGCTCCCTTGGAACATTGTAACCACCCGCGCCACCTGCGGTGCGGCCAGCCGACGCTGGCGCGGCATAAGCTCGGTCGGAGACAGCCAAAATATTCGATAAAACCATAATAAAGGGTGCTATGGGCGGTCGCGGCGGCGTGCAGCCATCCATTGACGCCATTTGTAGTCGGCGATGAGGGAGGCGGCAATGACCAGAACAGCGAGAACGCCGAGAAATATCTTCATGGCATATTCAGGATCGCATGAATCGGCGGCAAGAGGTCCGTTGTTTCCAAGGTACAAAAACCAGAACCTGATGCACCCGCTCGCTGTTTCGACGAACAGGCGAAGAAAGCTATTTCTGCGCCGTCTGAATCGGCTTCTGTGGTGGGTTGACCTGGGCGTTGAGGTAGCCGGTCAGATCATCAACGTCCTGATTGGTTCCCACCATGGGCGGCATGAACTTGCGATAGGGCGAGTCGGGCTTGTACTCGTGCAGCATGGTGATGAAGCTGCCGATGTTGGCGCGGTCGCGGCCGGCGAGCAACTCTTTCAGCGGGCGGTAGCCGGCGAGCGTGTGGCAGGAGCCGCACTCGCCGCGGAAGATCGCTTCGCCGCGGGAATAACTTGAAGCCGAATCATTCCAGACCCAAATCGTATGCGCCAGATAGCCCTCCTGATTGATGCGGCTCACATAAGGAACGCGCACGCCGTTGGAGTACATCCAGCTACCGATGACGTAGGGCTTGCGCAGCATCTCGCGCGCATACTCGCCTGCGCCCGTCGCTATCAGCGCCAGCAGCAGCACGGCCATCGCATGGGAAAGATTGAAGTCGATGGGATTGCGATAGGCCAGGAAGTAGGCGACGCCCACGATAGTGGCCGAGGTGACGATAATGAGCAGGGCTATGCGGGTGATGATCGAGAAGGTGCCGGAGCCGATGGTGTCAATGCCCAGGGTCAGCAAAGCCTGCTGCGATGCCGGAACCATCCACAGGTACCAGATCAGAAGAAAGGGCGTGGCCACAAAAGAGGGCACCAGCCACTTGACGCTCCACTGGACGAGGCTGGTTTTAAGCTCGGGCTGCTTGTCGCCGTCGATGCGGCTGGCGGTGATGAGCGCCCAGATGCCGGCCAGCGAACAGCAGACGCAGGCGCGCAGAAAAAGGCTCGGCCAGTACGTTGGATTGAAGAAGGCGTACCAGAACTTGCTGGCTTCCTGGCCTGTGCCCGCGACGGCCAGCCAGGTGTCGCCGGGGGTAAGCATGAAGGTGAGAATGCCGTTGATGATAATCAGCGTGAAGGCCGAAGCGACGGCATAGACCCAGCCCACCTGGAGGTGCAGTTTTGCATCGATCTTGCCCCAGGTGGAGTAATAAACGGCAATGCAGGTCAGTTCAACCAGAAAGAAGACCCACTCCATGGCCCAGCCGAAGACGAAGTTATGAATCAGCGTGCTGGTGGCTTCGGGGTGAGTGAGGCCGATGGCGAACCAGATGCCCACGCCGCTGACGGTGCCGAAGACGGCGGTGAGGATGAGGAAGAATTTGGAGTAGCTGGCCAGTTGATTGAGCCACGCAGTGCGGAGCGGACCCTCCGGCATACGCATCGCCTTGCGCTCAGCCATGGGCAGATAAAGCCCGCCTCCCACGGCGAACTGCGAGATCATGACGTGGAAGATGGCGATGATGCCGATCACCCAGCCCGAGCCGAGATAAGGAATCTCCCAGAATGGATAGTTCATTTGTAGCTCCTAACTGCTAGCTTCCAGCTTCTAGCTAGCAGCTAGAGGCTAGAAGCTAGTAGCTGCACTTACCGGATCGTCCAATAGCCGATGATGGTTGTACTTAGCAGCGCGAAAACCGCCAGCAGGCCGAAGTAATGCGCGGCGCGGGCGCGCTGTCCGGATTCCTTGTTCTTGTCGTAGAAGGGAATCAGCACCCACAGCGCAATGCCGAGCGTGAAGAGCAGAATGCCGGCAATTTCGCCGGCCTCGCCGCGCAGCACAACGCCCAGCAGCTTGAGCATCTCGAAGGGACTCATGAAGTACCACTCGGGATGAATGCCCAGCGGCGCGGGCGCCAATGGATCGAAGGGTTTGCCGAGCGTCCACGGAAAGACCGAGGCCAGCAGTGCCAGAAGATTTAGCGCGATCAGCCACATGGCCAGATCTTTGCGCACGAAGTTAGGAAAGAACGGCTCACTCTTGCGCTCGGCTGGCGGCAGGGCCTCCACGCGCGGCGGCGAGGCATTGCCGTGGCGCTGCACCAGCCACAGGTGAAAGCCCAGCAGCGGCAAGAAGACGGCCGGCAGCACTACCACGTGCAGAGCGAAGAATCGTTGCACGGTAAACTCGCTCACGTCCGGGCCCCCGCGCAGCATATTGGCAATGACCGGGCCGATCCATGGAATCGCGGTGGGAATATCCAGGCCGACCTTGGTGGCGAAGTAACTCAGCTCGTCCATCGGCAGCAGGTAGCCTGAGAAGCCGAAGACCGAAGCGATTCCCAGCAGCGCCATGCCGCTCAGCCAGCCAAACTCGCGCGGCTTTCGATAAGCCTTCATGAAGTAGACCGAGAACATGTGCACCAGAATGGAGAAGATCATCAGGCTGGCGGACCACGCGTGCGCCGAGCGGATCAGCCAGCCGAAGTGCATCACGAAGGTGATCTGGCGGACGGACTCATAGGCCTCCGCGCCGGGCCGGTAGTAGACCAGCAGCAGCACGCCGGTAAAGCACTGCAACAGGAAGAGAAAGAGCGAGATGCCGCCCCAGTAATACCAGAAAGACTGGGAGTGGACCGGGACGGTCTTGTGGCGCGCGAAGGCGGCCAGCTCACTCAGCCCCAGCCGCTCATCGACCCAATCGTAGATTGCCTTTGAACTCATGCCCTTCGTCCTCTTGCAGTGGTCAATTGTTCGTTGCCTGTTACCTGCTATCGGAAGTTATCTGCCATCCATTTACTGTTCACTGATCACTGTCCACTGTCCACTGTTGTTACGCGCGCGAGACATCCACTCCAGCCTCGTTGACGGCCACTTTGAAGAGCTTGAGCGGCCTGGGCGGCGGGCCGCTGACGTTGGCGCCGGTGTAAGCGTTATACACGCCGCCGTGGCAGGCGCAGTGGATGCGGTCGGCCTGCGGCTCATACTGCACCGTGCATCCCAGATGCGTGCAAACCGCGGTCATCGAAATCCAGCGGCCGTCCTGATGATGAATGAGAAGCGCCGGAGAGGCGCCGAATTTGAACATTTTGGCCGTGCCCCTGGGCAGTTGTCTGTAATCCGCGCCCAGGGCGACCGAGGTGACCGCAGTGGCCTCCATCGCCATCTCCTCCGGCGAGGCCAGGTAGCGGTAGATCGGATAAGCCAGCGCCACGGTGTACGCAAGGCCCGCAGTTCCGGCAGCAACCAGGAAGGCGCGGCGAGTATTCTCATCGCCGGGTTCTTCGGCGATCGTTTCGAGATGAGCTTCGGAATTCGTCTGTTCGATCATCGCAATCTCTTCACGGCGAGTTAGGCCGCGCCCTCCATGGTTTTCCGGGCGCGCGCCACGACCGAGACGAGCCAGCCGATCACGCCCAGCCCGGCGACAAAAAGAACCAGAAACAGGCCCACGACCCACCAATTTGTTTCCACGGCTCGATCCCAGACGTTGTAGCCCTTTGAAAGCAGCGTCAGGTCGCGGACGCCGTCGCGATAGACCGCGAAGGCAATCTCGATGAGCACGGCAAGCAGCACGACTGTCCAACTGAAGACGCCGAGCAAGCCTGTGGAGAGCTTGCCGAAGCCGGCAATCGCGGCAACCAGCACAGCGACGGCAACCAGCGCGATCCAGCCGTAGCCGGCAAATCCGAAGTACTTGTAAAATTCATAGCCTGCCGGAGGCGTNNCCGAAGGCCGCGGCCACTTTTCCGGCCAATTTTGCGACAAATTTACTCTCCTCCGGCGTGAAGGTCTTTCGTCCCGCCAGATAGATCATCCAAAGGCCGCCGATGAAGAGGCCGCCGGCCAGCATCAGCAGCCAGCGCGGGGTCAGCGTGGGGTCGCCGGTGGGCAGATACGCGCCCATCGCCGAGGCGGAGTACATCTCACGCCACTTCTCCGGCCTCAGCATCAGCGTCATATTGGTCGAGAGAAGGCGCGCGATCGAGCCAGCCAGCACCCACGCGGAGAGACCAACCCACCAGGCCGATTTGCCGGCCTCAAGGCGCGCGATGAAGCGGTAGAGCAGCCAATAGGTCAGCATCAGGAGGCCGATGATCGAAATCCAGTAGACGCCGATCAGCACGCTGCTGGTGTAGAGCGCGCGGCCATAGAGCACCTGGGCAAAGAGCAGCGGCGGCACGGCCAGATTGATCACGAAGGTCATCACCACAGTGAGCCGGCGGGCCAGCGCACGGGCCGTGACCGTGGCAAGCGTTGATGTGCGGAAGAGACTGAGCAGAACCGCCAGCAACAGCCCGCCCAGCAGCATCTCCACGGCGACAAAGTGCAGCGCCAGCGTCACGATATGCAGCAGCTTCAGCAGCCAAATCGGCGCCGGCAAAGGAATAGGATCAACTGCGGGAAAGGATTGCATCGTGCCCTTCGAGACCCCCAAGACCGCTTTTTAGACTAGCACGGTCCAAAATGCTGTATGTGACAACAGTCACAATACCTGAATAACGCATACATCATCTGCCGTCCCACACCACGCAATGATCCTAAACCCCCGCGCCCGCCGATCAAAGCTGTGGTCAAAAAAATGTCTGTGCGATTCAATATCCGGTTTCGGCTCTGTCGATCCGGCATGGGTCATCTCGCAAGCCGCGGCAGGATAGCCTCCGTCCAAGACAAGTTGCAACCAATGGAAATGACCGCTCGGGCGCGAGAGAAAAAATAAACTGAAATATCTATGGTTTCTTGAATTTAGATGGAGCCGAAAGTCGGACTCGAACCGACGACCTGCTGATTACGAATCAGCTGCTCTACCAACTGAGCTACTTCGGCTTTCCTATCCGATTGTACCGTTGCTTTCCTCTTCGGTAAAGTTTCGCGCTCAAATCCTCTCTGCCCGCCTCATCGCTTCCCCGGCGA
>PMTP01000138.1 GCA_003167305.1 Acidobacteriaceae bacterium
GGGTAGTGTGAACAGGCCCTAAAGCAACTCGAAGATCCCCGCTGCGCCCATGCCTCCGCCCACGCACATCGTCACCATGCCGTAGCGCACCTGGCGGCGGCGCATCTCGTTGAGCAGCGTGGCCGTGAGTTTGGCCCCCGTGCAGCCCAGCGGGTGACCGAGGGCGATGGCGCCTCCGTTGACGTTGATGCGGTCGGGATCAAGGTCGAGCGCGCGGATAACGGCCAGCGCCTGCGCGGCAAACGCTTCGTTGAGTTCGATGAGGCCGATATCTGCCAGGGTGAGTCCGGCACGGCGCAGAACCTTGGGGATGGCGGTGACGGGACCCATGCCCATTTCCTCCGGCAGACAGCCGGTGACGGTATAGGCCACCAGGCGGCCAAGGGGGCGAATCCCCAGTTCGCGGGCGCGGCCGGCTTCCATTAGAACGGCGGCGGCGGCGCCGTCGGAAGTCTGCGAAGAGTTGCCTGCCGTGACCGTCCCCTGCGCGTGGAAGGCGGGCTTCAGCTTCGCGAGTGTTTCGAGCGAAGTGTCGGCGCGCGGGCCTTCGTCGGCGAAAAATATCTTCTCCATCACCACCGGCTGCCCGGACTTCGAGCTCGGAACGGCAGTTGTGATCGTGACCGGAATCAGCTCTTCGGCAAAGTGGCCGGCGGCTTGCGCGGCCAGAGCCTTTTGATGACTCAAGAGAGCGAAGGCGTCCTGATCTTCGCGGGAGATTTGATAGCGGCGGGCGACCCGCTCGGCGGTGAGGCCCATGGCCAGCAGCGCGGCGGGATAGTGCTCGGCAAGCCAGGGGTTGGGACTGGGATTGAGGCCGCCTAAGGGCAGCAGACTCATCGACTCGACGCCGCCGGCAACCACCACTCGGTCGCCGCCGGCACGGACGCGCAGATCAGCCTGTACGATGGCTTCGAGGCCGGAGGCGCAGAGGCGGTTGACGGTGACGCCGGGAACCTCGACCGGCAAACCCGCGTGCAGAGCGGCAAAGCGGGCGATGTTCAAGCCCTGCACGCCCTCTGGCTGCGCGCAACCGAGAATCACGTCGTCGATCTCGGCGCGGTCGAGGGCAGGAACCCGCTCCAAAGCCCCGTTCAATGCGGTTGCGGCGAGGTCGTCGGGACGGGTGGTGGAGAGTGCGCCTTTGGGGGCGCGACCTACCGGGGTGCGAACGGCGCTGACGAGGACGGCTTCCGGCATGGGGTTGCTCCTAGATGATTCTATGGTGGCTAATCCCACCCCTAGCCACAAAAACAAGGACATGGCGATGGTGGGGCACCCTGATTGGCAAGACAGACGCCTATTGAGGCATCTCCAGCACAATCCAAGCGGTTTTCAAATAGAAGTGGTAGACGGTGCGGTGGTCGACGAGCGTATCGGCCACAGCGTCGTGATCCACCAGTGCGGGGCGATGCAGCAAGCCGATCTGAGCGGTGCGAATCTGCTCGGGTGAGGCGGGATCGATGCCCCAGTTAAAGCCCAGAACGCCGCTCGGGTCGTGAGCTTGCAGACGTTCGGTCTCCGGCGCGGCGGCCAGCACCAACAGGCTGGCCGGGGCGCTGGAAAAGTAGACCAGCAGCGAGACCGTTCCCCGCTCCGAGCAAAGGACTGCCCAATCAGAAGAACCCACCCGCTCCAGGCTGGTATGGATGACGTTTTCCGGTTGATGCGCCTCGTAGGTCTGCGGAATCAAGCAGCCGCGGCGGTTGAGCAGGACGGCAAGTTCGACGGGTAAGTCAGGGAACGAGCTGATGGGCAGGTGGCGGATGAGGTAAGGAGTCGAGTGCCCTGCAACGACGATCTGGCCGGAGACGTTGAGCGGCGCGGGAGCCGGCGCTGGCTGTTGGGCCGGGAGCATTGAGTAGGCGCCTAGCAGCGCACTCAACAACCCGATGCTCGTGTGGATTCTCACGCTTACCATGATTTTCTCAAGGACAAAAGCATACCCATCTTCTGCCTGCAGTGTAGAGCTAATTCTCTTGTGCCGGGCAAACTCCGGGGCGCCAGAACAGCAGCTGGAGCAGTGAGCTTCCATACAAAACATAGACGAGAGCTGCGGAACTTCCAAGCATATGAAGCACAAATGCAAATAAAGCGACAGATTGCGCAGTTGCAAGCCGGAGGATGTGTCCCATCATCCAATAGCCGAGAACAATTGAATTCTTCCACGGAGGTAAAGACCGACTCGGAAAGTAGCGAAAGAACCATTGCAAGAAAAAACTACACAGAACCAAGGCGACTACAAAACCAACGATGATCCATTGTAATGAAGAGGCAGCGCAGTGCTGTTGGGGCCGAATCTTTCTGGTGACATCGGCAATCATCAGTGTTGATACGATGCAGAAGATTTGAATATAGCGAAGCGGACGTTCGGGCTTGCTCATATGGAATCCCCCTGCGCGGGATGGAGTTGAAGAATTGCCGCTCTATGGAATCCATCGAAGGATACGGAAGCGGGCGGCACGCGGTCAAGGAGGAAGAATGAAACTATAATTTCTTGCGCAGGTATTCAAAGACCATGTAGCCGATCAGCGCGGAGATGAGAGCGATCCCGAAGTTAGCGGCGGTGAAGATGTCCGTCAGAGCCGCCGCCAGGGTCTTGCCGCGGCCGTTGGTTGCGGTGAACTCGCCCATCAGCAGGTTGGAGTAAAAGAGAAAGTCGATAAAGCCGATCTCGATCACCGCCCGCCACAAGCGCGTCAGTCGCCTGCGACTTGTCCGCTGGCTCAGCATGGTAATCCTATCGTACAAGAGGCGAATGAGGATTCCGTAAGGGCTGCCGGTTTGACCCCCCTCGGTCCATGGCACTAGCTTGGAAGAGTACGGGGGTGCGCTTTTGCGTCCCTCCGGCAAGGAGATCGGATGCAAAGGATAAAAATCCCCTGGTTTTGCAAGGGCGCTGGGGCGCTGATACTGGCGGGGGTGGCCCTGACGGGCGCGCGAGCGCAAGACCTCAAGAGCTTCGAGCAGAGAATCACGACCAAGGTGCTGCCCAACGGGCTGACGCTGGTCATCTGCGAGCGGCCGGAAGCGCCGGTCTTCAGCTACTCCACGTTTATCGATGCTGGCGACGTGAACGATCCCTCCGGCGAAAGCGGCCTGGCGCATATGTTCGAGCACCTGGCCTTCAAAGGAACCAGCGAGATCGGCACCAGAGACTACGCCGCCGAGAAGATTGCGCTGGCCAAGGTGGAGGCGGCCAACGACGCCTACGAGGCCGAGTACCTGAAGGCCGTGGGCCGCGACGAGAAGAAGCTGGTCGAGTTGAAGAAGGCTTTCAAGGATGCCGAAGCCGAGGCGCACAAGTACGTTATCCCCAACCAGTTCACCGACGTAGCCGAGCGCAACGGAGCCGAGGGCTTGAACGCTGAAACCGCGCTGGATGAGACGATCTACTTCTGGTCGATGCCGGAGAATCGTCTGGAGCTGTGGGCGTGGCTGGAGAGCGGGCGGCTGGCCGATGTGGTGCCGCGCGAGTTCTACAAGGAACGCGATGTGGTGATCGAAGAGCGGCGGATGCGCACCGACTCGAATCCCATTGGCCGCCTCGTCGAGCAGTTTCTGTCCACCGCTTACGTGGCGCACAACTACGGCCGCAGCGGCATCGGCTGGCCCAGCGAGGTGAGCCAGATCAACGCCACTGAGGCGATGGAATTCCACAAGAAGTATTACGTGGGCGCGAACATTGTGGTCGCCATGGTGGGCGACGTTAAAGCTTCAGAAGTGCTGCCGATGCTGGTGAAGTACTTCAGCCGCATTCCTGCCGGTCCCAAGCCGGAGGAGATGACCACCGTCGAGCCCAGGCAATTTGCCGAGAAAACGGTGGCGATTCGCGAGCAGACGCAACCGTTTTACCTCGAAGGCTACCACCGGCCCGACTATCGCTCGCCCGACGCCGAAGTCTACGACGCCATCACCGACATCATGTCCAACGGGAGAGTCTCGCGGCTCTATCGCAGCCTGGTGCGCGATACTCAGATTGCCGCCGAGGCTGAGGGATTCTCTCCCTTCCCCGGCGACAAGTACCCCGGACTCTTCGCCTTCTACGCGGTTCCGTTGCCCGGCCACACGCCGGCGGAGATGCGCGACGCCATCCACAAGGAGATTGATAAGCTCAAAAACGCCGACGTGAGCGACGAGGAGCTGGCGATGTATAAGACCCGCACCCGCGCCGACCTGCTACGCGGACTGGCCGACAATCAGGGCCTGGCCAACTCGCTGGCCCAATACCAGACCCGCTACGGCGACTGGCGCGAGCTCTTCCTGCAACTGGACAAGGTGGACAAGGTGACCAAGGCGGATATTCGCCGCGTGGCCAACGAGGTCTTCGTTCCCAGCAACCGCACCGAATCATGGATCGAGACCGAAGCCCCGGCAGCGGCGGCGCAGAAAGCAGGAGGTGCGCAATGAAGAGCTTGTTTAGGAAGCATTTTTCTGGAATCGTTTTGGCAGGCGCAATCTTTGCCACCCTTCTTGCTCCCACCACTCTCCCCGCCCAGCAAGTCAAGCCCTGGGAGCAGATTCCCACGCCCAAACTGCACGACTTCAAGCCCCATCAACCCCAGCGCATTGAACTCAAGAACGGCATCGTGCTCTTCCTGCAAGAGGATCACGAACTGCCCTTCATCTACGGTTCGGTCTCGATTCCCGGCGGCGCGCGCGAAGAGGATGCGGCTAAGACCGGACTGGTCAGTCTCTATGGCCAGGCGTGGCGCACCAGCGGCACGGCCAAGCTCAGCGGCGACGCCCTCGACGACCTGCTGGAGGCCAAGGCGGCGCACATCGAGACCGGCGGCGATATCGATTCCACCGCTCTCTCGTGGGACTCGCTCAAGGGCGACGCGGATCAGGTTTTTGCGCTTGCCATGGACCTGCTCTTTCACCCCAACTTCACCGCAGAGAAGCTGCAACTGGCGCAGCAACAGGTGGCTACGGAGATCATGCGCCGAAACGATAATGAGGGTGGAATCGCCAGCCGCGAGTCGGCCAAGCTGGTCTACGGCGCTAACTCTCCCTACACGCGCCAGCCGGAGTTCACCACCATCGGCGTGGTTTCCGTGGACGACTTGAAAGTCTGGCACGAGCGCACCATCGGCGGCAAACTGATCGTCTCCATCAGCGGCGACTTCGACCCGGCGGCGATGGAGGCCAAACTACGCGCGGCCTTCGAGGGGCTGCCGCCGGCCAAGGCCGCGCCGCCGCGCCACGACACCTTCGCTGGACCCAAGCCGGGCGTCTTCTTCATCGACAAGGAAGACGTGAACCAGTCCAATGTACAGATCGTGGGTCTGGGCACGGACCGGCGCAACCCCGACGTTCCCGCGCTCGCGGTGATGAACGAGATTCTCGGCGGCAGCTTTGCCAGCCGCTTGTTCCAGAAGGTGCGCACTGAACTGGGCCTTGCCTATGCGGTGGGCGGCAGCTACGGCTACGCCTACGATCATCCCGCCACCTTCCATGCCGTCGTGATGACCAAGAGCGTCTCGACCGTGGATGCGACCAAAGCCGCGCTGGCCGAGATCGCTGGCCTCACCACCAGGCCCTTCACCGACGAAGAGCTGGCCCGCGCCAAGGACAATATCCTCAACTCCTTCCTCTTCAAGTACGACACCAGGGAGAAGGTGCTGGCCGAGCGTGTGCGCCTCGAGTTCTACGGCTATCCGGCGGATTACCTGGAGACCTATAAGGCCGCGCTGGAAAAAGTAACGTTGGCTGACCTGAATCGGGTGGCAGCCAAGTACATTCATCCTGACAAACTGGCCATTTTGGTAGTCGGCAATGGCCCGGAGATCAAGCCCGGCCTGGACGAACTGAAGCTCGGTCCGGTGCAGCCCATCGACATCACCATCCCGATGCCCAAGCAGCCAGAGGGGCCAGGACAGAAGCAGTAAGTCAGACAAAGAAAGGGTGCCCCACCCTCGCCGCGTTTTTGTTTGTGCGGCTAAGGTGGGAAACCATGAACCTAATGCAAGTCA
>PMTP01000027.1 GCA_003167305.1 Acidobacteriaceae bacterium
CAAGAGCAAGAACAACAACAAAACCTTCCTAATAGGGAGAAAGTGTCAGGGACGTGCCCGGTCTAAAGTGTCAGGGGTGTTCCCGGCCGTTCACTCCAACGATACTAATAAGGCTACAATATCCCTGGTTTTGCTCGGACTGGCCTTCGGCGATTGGCCTGGAAGACTCGCTGCTATTACACTCTCCCTATGCAGGCTCCAGTCAGGGCGATCTCCCGCCATTTTGTAGCGGTCTGGGTTGCAATGCCGGTAATTGCGGCTTTGTTTGCGCTATCAACCGCCCTCGCATCGCAGCAACCGTCAAGCCTCGCCGGTGATTATGCCACAGTCATCGGTACTGAGCGGGCGACTCTGCATCTGAAGATCGACGCGGATGGAGCGCTGAAAGGCACCCTCGACCATCTCGATCCGAAGGCCCCGTGGATGTTCTGGCTTTCCGGCGTGCATTTGCAGGGGCAGAGCCTGAGCTTTACCATCCCTGAAGAGGATGTCACTTGGAAGGGCGCCGTCTCCAGCGATGGCGAGATTCTCTCCGGAACATGGACGGAGAGAGGCGGTTCCGGGCCGGTGAATTTCGTTCGGCAGCCATTCGTTCCTGCCTCCAAACCGTCGCTTGTCGATGGAATCTGGCTGGGTCTGACTCCTATTACCGCCAAGGATTCCACGCGCGTACAGGTCGTGGTCAAGAGCGACAGCAGCGGCCGCGAATACTGTACGATGGATGCTCTCGATACGCATTACATGGATTTGCAATGCGCGAATGTTGCTTTCAAGGGCGACGATTTTTCCTTCGATATTCCCGGCGGCGGCTACCATTGGAGCGGCAAGCTCTCTTCGGATGGTAAGTCTCTCACCGGCAATATCAGCGCGAAGAAACTAACGGATAAAGGAACTGAGGAGATTGTTGTGCCGATGAACTTTTCCCGGCAGTCCGCGCTTTCCGCCGAGAAACCCATTCCTCCTCCAACTTACGATGCGGCCATGCCTCCGGTTTCGGCTTCCGATCTTCAATCCATCCTGGACCACGATCTGGCCGGGGCATTGAAGAGCGGGGAGCTGGCGCCGGCGACCGGGGCCGGAGTTTCCATCGCGGTCTACGAGCATGGCGTCAGGCGCGTCTTCAGTTATGGGACTGCAAAACCCGACTCGATCTACGAAATCGGTTCCATTACCAAGACCTTCACCGGCCTAATGCTCTCGCAGATGGCGATGCAAGGCAAGTTCAAGCTCGATGAGCCGGTGCGCGAGCTCTTGCCGCCAGGCACGGTGGCCAAGCCCGATGGTCAGGAGATTACGCTGCTCGATCTGGCCACGAGGCGCTCAGGATTGCCGCCGATGCCCGACAACATCAACCTGGCCAATATGGACAATCCCTATGCCGATTACCATGCCGCCGATCTTCTCGCCTTTATCGGCAAACACGGTGTAGCAAACCCAACCCGCGCTTCCTCCCCGTTTGGCAGCCTCGGCTTTGGCCTGCTGGGGCTGGCGTTGGCGAATCGTGCCGGTACTTCCTATGCCGCTCTCCTCAAGGATGAGATCGCTGATCCGCTGGGACTTAAGGACACAACCATAACCCTCACTCCCGAGCAGCAGCTTCGATTGATTCCCGGACACGACCAGTTTCACGGCCCAGCCAGGGCCTGGGATACGGACGCCCTCGCCGGCGCCATTGGCATCCGCTCCGCGGCCGGCGATATGCTCAGCTACCTGGAGGCAAATCTGCATCCGGAGAAGCTGAAGCCGGTCGTTGGCTCTCCCGGCGCGGCTTCGCTCTCTGCCGCTCTTCGCCAGGCTCTTCAGCAGCAATCGGAGGTTTCTCCGGGGATGCGCATCGCGCTCGGCTGGCTGTATCAAGAGGAGACGGGAAACTACTGGCACAATGGCGCAACCGCAGCCTACAGCTCGTATGCATTCTTCAATCCCAAGGGCGACTATGCGGCCGTGGTTCTTCTGAATACTTCCCCCGGCGTGAATGGCAGCTTTGTCGAGGTACTCGGCAGGCACATCTGCCAGAGATTGGCGGGCAAGCCGGCTATCTCGCTCGCCAATGAGGCACCCAGATGAGAGTAACCGCTGGCTCTTGATACCCCACCCCCGCTACACTTCCTCTATGTACGTTCACGCGGCGCCCTCCGGTTCGGGCGCGAACAGAACTCAATCCGTGCTGCGCTTCTCGCTCGTGGCCACGCTTGCTTACGTGGTGGTCACCTTTGTGGCCGGGCTGCGCGCCCACTCGCTGGCTCTGCTCTCCGAGGCCGGCCACAACGCCTCCGACTTCCTGGCCCTGCTGCTCAGCTTTGTTGCCGTCTACTTCCAATCCCGCCCCGCCGACCCCTCGCGAACCTTCGGCTACCAGCGGGCCGGAGTGCTGGCCGCCTTCATCAACGCGGCTTCGCTGATTGCCATCGCCCTGTGGATCGCCGTCGAGGCCGTCCATCGCCTCTCGGCGCCGGTGGCCGTGCAGCCCCGGCTGATGATGGTTGTGGCCGCCGCCGGAGTGCTGATGAACGGCGTGATCGCAGCCCTGCTGTGGGGCGTGGCCCGCGACGTAAACCTGCGCTCGGCCTTCCTGCACATGGCCGGCGACACGCTCTCCACCGCCGCGGTCATCGCCGGCGGCGCGGGCATCCTGCTCACCGGCCGGAACTGGATCGACCCCGTCCTCTCGCTGCTCATCGCTACATTCATCCTCTGGAGCAGTCTGGGCATCGTCCGCGAGAGCTTCAACATCCTGCTCGAAGGCGCGCCCCGCGGCCTCTCGCTTCCCGAGATCCGCTCCGCCATGGGAGCTGTCGAGGGCGTCGTCAACGTCCACGACCTGCACGTCTGGAGTCTCGGCTCGAACTCCGCCGCCCTGGCCTGCCACGTCACCATCGCCGACATTCTCCCCTCCGAGAGCGCCTGCATCCTGGCCCGGCTCAACCACCTGCTCCACCAGCGCTTCCGCATCAGCCACACCACCATTCAGTTCGAGCACATGGGCTGCGAGGAACTGGAAGGCTGCGTTGTTCCCATCGAAGAGCTGGCCGGCGGCCAGAGCCGCGAGCACCACCACGGCCATGCGCATTAGAGCGCGTTACAAAATGCCGTATTGTGCCAGGGCACGACTTCAGAAGCGGAGTTTATTGTCTTGTAAAGCAGGAAAACAGGTGCCGGGCACCCCCGCCATTTTGTATCACCGCCCCGGTGTGGTTTCCTATCAGTACGCCCATGCTCAACCGACTCGAAAGCTACTTTGAATTCACGCGCCTGGGAACCAACTGGCGCACCGAGATTCTGGCCGGCGTCACCACCTTTCTGACGATGGCCTACATCGTGCTGGTCAACCCGGCGATCCTGGCCGCGGCCGGAATGCCGCTGGCTGCCGTCACCGCAGCCACCTGCCTTTCGGCTGGCTTCGCCTCCATCATGATGGGTGTGGTCGCGCGCTACCCCATCGCGCTCGCCCCCGGCATGGGCCTCAACGCCTATTTCGCCTACACTGTCTGCATACGGATGCATGTGCCCTGGCAGACGGCTCTGGGCGCGGTTTTTCTCTCCGGTGTCCTCTTTCTGGCTTTGACTGCCGTGGGCATCCGGCAGATGATTCTGCGCGCCATTCCATACGAACTCTACGCCGCCGTCACCAGCGGCATCGGTCTGTTCATC
>PMTP01000194.1:0-1103 GCA_003167305.1 Acidobacteriaceae bacterium
GGCGCGGACAGACCTTCCAGCTCGCGTACACGCGGGTCGGGACGTTCCAGAATCGCCGCCGGCGCCAGCTCGTCGCGCAGCACGCGCACGCAAGTATCGCGTACTGTGGCCGAGTCCAGCCCCTTGGCCAGCAGTTGCAAAATTACCAACTCGCCGTACTTGTCCACCACCAGGCCGGGCAGTTCGTCGGCCTCGCTGAAGCACAGCCGGCAGGCGTTGGTCTGCTCGTCGAGCAACGGACGCCGCCGCCGGATCGCCTCGCGTAGTCGGGCTTCCAGTAACGGAAGCCACGCGGTCTCATCGATCTCTTCGCGCGAGACCAGCCGCAGCGCAATCTGCGAGGTAGGGCTATAGAGCGCCGTGCCCAGCAGCATTCCGCGGCTGTCGGCAACGGGCATGAGCGCCGGAGGGTCGCCCGCAGGCAGTTCAACGGACTCAATGTCGGAGGCGTAGACCCACAGATGCCCCGTGCGCAGCCGGTCAGCGGCGCGGCGGTTGATCTTGGCGCCAAATACCAGGGCGCCGGCGGCGGCTCTCTCGTGAATCCGCTCCATCGGCGGCGCGGGAGGGGCCGTCTTGAGCGCCTTTTGGCTCGTAGCAGTTCGGGATGTGCGCGGCTTGGTCATGTACTCCTATTGGTCTGATTCATCTTACATCCCCTATCCTTACCAGGATCGAATTCCATCGCGGCGACGCGGCGAGCAGCTATCCATTTCTCTTTGACGCGCGGCACACGCAACCGGCCTATAATGAGTCATGGCGACTGTCCGGCAGACTGAACCGGCAGAGGTTCACGGCGCGCTCGCGGCTCACGCGGGAGAGGCGCAGGCGGACCAGCGCGGTCATGATTGGCCCACCCCTGTCCAGCCTGCCCCCGTCCCTCCCATCTTCGACCAGCACGCCATTGACAAGCGCGTGGAGGCTCTGCTCAAGCAGGTCCACGCCAACCGCCCCAGCGATGACCTGGCCTTGATCCGCAAGGCCTGGGATTTCTGCGTCCGCCATCATGAGGGGCAGATGCGGGCCTCGGGCGAGCCTTACATTGTGCACCCGCTGGAGGTGGCCGAGGTGCTGGCGGATATGAGGATGGACTCGACCTCCAT
>PMTP01000194.1:1141-4122 GCA_003167305.1 Acidobacteriaceae bacterium
GTGCGCAAGATGCTGCTGGCCATGGTCTCGGATGTGAGAGTGGTACTGATCAAGCTGGCCGACCGGCTGCACAATATGCGCACCCTGGAGCACTTGAAGCCGGAGCGCCAGGAGGCCATCGCGCGGGAGACGCTGGACATCTACGCGCCGCTGGCTCATCGGCTGGGCATGGGCAAGGTACGCGGCGAGCTGGAGGATCTGGCCTTCCGCTACACCGACCCGGTCAGCTACGAGCAGGTCACGGCGGCCGTAGAATCGCGGCGCATCGAAGGCGAGCAGTTTCTGCGCGGCGTGGAAGATACGCTCGCCGAGCAACTGCGCGAGAACAACATTGAGGCCCGGGTCGAGTGGAGGATCAAGCGCATCTACTCGATCTATCAGAAGCAGCAGCGCTCCAAGGTATCTTTTGACCAGGTCTACGACCTGCTGGCGATCCGCGTCATCACCCAGGACGTGGCCGCATGCTACGCCGTCTTCGGGCTGATTCATACGCTGTGGCGACCGGTGCCGGGGCGCATCAAGGACTTCATCGCCATGCCCCGCGCCAACCGCTACCAGTCGCTGCACACTACGGTGATGAGTCCCAGCGGCCACCAATTCGAGGTGCAGATCCGCACCGAGGAGATGCACCGCATCGCCGAGGAAGGCATCGCCGCGCACTGGAAGTACAAGGCCGGCGGAGGCGTGGTGACGGCCCGCGACGAGGAGCGGCTGAACTGGATCAGGCAGTTGGTCGACTGGCAAAAAGAGATGACCGACCCCAACGAGTTCCTCTCCAGCCTGAAGATGGACCTCTATCCCGATGAGACGTACACCTTCACGCCCAAGGGGAAGGTAGTGGTGGTCCCGGCCGACGGCACGCCGGTCGACTTTGCTTACACGATTCACACCGAGGTGGGCCACACCTGCGTGGGTGCCAAGGTCAACGGCCGCATGGCGCCTCTGCGCACCAAGCTGCGCACCGGCGACATCGTCGAAATTGTTACGCAAAAAGACCACAAGCCGAGCCGCGACTGGCTGACGTTTGTCAAAAGTCCCCGCGCCCGCAACAAGATCAAGCACTGGCTGAACGAAGACCATCGGCGCCGGGCCGTGGAGATCGGCCGCAAGCTGCTGGAGCGCGAGGCGCGCAAATTCAAGGTGCCGCAGAGCCAGATCAGCGACCAGGATTTGAGCCGCATCGCCAACGAGTATGGCGTGGCCACCGCCGCCGATCTGCTGGCCGCGCTGGGCCTGGGCAAGCACTCCGCCCGCCAGGTACTCAGCAAGCTGGCTCCCGGCTCGACCAACCTGCCCGAGGCCGAGGCCACCCCGGAGATCAAGCCCGGCAGCGCCGAATCGGCCATGTCGGACGCGGTGCGCAAGCTGCACCTGACCGGCTCCGACTCGCTCCAGGTCGAGGGCCAGAACGATCTGCTCGTCTATCGGGCGCGCTGTTGTAACCCCATTCGCGGCGAAGAGATCGTCGGCTACGTCACCCGCGGCAAGGGCGTGGCCGTTCATGCGCGCGGCTGTCCCAACGTGCAGAACCTGCTCTACGAGAGCGACCGGCGCATCAATGTCGAGTGGTCCCGCGCCGGTGATCAGGCGGGCAAGCCGCAGCGCTACCCGGTCAAGATCACCGTCTCCTGCGACGACCGCGCAGGAATGCTGAAGGAGCTGATCGCGGTCCTCTCCGACGACAACTCCAACATCAGCGGCGTCGAAATTCGCAAGGACGAGAACGGCGAAGCCGTTGTCGATCTGGTTGCCGAAGCCGAAGACGTGCGCCACCTCAACCGCATGGTCCTGGGCCTGCGCCGCGTCCCCGGCGTGCGCGCCGTGCAGAGGACGCAAAAGCTGTAAGCGGATGGCCGGCGCGAGGCCAGCTAACCCATGCTGCCAAGGCGTATGTAGACCGCATTCTCGTTCCGCGCAGATACCCCTTTTCACGCCGATGCAACCACTGGTCTAAATCGCTCAGACTCCAACCGGTTGCGGGTGGGATGCTTGCTTTGTGCTCGATCTTGCGAGTGAGGCGCGGAAGGCGTTTCCACCTCCGCCCGCTCGCCAGCCGCGATGAGAGTTGTCCCTGGACGGACCGCAAGAGAAAAGAGGTTGTTTCAATGACCGAAGTTAAGAAGATGTCCTTTGATCCCGTCCGCTTTCTGGCGACCGAAGGGCCAGGACGCAACATCCTCCACAGCACGGCGAAGGAGGTTTTCTATTCCCAGGGAGGCTCAGCTGACTCTGTGTATTACCTCCAGAGCGGCCGGGCGAAGCTTACCGTCGTCTCGAAAAAGGGCAAAGAGGCCACGGTGACGATGCTGGCCGCCGGGGACTTTTTTGGCGAAGAGTCCATGGCCGGAGTGGGTGAACTGCGGACATCCTCGGCCACGGCCGTATCCCTCTGTGCCGTGATGAAAATCGAGAAAGCCAGGATGCTCAAGGTTCTCCATGAGGAACACGCCTTCTCCGACTTTTTCATGCAGTTCATCCTGACACGAGGCATCCGGACCCAGGCGGACCTCGTCGATCAGCTCTTCAACTCCAGCGAAAGGCGCCTGGCGCGAATCCTCTTGCTGATGGCGGAATTTGGCGGACCAGGCGAGCCGGAGCCGCTGCTTCCACCGGTAACCCAGGAGACTCTTGCCGAGATGGTCGGCACCACCCGCTCTCGAGTCAGCTTCTTCATGAATCGCTTCAGGAAGCTCGGCTACATCGAATACAACGGCCGCATTCGGGTTCACACGTCGCTGCTGAATATGGTCCTGCACGATTCCCTGCCGGAGGAGAACGCAACCAGGCCCGTATTGCTCGATCCCCCGCCCAGTCCAGAACGAACCGCCAAACGGGCACTGCTGGTGTGAGCTGAGTATCTGCAAGCCCGCAAAGCCGCCCACCGCGCCACTCACCCGTAAAGGAGATCGCATGTCGTTTGGAATTTACGCCGCCGGATTCGCAATCCTGATCGCCGGACTGGCTTACGCCGCGCACCTGGT
>PMTP01000001.1 GCA_003167305.1 Acidobacteriaceae bacterium
TGGAAGCCGCCCGCGCCCAGATAACCGACTTCGACCGTTGTCTCCGCGCCGACTTGCTTTTCCAGCGAGGCGCTCCACTGCTGGACGTATTGCGCCGGCGCGTGCAATTGAAGCGCGGTGAAGCTGACCGCGGTTGTGCCCAGCACCGGAGTGGGGAAGTTCAAGGTGGCGATCGAGGGAATGTACGGATCGCTCTGCGCGGTCTCCGGGAAGACATAGGGTACATCGTGGCGCTGATTGCACCAGGTGTTCATGTCCACCGGGGTGTAGAAGATTCCGTAGGCTAAATGTGCCACCAAGCCCAGCCGAGGCAGGCTCTGCGCCAGGCCCAGCCGGGGCGCGAAGTTGGTTTTGTTGGCGTACATCAGGCCGCGCGGATAGCCGTTCTGCCCGCCGATGAAAACCTGGGGCACGCCGCTGGAGAGGTCGAGATTGCTGTTGGTGTAATCAACATCGATCAGAGGGCTCATGAACTCATAGCGGAGGCCATAGGTAAGCGTGGTGGTCGAGGTCAGCCGCCACGCATCCTGCCCGTAGCCGTTGGCGTACCACTGATGGAGGTTCATCTGTGGAACGCCGGCTTGGCCTTGTCGCGCCGCCGGCAACTCCAGCAGGAAGTCGGCTAGCGCCGATCCGCTGACGCCGTCGTTCAGCGCGTATTGCGTGGTGTAGCCGTTGGTGAACTGGTAGTAGCCGCGATTCTGGAAGAAGCCCCACATGGGCCAGATGAACTTCTGGTAAGCGCCGCCGAACTTGGCGCTGTGGCGTCCAATCTGCCAACTGAGCGAATCGCGCCCCTCAATCACGGTGTCCCAGGCCTTCATCGGCGTCGCAAGGTAGTTGTCGCCAAAGGGCGAATAACCCTGGACTGTGAAGTAGGGCGCGCCCCACGCCTTAGGGCCGCCGAAACCGGTTCCGGTGATGCCCAGTTCATCGACGATGTCGTTTGTGCCGGCGCTCTCAGTGGTGTGGGACATGGCCAGGCGCGAGACGGCTATCGATGCCATGTTGACCATACGGGTTGAGATAACACGGGTCCAGGCGCCCGTCCCTTGCTGTGAGAAGTTATCGTGATACAAGCCGAAGCCAGGCAGACCCTCCGGCATGAAGCCGTATTCGCTCGCGACAGAGTAGCGGATGAAGGCGGCATCGCCTTTGGCAAAGCTGTGATCCACCCGGACCGTTCCCTGGTCGTCGGTCATGCGTTCCTTGCGCGTGTCCAGATAATTATTGGCGTCGTTGCCCGCGCCGATTACGGTCGGCTGGCCCATCATCGTCGAGCTGCCCATGTTCATGGTGTTGGGCAGCGGCGTGTACTTGTTCAGCATGATGGTGGCGGCCTGCGACTGCGCCAGCCGTCCCGGCGGGATTACATTTTTCACGCCGTTATAGACGAACTGCTGCCGGATGTTCTGGGGATTTGCCTTGCTGACGGGCAGGCTCGAATTGTAGCCTGGATTGGGCGTGGTGGTGGAAGGGTCGTAAATGTTTACGCCGCTCTGGCTGAAGTCACCAGAGTCCTCGGCCGCGGTGGGAACAGTATCCACCATAGCGTCAACCTCGACGTGACGCAGGGCTTCATAGTTCAAGAAAAAGAAAGTCTTCCCGGTGTGCTTTACCGGACCGCCGAATGAAGCGCCAAAGTTATTTTGCACCAGAAAATTCGATGTGCCCATCTGGTTGAAGGAGTGCGCGTCCATATCGCCATTGCGCAGGAACTCGTAGGCGGTCCCGTGAAATTGGCTGTTCCCGGAGCGGGTGACGATATTGATCTGGCCACCTCCTGCGCCGCCCATCTCCGCGGAATAGCTGCCTGTCTGCACTTCAAACTCCTGCACCGCGTCGGGCGAAAGGCTGAGGTTCTGTGTGCTGAAGGTGGGATCGGTGTTAGTGGCGCCGTCGAGCAGGAAGTAATTCGCGTTGGGACGGCTGCCACCGATACTCACCGCCGAGCGCTCGCCCGGCCTCCAATAAAGAGAGCTCATGTCGCCGACCGCTGCGCCGTGGCTGATGTGCGCGCCCGGCACGGTCAGCACCAGGTCGATCAGCATGCGGCCATTCAGCGGCAGCGAATCCACCGACCGCTGATCCACCACCTCGCCCACGCTCGCATCCTCGGTCTTGAGCAGCTCTCCTGTGGCCTGGACCGTAACAATTTGCGTCTCTGTTCCCAGGCTCAACTGCAAGTCGAGAGTAACCTGCTGGCCGACTTCAAGTTCGATGGTCTGCTGGGTTTGCTTGAAGCCGGGACTATCGACAGTCAGCGTGTAAGCGCCCGGCTGCAATCCCGCAATCTCGTAGAATCCGGTCGAGTTGGAAACAACATCGCGCTCAGCGCCGGTTCCTTTGGCGGTGATGTGGATGCGCGCGCCGATGATGAAGCGATGCTGCGGGTCGAGAATCGATCCGCGCACTACCGCGTAATTGCTTTGCGCATAGGTTGTGATCTGGGCGATGGCAAGACAAAGAACAACATACACGATTTTGCGAATCATGGCTCTCCTTCAAAATAACTGCATGTGAACGGCCCTTGACGCAGGTTGGTATCCTTGGGGGCGCATACTCTGTGCGTCCGGCCAGCCTTTGTGTGCGCGCAGCCATGAGCTTGCGTAGCCGCGAAAGCGCGCAGATTCTTACGCGATCAATTACCAGCAGTCTAGGTTGAAGCCGCGCCGGCGTCTTCGCCCCATGGGTGGACCGCCGCATCATCCTTTGTGTGGAGGCGGAACAACTAAGGCCATTCCGCACAGCGGAATGGCCTTCGGGTAATGAGCAAAGAATGGAATCGCAAACGAACGCTATACGCCGATCATGTCGCAGACAGAAGCCGGGCTTTGTCACTCCTGAAACTGCAACCGCCTTACCCCTCCACTGTCCGCTTCAACTGCCCGCAGGCCGCGTAGATGTCTCGCCCGCGCGGCTTACGCACGTAAGCCGGAATCCCCGCATCCGCCAGTGTGCGGCGGAAGGCTTCCACGGCCTCCGGTTGCGGCGTCTGGTACTCAATGCCGGGACCGGGATTCCAGGCGATCAAATTCACCTTGACGGGAAGGCCCGTGCGGCGGATGAGACGAGCCACTTCGACAGCGTGTTCGGGGCGGTCGGTGACGCCGCCCAGCAGCACGTATTCAAACGTAATGCGCTCNNCGGGGGCGGAGTTTCACCTGGCGCACGGCGTCGATGACTGCCGCAATCGGCCACTTGCGATTGATGGGCATGATCTGGCTGCGAATCACGTCGTTGGGCGCGTTCAGGCTGATGGCCAGCTTGGGCCGGAACTCCGTTCTTTCCTCTGCAAAGCGCTCAATCCCAGGCACGATGCCGGAAGTCGAGACGGTCATGCGCTGCGGGCTCAGGCCGACCTCGCGCACCAGCAGCCGCACCGCGCCCATGAAGTTGTCGTAGTTCAGGAAGGGCTCGCCCATGCCCATGAAGACAAGGTTCACGCGATCACGCCCCACTTCGACGGCGTGACGGTCGAAGACCGCCAGCACCTGCCCGGCAATCTCGCCCGCGGTGAGATTGCGCTGCAAGCCGAGCCGGGCCGTGAGGCAGAAGTCGCAATTGACCGCGCAGCCTACCTGGCTGGAGACGCAGATCGTGGCGCGGTGGGCTGGTTCTTGGGCGGTGCGGGGTTCGTTGGTTTCCCAGGTCCGAAAATCCGGAACTCCAACCCGCGGACGAAGACCTGTCCGTGGGGACCCCGGACCTGGGGCACCCGGCGTTTGGGGAATCTCCCCGTCACTTCCGTCGCCGGCCTCGCCGTCATCTCCCTCCGGCATCCATACCGTCTCGACGGTCAGACCATCGCCTCCCTGGCTCTCGACCAGATAGCGCTCCGTGCCGTCCGCGGATTGGAAGACCTGCGTGATGGCCGGCCGGCCTACTTGCCAGCCTTCGGCGGCCAGCCGCTGGCGGAGCGCCTTGGGCAGCGTGGTGATCGCCTCCAACTCGGCAATTCGCTGGCGATAGAGGGCTTCGGCCAACTGGCGGCCGCGCCATGCCGGCTCGCCCGCCTCCACCATGCAGGCCGCCAGCGCCTCCGCGTCCAGGCCGAAGAGGCTCTTGCGGCTCTGCCGTCCGGGGACGTCTAAGGGAACGAGTTGGCTGGAATTCTTTCTCACGGCTGGGGCCAGCATAGAGCATTTCCCCCGCGCGCCGCATTCGCCCCCAGAAAGCCGGCCCGCGCCGCACAAGCCCGCATTGGCCTACAATCGAATTCTGGCCACCTCTGCGGCGTGCCTCTCTGCATGCTGCGTTCAGTAAATCTTGAGGAGGATCATAGGGATGAATCATAAGCCATTGGCAGTTAAGCTCATTGCTTTCTATCTTTGGCTGAAAGCCGCTGCGTTGATTCTGTCTGCAATTTCAGCGTATTTGTACCCCTCAGTTCAATCGACGGCAAATGGGGTCATCGAGGATCTAGTTCCGATGATTATGGCATGGCGGGAGACGGCACACGATATTTGGTTGGCCCTCTTATTTGCCCTGGTCGATGCAACGCTGGGTATCGGAATTTGGTTCCTTCAAAAGTGGGCGCGAATCATTATCGTGATTGACTTAACATGGCTCTTCGGGAGGGCGGCTGTCGGATTACTAATGATTGCAGCTATCCATCCAAACGGACTTCATTTCCGCAATCCATCGCCCTACTTTTCAATTAATATAGTGGCTAGCCTTTTCATTCTTTGCGGTCTCCTCGACCCAGATGTGATGCGTGTATTTGGAAAACGGGGAGGTGGGTGGCCATGGTCTGACTAACACAAATGACCATTGTCCACTGTCCACTGTTCACTGTCCACTGGGAGAACGATGACCACGGAACGCAACCTTCGCCGCACCATACTGCCGAACGGCCTGATCCTGCTGACCGAGCGCATGGAGTATATGCGTTCAGTGGCCATGGGCGTATGGATCAAATCCGGCTCCCGCTGCGAGGCCGCGGAGACCAACGGCATCTCTCACTT
>PMTP01000099.1 GCA_003167305.1 Acidobacteriaceae bacterium
ATGGCCAGGTCGGCCGCGGCGGCTACCAGCGGCCGCACACTCCACGGGTGATTGCGCGCGGCCGCGTACTCGCACGTAAGCGCCATAAGCAACAGCGTCGCGAGGAAGGGCAGGAACTGGTGCGTGGCGATTGACAGGGCAAGCGCCGCCGCCGCCGCAGTTGCGTTGGCCATCCAGTAGACCGGCGCCCGATTCCGCTTCCAGGCCAGCGCGGTGGCCGCAAACACGAATGCGCAGAGGATGGCCGCAGTAGCCTGCGCCGGCAAGACCTTGAAGCTCAGGGTCAGTTCCCAGAGCATGGGAGCAAGGATCAGGGTAGAGGTTCCGGCGTAGACGGCGCTGGAAAACCATGCCGGAGTGCGCGCCGCGCCCACCAGCCACAGGAGCGCATAGACGATGGCGACAGCGGCAATCGCCAGCCGGGGCAGCGAACTGGATTCCGCGATGTAGCGCAGGACGTAAGCGCCGGCAATGCCCAGCAGAGCATAGGCCAACACGGAAAGGACGCTGCCGCTCTGCGCCAGGGAGAGCCCTTCGCCGGCAACGGCCGCTGGCGAGGCGGCTGGCTCCGGCGCGCTAAGCGGTGCGGTCGGGTGTTCGAGAACTGCGACGCGCCGCTCCAGGGATTGCAGGCGTGCCGTAAGCTCTTCGAGTGCGTCGGGAAGAACGTCCATAGCCTCCACCCGAAAAAAACGATCCCTTAGTCCCCTATCGCCGGCGCGTGCTCGCTCTTCTCAGGCCACGGCGGCAGCAGCTTGATCAGCACCCACAGGAAGAGCAGCGGCAGGAGGGTCAACGCAATCGCCATGAACAGTCCTTCCTTGGTCGCCAGGGCCATCTTGTAAGTCGTGTAGCCGAGAAAACTCTTGGAGAACAACTGCCCGCCGATTACCACGTTCCAGCGCATCGCGAAGATGCCGATCAGGGCGAGGCAGCCGGAGAGGCCGTAGATGCGCTTGCGGGCGATCTCCGGCAGTTTCACCACCTGCGTCAGGAACAGCAGAACCAGCGGCAGAATAGTGCCCAGGCAGATCTGGATGACGATCTGCGAAAAGTAGAGCTTGGTATGAACCATGAAATCCAGGCTGCGGAAGGATTCGTCGGCCTCGTAGATGCGGTGGACCAGGTCCAGCATCTCCAGGCTGAAGTCGATGATGAAAATATAGAACATATACATGGCGATGGAGTCCACGCAGCGCATATCGATGGTCTGCTTGCGCAGCTTGGTGATCGCCATGTAGAGCAGCATCACACCGGCAATCCCCGAGACCATCGCCGAGAAGATGAAGACCACCGGCATCAGCGGCGACGACCACCAGGGATTGGCCTTGATGGAGCCGAAGATGAAGCCGACGTAGCCATGCAGCAGGAAAGCGGAGGGAATGCCGACCAGCGTCACGATCCAGCCCACCCGCTCGTCGATGGCCAGCGAGCGTGGGCTGATGTTTGTCGAGCCCAGCGTCATAACCTTGTAGATCAATCGCAGCAGGCCCGTGCTCGACTGCGAGAGCAGCACGATCTCGCGCCGGTAGTCGAGCCAAATCTCGAAGACCAGCACCGCCATCAGGTACCACATATAGACATAGCCGAACATGGCCATCGCCGAGGTGCTGTGCGGAGTAAAGTACATCTCCGGCGAGCGGAACGGGTGGCCCAGGTGCAAGACCAGCGGCAGGGGCGCAACCAGCAGGAAGGCCAAAGCCGTCAGCAGCGCCAGCCGGTAGGTGGGCTTCACCGCCTCGACACGGAAGACGCGTTCCAGCGAAGCCAGAATGAACGCGCCCGCCACCAGCCCCGTGATATAGGGATACAAAACGATCAGCACACTCCAATAGAGTGTGATTTCGTTGGGATACATGTAGCCTTCAACACCGTTCATAAACCTAGCTCCTAGCTTCTAGCCACTCGCTTTTAGCTCCTGTGTACGGCGACTCATGAAATTATCCCCGCTTCGAACAAGCTAGCTGCTAGAAGCTAGCAGCTAGTAGCTGTCTTTACCGCACCGAGCCGTCCAGGTCGTTGTAGAAGAGCTTCGCGCCGGTGGCCATCTGCGGCTTTAGCACTTGCACGCTGTGCGTCTTCAGGAATTCGTGGATCGGATCGTTGGGATTCTTCAGGTCGACCAGTTGGCGCGCCCCGGTGGGGCAGGCCTCGCAGCAAGCGGTGGTCAGCCCCTGCGTAATCCGGTGGTAGCAGAGCGTACACTTGTCCGCCACCTCCTTGGTGGGATGTACGTAGCGGCAGCCATAAGGGCAGGCCTGCACGCAATAGGCGCAGCCCAGACAGTATTTCTGGTCCACCAGCACCACGCCGTCCGGGCTGATGAAGGTCGCGCCCACCGGGCAGACCTGCGTGCAGGGCGAATCCGCGCAGTGGTTGCACATCTTGGGAACGAAGAAGTACTTCCCGCTTTCATCGGTGGCCGCCGGGAATCCTTCCTTGCCGCCGTCCGGCGAGATGACCTCGGGGACGATCAAGGGGTTGGCCGTAACCTCCCCGGATTCATTCATCGGCCAGTCCGACCTGTGGTAGCGTTCCACCCAGGTGCGGAAGTAACCGTCGGGCACGTCATTCTCGGTGGCGCAGGCGCGCACGCAGTTGCCGCAGCCGATGCACTTGGGAATGTCGATCAGCATTCCCCACCAGTGGTCCGTCATCTTGTAGTTGGGCGACTCCTCCGGGCTTCCGGCCAGCACGGACTTCCACGCCACCGCCGCCGCCGGCAATAGAATCAGCATTTGACGCCGTGATAGATTCATTTCGCACCTCCGGCTGCCGCCACCGGCGTAGCCATCCCGGGACTGTGCGGCTGATGGCAAGTCTCACACGGCATTCCGTTCGAGTGCTCAGCAGGAACCACCTGCGGAAAGCCCTTGGGCTTGGCGGCGCTGGCCGTATGGCAGCTGGCGCAGAGCACCGCCGTATCCGGTAAGACTGGCTTCACTGTTGGATCCTCGGCATGGCGAAGGAGCGGCGGATCGGATGGGAGCGGATGAACAACTAAGGCGACAGCGCGCTGGAAGAGGTTCGGCTTGGGCTGCTCCGCAACCGGCAAACGCTCGAAGATCGCGCCGTGGCAGGCTTCGCAGTTCACATGTGCGTGCTTGCCGGCTTTCTTTTTGTCCGCCACGTCAGAGTGGCAGGTCTCGCACGCCTCGTGGCCGGCAAACTTCGCCGGGTGCTGTGCAATCTCGCCGATGGCCGCCCCGCGATAGTGCCCATACTGCCCAAAGCTTTTGGGAACCACGTAGTGGCGCACGACCAGAAAGACCAGAAAGGCGAGGACAAAGAGCCCCGCAAACCGGAAAAGATGCCCTGCATCCTTGAAGATACTCATTCAACCCTCTCCAAAACGCCGCTGCCGGGAGCTTCCGCACATCAATGCCGACGTGATCTGAAACATTCCTCGCAGTTCTGACCGTACAGGAATTCACCACGGGCCTGTATGTGAGGCAAATCACACGCGAGAGGGCCGCAGACCGCCCGACGGAGCCCCGCGGCGCTTCGTTTCAGTGTGGGATGCGCTGCATGTTCCGCAGCAGAGGCGAGAGGCGATACGATGAATCTGAGGAGCGCAAGATGACGAAAATACTCGATGGCGTGGCGATTGCAGCGGCGATCAAGCAGGAGGTGGCCGAAGAGGTCCGTGCGCTGGCCGCGCTGGGCGTTCGGCCGGGCATGGCGGCGGTGCTGGTGGGCAACGTGGCCGCGTCGGAGATCTACGTCCGCAGCAAGGTGCAAAGCTGCGCCGAACTGGGCATTTATAGCGACCTGATTAAACCGCCCGCCACCGTCACCACAGAAGAGATTCTGGCGTTGGTGGCCTCCCTCAACGCCCGCGACGAGATCGACGGCATTCTGATTCAGTTGCCGCTGCCCACGCAGGTGGATACGAAGGCGCTGCTGGACGCGGTCTCGCCGGCCAAGGATGTGGACGGCTTCCATCCGGTGAATGCGGGCCGATTGATGGCAGGGCGGACGGCGCTGGCGCCTTGCACGCCAGCCGGAATCATCGAGATTCTCAAGCGCAGCGGGATTCCCATCAGCGGCCAGCACGCCGTGGTGGTGGGCCGCAGCGACATTGTGGGCAAGCCGGCGGCGATGCTGCTGCTGCACCAGAACGCCACGGTGACCATTTGCCACTCGAAGACCCGCGATTTGGGCGCGATCATCCGCCAGGCCGACATTCTGGTGGCCGCCATCGGCCGAGCCGGCTTCATCACGCCAGAGATGGTCAGGCCGGGTGCGACAATCATCGACGTGGGCATGAATCGCATCACCGATCGCGGCGAATTCGACCGCTTGTTTGCCGGCGACGCCAAGCGCGAGGCAACTTTTAGTAAGAGGGGTTCGACGCTGGTGGGCGACGTTCATCCCAAGGCATTCGAGCTGGCCGGAGCGTATACGCCGGTTCCCGGCGGCGTGGGCAAGCTGACCATCGCCATGCTCATGGCCAACACCGTGCGCGCCGCGAAGATGCGGCGAGGGCTGTAACAAATTAATCGGCCTTCCAATATGAAAGGAACAGATACATGATTACGCTTGGTACTGCTATCGCGATTCTGACATCTTGGGATAAGCCCTGGATCAGTCAGATACTGGTAATTTTAGTAATCGCTGGAGCCTACGTTATTTATCTCCGGAACTTGGGACATTGTCCGCCCGAACTCAGGCTTCGAAGGAAGGGGCTGGATTTATTATTGGCTGGACAGCCCGAAAAAGCAGAGAAGTACTATCGCCGATCTTTGGCCATGCTAGACCCCTCAGATCAAGTACGTCCATTGGTTTGCCTGGCTGATGCTCTTATGGATCAGGGACGTTATAAGGATTCAAAGGAATATCTGGAGCGCGCACTTGAATTGGGAGATTCAACTGGAAGCGGTCAAGTTAGTATGGCAGATTTGCTTCTACAGATGGGAACTGACCCGGAGAAAGCCCTTGACATGGCGGAACAAGCCATGGAACTTAGTACAGGCCGGTCGAGACGGGATATCTACTTCGGCGGCGGGGTAAACGACGATTTGAGGCGCGCAAGGTACTGGGCGCGAAGAACCCAGGCCTTAGTGCAGCTTAGTAGGCGATCAGAAGCCCGGCAGGCAATAGATCGGGCATCGCGATTAGTCGAATCTGCTATTGCGGAATCACGGCACACGAGACCTCACAACTCCATCCTGGTTAAATTGATTCTGGGTGGCCGCATCGCTAGTCACAGAGAATTAGCGATGGCTACAACACACTGGCAGATCGGTTTAGCGTTTCTCGCATTAGAAGATTCAAGCAAGGCTATCGAACACTTTCGAATTACACGCGACACAGACCACAGAGGCAAGTATCGCCGTCTTGCTCAGCAACAGCTCACACGGCTTGAATCTTGAGTTTAATGGCCTGACTGAAGCCGCTTTTCAAAACATCTGATTAAGTAGAGGTTTTTAATGCTGAGAGTGGGTCTCACCGGCGGG
>PMTP01000064.1 GCA_003167305.1 Acidobacteriaceae bacterium
TTGCCGGTTCGCAGCATGAGAAAGGTTGTCACAGCCATAGCGGCAGACGCGGCCAAGGTGACATCAATCGGGGCGACGCTCATCAGAATGGGCGAGACGCCGACCCGGCCGATGAGCAGGCCGAGCGCGAATCCCAGCGAGAGGATGTTCAGCGCGCGCGATTCGGGAATGCCCTGGGCGATGAGGTGGCGCGGCAGCCAATTCCACACGCCCACCTCGCAGGTGATGTAAAGGAAGAGAAAAAAGCCCAGCAGAAAGAGCAGCGGGCGGCCAAGGACTGGCCCCGCGTCTGCCAGCAGGAAGCGCGCCGCGCCCGTGGGCGGAGGCATTTTAGCGACGGCCTGAATCGCCAGCGCGACGACGGTGAGCGTGGCGACGGTGTAGCAGAGGCGCACCCAGTTGCTCTTGAAGAGATTGGCGGAGATAAAGGGCGTAGCCAGTCCGCCCAGGCCGAAGAAAAGGTTGACGAGGTTCAAAGCGATGGCGCGATGCGCCTCGCTTACATCGCTTACAAGCGCATTGGCGCCCGTCACCACGATGCCCCCGCCTGCTCCCAGCAGAAACAGCAGGAAGAGAATGACGCGGAAGCCCGGCGAGCGCGGCAGGGCGTAAAGCGCGAGGGCGATGAGGGCCAGGCCCAGCATGATGCCGATCTTCTTGCCTTCGCTATCCAGCAGCGGGCCCACGCTGAGCGAAGCGATAATCAGCCCCAGCGCCTGCGCGAAGGCGATGCTTCCATTCTGCGCGGGAGTGAGGCGGAAACGATCCGAGAGGTTGGGCAGGATGGTGCCCAGCATGGCGGCAATCATTCCGTAGACGAAGATGGCGACTATGGCGGCGAAGATCAACATTGGGCGGCCTCTCTTTCGTATTCCTTCTTAGAGCGCGGGAACCTCGACCCAGCTTCTTGTTTTATGGCTCTCCAGCTCGGCCTGAAGAATGATCAGCTGCCGCAACCCGTCGGCGAACTGCGGATATTCCGGTGCGAGGCCGGGCGTGCCGATGGAGGCATAAAAGCGGCGGAATAATTGCTTGAATGCGTCATCGTAGCCTTCCGTGTGGCCGCCGGGCAGGTCGGCGTAAGAGCGCGCCTCGGGGGTGAGCAGCGCCGGATCCTTGAGAATGATATCGTTGCCTGTATCGCGGTGGCCGACCCAGAGTTCATTGGGCCGTTCCTGATCCCATGCCGCCCCGGCCTTGCTGCCGTAGACTTCGATGTGCAGCCGGTTTTTGCGTCCCGCGGAGACCTGGCTGGCGACCACGCTTCCGCGTGCGCGCACGCCCATGTGAAACAGGACAGTGCCGAAGTCTTCCGTATCTACTGAAGTTACAATGGTTTCTTCCGGGCCGAGCAGCTTGTTGGCAAAGCTCTCGACGGAGTGTTTGGGCTGCTTGCGGGTCGCGTGGAAGGTCTGCAAGTCGGCGACCAGCTTGGTGACGCGCAGGCCGGTGACGTGCTCGGCCATGTCGAACCAGTGCGAGCCGATATCGGCCATGCAGCGCGACGCGCCACCAGCCTGCGAGTCGATGCGCCAGTTCCAGTCCGTCTCGTAGAGCAGCCAGTCCTGCGAATATCCGCCCTGCACGGAGAGGATTTCGCCCAGTTCTCCGGCCTCTCTCATGCGGCGCAACTGCTGCACCATGGGGTAGTAGCGCAGATTGTGGCAGACGCAGTTGCGCAATCCCTTTTGCGCCGCCAGGGCAACCAGTTCCTGCGCCTCCCGGACGGATGTGGCCAGGGGCTTTTCGCAGACCACGTGCTTGCCGGCTTCGAGCGCCTCTTTGGCCATGGAATAATGCAGCGCGTTGGGGGTGAGGATGTGGACTGCATCGACGGCCGGATCGCGCAGAATCTCCCGATAGTCGGCGGTAATCGCGGAGACGCCAAAGCCCGCGCCCAGCTTCCGCGCGACTTCCAGATTCCTGCCTGCGATGGCCACGATCTCGACGAATTCCTGCCGCCTGAGCGCGTCGAGATGAACCCGGCCCATGAAGCCGGTGCCGAAGATTGCCACTTTACTTGGTTTCATCGTTTCACCATTTGTTGCTTCATCAGACCCACCAGGCAGCGCCGGCCGGCTCACGGATCACGATACCGCTGAGGAAGCTTGCCGCCTTGGTCAGGCCCTCTTCGGCGCTGAGCAGGCTGTCCTCGTGCTCGATGGAGAGCACGTAATCGTAGCCAAACATCCGCAGCGTGGAGATGAACTCGCTCCACCATTCGGCGCCGTGCCCGTAACCGCAGGTCCGGAAGATCCATCCGCGCTCGCGCTCCTCGGTGTAGGGCTTGGTGTCGAGCACGCCGGTGCGCGGCAGATTGGCCGTGTAGATCTGCGTGTCCTTGGCGTGAACATAAAAAATCGCTTCGCCCAGCACGCGAATGGCGGCGATGGGATCGATGCCCTGCCAGAAGAGATGGCTGGGATCGAGGTTGGCACCGACGCTGGGTCCGGCGATGGCGCGCAGCCGCAGCATCGTCTCCGGGCTGTAGACCACGAAGCCGGGATGCATCTCGATGGCGATCTTCACGCCATGGTCGGCGGCGAATTTGCCGTGCTCGATCCAGTAAGGCGTCACCACTTCATTCCATTGCCAGTCCAGCACCTTGAGGTAGTCGGGCGGCCAGGGGCAGGTGACCCAGTTAGGAGCTGTCGATTGGGGCGAGTCGCCGGGGCAGCCGGAGAAATCCACGACCACGGGAATGCCGAGCTTTTCCGCCAGCAAGATGGTCTTGCAGCAGACCTCGCGGTCGTGCATGGCGCGGGCCTTGTCGGGATGCAGCGCGTTGCCATGGCAACTGAGCGCGCTGATCGATGCGCCGTGATCGGCCAGCATCTTCTGAAACTCGGCCAGGGCGGAGCTGTCCTCGAGCATGGAGAGTTTGCAGTGCGCGTCGCCGGGATAGTTGCCGGTGGCCAGCTCAACGGTATCGATGCCCAGGAATTTTAGTTTGTCGAGAACGGAAGCGAGCGGAAGCTGCGAGAGCAACGGCGTGAAGACACCAAGGCGCATGACGGATTCTCTCCCTATTTTGCCGTTTCTTCGGCAGGCAGCAGTTGGTAACTGACGAAAGCCACCTTCTGGCTGTCGGGCGACCAGGAAGGAACATTGATGGTGCCTTGTCCGCCGAAGAGCTTGGCGAGCACCGAAATCTTGCGGTCCACAAGCGCCATCAGGCGAATTTGCACGTCTTTGTTGGCTGGATGGCCTGTGACTTCGTTCCCATAAGAGAGGAAGGCCATCCACTTGCCATCGGGAGAGATGTGCGGAAACCAGTTGTTGAATTCGTCCGAGGTGATCTGCTCCTGCGCGCTGCCGTCGGCCAGCATCCGCCAGATCTGCATGTGCCCGGTGCGCTCGGAGTTGAAGTAGATGTGCTTGCCGTCGGGCGAATACTCGGGGCCGTCATCGAGGGCTTTGGCAGTGGTCAGGCGGGTTTCATCGCCACCCGCCGCGGGAATTGTGTAGATGTCGAAGTCACCGTTGCGCTGGCCGGTGAAGGCGAGGGTTTTGCCATCCGGCGACCAGCCGTGCCAGTAAGATGGGGAGTTCCGCGTGACGCGGTGCGGCGCGCCGCCGCCGATGGGAACGATGTAAATGGTAGACAGGTGGTCGGCTTGCGTCTGGTCGCTGATAGCCATCCACTTCTGATCCGGTGAGAGGCCGTGGTCGTTGTTGCAATGGATAGCCGTGCCGGTGTCGATGATCTCCGGCGTACCACCGGTAACGGGCAAATGCAGGATGCGGCCATCGCTGTTGAAGAAGAAGTGCGCGCCGTCGGTGGTCCAGTTAGGCGCCTCGAAGTGGCTCGCGGCGACATAGACAACGCGGCGGTCGGTCGAGTCAATGGGCACTGTTTCCAGAGTGCTGTAGAGGACAGGTGAGGCCGTCAGCGGCGCTGGCACGGAGAGTTCGACTTTGGAGAAGACGGCCTTCTCGACGACATCCTTGTCGTGAGAGCAGACGCCAATGCCGATGTAAAACGGTCCCTGCATGGGAATTTTGACGGATGCGCCGGAGGTCTTCAGAGGCTGGCCCGCGGCAGAGGCCAGAAAGAGATAGATAAAGTCGCCGCGCTTCTCTATGCGCAGGCGATGAGGAGCGGAGAGGTTGGCCTGGATCTCATGGGTCACCGCTCCCTGAGCGTCGCGGTACTGGAGCGAGGTGAGTCCCACGCCGTGCAGTGCCACGTCGGCGTAGGCCGAGCCGGCGTCGAGGCTCTGGCGAATCATCAGCACCGCCTTGCGATGCGGGTTGCCGCCCGGCTCGGGGAAGGCGATGTCGGCGGTCAGCGCAACGTCCCCGGAGACCTGTTTCCATGCGAATTGGAAGGCGTCGGCAATGAACCAAACATTTTCTCCGCTGCCGGTAAGCGTGTAAGCGCCGTGCGCGGTGTCATACTGCGCGCTTCCAGCGTGAAGCACCGTGCCGATGTCGCCATGATTCTGAAAGATGCCGAGCGGCGACGCGCTCTGCGCGGGCGAAGCGCCGGCCGGCGAAGAAAGAGACATAACGATACTCCCCAGCAAGAATGTTATTCCGAGGTTAAGCTTACGCATGGTGATAGAAGCCTCCGCGACAGAATAATGGTTTATCTACCTGAAAATCGCATACTTTTGATTTTCGAAGCGGCGGAGTCCACGAATTCCCGCCCCATCCATTCTAAGCACTGGAAGGCTCAGGCGCAGGCTGGATCTTTCAACTTTGAAAAAAACGGCCTGTCCCGATTGAAGGGCAGGCCGTTTTTGTTGATTCTCTGAATCGCTACTTCAGCGTAACCTCCGCGCTGAGCGGGGTGTTCTCGCTGGAATCGCCGACGCGAATCACAAACTTGCCGGGATCGATCGTCCATTTGTGGGCGGCTTCATCCCAGTAGCTGAAGGCGCGGGCGTCCAGGTTGAGAGTCACGCGCCTGGTCTCGCCGGGAGCCAGGCGCACCTTCTCGAAGCCCTTCAGCTCGCGCTCCGGGCGGGAGGCTTTGGCGGAAGGATCGGAGACGTAAAGCTGGGCCACTTCGGCGCCGGCCACGCTGCCGGTGTTGGTCACATCGAAGCTGACCGGGACGGTCGAGCCGTAGACCGCCGTTGCCGGCGCTTCCAGCTTTGCGAAGCTGAAGGTGGTGTAGCTCAGCCCGTAGCCGAAGGGGAAGAGCGGGTGCTTGCCGGTGGTCGTCCAATAGCGGTAGCCGACCATCAGCTTGTCCTCGTACTTCACGTGGGGGATGACGTAATCGACCGGCGGCTTGCCGTTTTCGGTCACGTGCAGCGAGGTATCCGCGCCCTTGATCGGATAGTAGATGCTGGCCGAAGGGCTCTCCTCCCAACTGCGCTCGAAGCTGACCGGCAGCTTGCCTTCGGGGTTGTGCAGGCCGAAGAGAATCTGGCCGACGGCCGTGCCGCCCTCCTGGCCGGGATAATAAAGGTGCAGCAGCGCGGGAACCTTGTCCAGCCAGCCGCGCGTATCCATGGCGCCGCCGCCGGTGAGCGTGACAACAGTGTGGGGATTGATGGCCGCGATGCTCTCGATCAGCGCGTCCTGGCCCCAGGGCAGCGCGAAGGTGCGGTCATGGCCCTCGCCCTCGGACTGCGTATTGAAGCCGGCGGCGACGACCACCACGTCGGCCTTAGCGGCCATCTCCTTGGCTTCGGCGGTGATCAGCTCCGGCAGATAGGCAACGCCCAGGCCGAAGCGCGGCGATGTGGTGCGAGGCAAAAGCTCGGCGACCACACTGGCCATCTCGCCGGCTGCGAGTTCGACGGTAGCCGACTGCGGAACCTGGCCCTCGGCGCGCTCCTGGTGGAGAACCTCTTTGCCGTTCACCAGCACCTTGAATCCGTTTCGGCCCCAACCCGACGCGGCAGCCAGAACCAGATATTTGCCGGCCTTCTCCGCCTTGTAGTGAGCGGTGTATCGGATGCTGTGCGGCGTTGCGGCCTCGGGCTCCCAGCCATTCTCTCCCCAATTGGCGACTCCCCGCTCGGTTGAGGATTGCGGCGTTCCGGTGAAGTCCCTGCTGGGATAATCATCCACCTGGATTGCGCCCTCCCAGCGGGTTCTCCTGAAGATCTCTCCAAGATCGGGCAGGCCGCGGCTGTAGAGGACGCTGACCTTGGGGCCGGCCACATTGGCAATGCCTGTCAGGATGCTGACCGGCTCGAAGGCATCTGCTTCGGAAGAGCCTCCGCCGCCGACAACCGCCGGCCAGGCGTCTGGTCCGATGACCGCGATGGTCTTCACTTTGGCCGGTTCGAGCGGCAGCGCATGGTCCTCGTTCTTCAGCAGAGTGATGCTTTCCAGCGCGCCGTTCAGGGCGACGGCACGATCAGCCACCGAGTAGGTCGAGTCGGCCGGATCGAATTGCGGCCGGTCCAGGAAGCCATAGCGCAGCATGGTGCGCAGGAGCCGCAGCACCTTGTCGTCGATGGTGGACTCCTTCACCGAGCCATTCTTGACGGCGGCCAGCAGCGTTGCGGCGTTCATGAAGCGTGCGCTGGGCATCTCCAGATCAAGGCCGTTGTTGGCCGCGGCCACGCCGTCATAGGTCGCGTCCCAATCGGACATCAGAATGCTCTGGAAGCCCCAATCGCCTTTGAGCACTTTCAGATTGAGAAACTCGTTCTGCGTGGCGTGGGCGCCATTGACCAGGTTGTAGGAGTCCATCACCGCGTCCACATGGGCCTTGGTGACGGCGGCCTCGAAGGCGGGCAGATAGATCTCGCGCATCGTTCGCTCGTCCACCTCCACGTCCACATTGTGCCGGTTGTACTCCTGATCGTTCAGGGCATAGTGCTTGACGGTGGCGATAACGCCCTGCGATTGCACGCCCTCGATGTAGGGAACCACCAGCGTGGAATTCAGATAAGGATCTTCGGAGAGGTATTCGAAGTTGCGACCTCCCACGGAAGAACGGGCGATGTTCACGCCCGGTCCAAGCAGGAAGTTGACGCCGCGGGCGCGGGCATCCTTGCCCAGGCCCTCGCCCAGGCTGCGAGCGAAGCCTTTATCCCAGGTTGCGGCCAGCGCGACCCCGCCGGCATAGGCGGTTGTCGGTCCCCAAGTGCGCACGCCGACGGAAGCGTCGGACATTTTGAAGCGCGGCAGGCCGATGGAGGGCACCGCTTGGGTGAACATTCCGTCCACGCCGCCCAGCAGCTTGATCTTTTCTTCCAGGGTGAGCTTGGCCACCAGGGCATGGGCCTTGGCCTCAATCGCAGGTGAATCCGGCGCGGGCGCCTGCGCGGAGGCGCTGAGCGCGCCACAGAGAAGAATCGAGAGAAAGCCCGCGATTCCCAAAGAATAACTGTATACGGAGCGATTTTTTGCGTTTGTCATAACAGGGAAATCCTATCGTATTGGGCGTCCCGGCGTACACCCGTTTGACCGTGGCTGCTCGCAGGACGGGCATCTGCGGCGCGCTTTCGGCCCTCTTTGAAGCGTAACTTGTGACACGAGTCACAGTTCGGGGTGAATGGTGTCACTGCCATTGCTCATTCCGGGAGCGCAGACTCGGAATCCTATAGACAGGAAACCAGAAGGGCGCAGTGTGCGCCGGGAGGTATCCATGAGCTTTGCCAGCGGATTGAAGACCATCGTCGTGGCTACAGAGCTGACAGGGCGCTCGGAAGCGGCTCTGGAGTATGCCCGCAAGCTGGCCGCGGCCTATGGCGCGCGTATTGTGCTCGCTCACGGCATCGATCCCATGGAATATGCCGAGGTGGATTCGGTTCCCGGCCGGGTTCTGAAAATTCTTCCCGAGGAAGCGCGCGCGGTGCTGGACAAATTGTCCGGGGAGCTGCTGCGCGAGGGCATCCCCAGCCACTCCGAGCTACGCCAAGGCGCGGTGGCGCAGATGCTTCTGGATGTGGTCCGGCAGTACCAGGCCGGGCTGATCGTGATCGGCACCAAGGGCATGGAGGGCGCCGGTCCGGTGATTGTGGGCGCCATCGCCGAGCAGCTCGTGCGGCAGGCGCCGTGCCCGGTGCTGGCGGTGGCCGCTGATTGGAATGCCGGACCCTTCCGCCCCACGCCGGGCGGGCCGGTGCTACTGGCCATGGAGCGCAACGAGGCTGCCGCCGCGGCGATGGCCACAGCCAGCTCACTGGCGCGTGTCTTCGAGCGCCCCCTGCTGCTGCTTCATGCGCGCACGCTGGCCGAGGCAGCGGAGAATCCGGACCCCTGCGCGACCACGCTGGAGGAGTTTGCCATCGAGTCGCACGGAGCGTTTCCGGTGCGTTGCATCGTCAAGGACGGCAACCCGGCCGACGCCATCGTCGAGGGAATCGCCGAGAATCATCCCTGCATTCTGGTAGCCGGCGTCAAGCGCTTGAGCGGCACGCCGGGGCCGCACGGCACCGCCTTCGCCTTGCTGGCCCGCTCGCGTGTGCCGGTTCTCTGCGTGCCGCCGGAATAACCCGGACCGGGTGCGCAAATGATGGGTGCCCCAGCTCCTAATTTTGGGATCTGGGATACATCGAACCTCAATCAGCCCTGTTCCTGATGAGCGGTGATCCGTCCATGGAATTCGGTTCCTATCAAACTCGCATCACCAAAAGCCTTCGCCCGCAAGCGGCCGGCAAAAAGGGCGCAGCCCCGACCCGCCGTGACATCAGGGCAAATGCAAAAGGAGATGGAAGCATGCAACGTGAGTCCAGATCCAGGCGAATAGAGGCCGTCCGCGCGCATCCCGTGGCCGAGCTGCTGGAGTGCCCCGCGTCCATTGGTCTGCTGCTGAACGGCTCGGCCCGGAGCCTCGGTTTTGCCGCCGGGGAGGTTGTCTTTCGCCAGTCCGAGGACTGCCGGGGGCTCTACCTAGTCGTCTCGGGCCGGTTCCAGCGCCAGACCGAGCGGCTTCATACGCGGCTGGAGCTTTCCCCGGCCCGCGCCGGAGACCTGCTGGAACTGGCGGCCGCCCTGGGGGACGCCCCGCATACCTACACGCTCACCGCGCAGACCGCCGGTTCACTGTTGATGCTGCCCATTGAAGCGCTCAGAGAGGCGTTTCAAAGCTATTCTCCGCTGCGGATGCGGCTGTTGGAGGAACAGGCCCGCGAGGTTTCCCGCGCCTATTACACGTGCTGCCTCTGCCGCGCCGTGCATCCCCGGCAGGGAAGCCCCGCGGCCTGATTGGCTGTGGGGTGGCAATTTGCAACCAGCGTAATCTCCGCGCCGCAACCTTTTCGGGACCGCGGCGGAGATTCAGGGAAAATCCTGCCCTGCATCCCGCCCAAGTGCGCTATACTCAGTTTGCACGCCAGCGAGCTCATGGCAACATTTCATCCCCATCACCCCCCGGAAGATTGCGTGAATTGTGAACATCGGCATTTGAGGATGTTCTGCAATCTCACCCCCGAAGCCCTCGCCGACTATGACGGCATCGGCATCATGATGAGCCATGCCCGCGGCGCCAAGCTCTTTTCCGAGGGCGACCCGGCGCGCAACGTCTTTGTTATCTGCTTCGGACAGGTAAAAATCTCCTCCACCTCGCGCGACGGCAAGACCATGATCCTCAAAATAGCCGGCCCCGGCGACGTGATGGGCCTGAGCGCGGTGCTGGCCAATGTTCCCCACGAGGTCACCGCCGAGGCCATCGAACCCTGCCAGGTGAAGACTGTGCGCAAGCAGGATTTTGTCGACTTCCTCGGCCGTCACGGCATCGCATCCATGCA
>PMTP01000201.1 GCA_003167305.1 Acidobacteriaceae bacterium
CGGCGCGCCTCATTCCGCACTCAGTGGGTTACCGCCCTCGAGGAAGGAGAATACGGTGCATCCGCCGAGGTAGGCCCTGCCGGGTGGTTCGAGTCTCCGCCGTCTCCGGCCAAAATCCGCGTCTCGGAACCAAAGCGGCGATATTGCCCATATGCAACGTCATTCAGATAGGTCTTTGCGGAGCCCTTGTAATGCTCCTTGGAAATCATCCCGCTCTGCTGCCCCGTATGCGCCATTAANNATGGAGACGCTCTTCGTGGGACAGACATAGTTTTTTCCCGCAATCTCCATCGGGCCGTATTCGACCAGCATGGCGGCCTTGGTGACCAATTCCCCAGCCGGCATTTCGGACTCCATCGCAATGCGCAGAATCGCTCCACTTGCCGGATCGAACGCAATCTCCCCGTGATAGGCGGCGTTTTCGCTGAAGACGCGCGCAATCGGACTTCCGTCAGAATTAAATCCGTCAAGAATGCAGCAGAACTGCACCAGGTAATGCGACTTCTCGTTGGGAACCATATATTGAAAGACCGCCTCTTTCCCGCTGGCGCCCTGCTCCCAGCGNNCCCCATGTAATCTTGCCCAGCAGCGCATCGGCAACCACCCGGCTCAGAATCGGCCCAAACTCGCCCTTGACCTCCAGGCCGCCAATCTTCGGACCATGCTTCAATGCCTTCTCATCCACCACTTCCTGGCGGTCGCGGTACGTCACCGTGACGCTGGACCTGCCCATGGAGTGCAAGGGCATGGCAGCCAGCGTGGATATGCCGGTTGGTCCTTGCTCATCCTGCTGCGGCCTGTCCTCAAAGCCGGTCGTCTCCCGCACCGCCATCAGATTCGGCAACTGACGGACGGTCGAATTGACATAGTTCACGATCCCGGTCAACATCTGGCGTGCCGCGGCCTGATCCGGCGCGGCGTCCGCGAGGATCTCCGCCGCCGGCGGATCGAGTAATGCCGCCGAATCGGCCAGGATCACCAGCGCCTCCTGAGCCTTGCCGCCCGGCAAATTCGCTTTCAAATGGGTGAGTTTGGCCGTGCTCAGCCGTTCCGTAAGTTCCATGCCGGAAAGCTGCTGCGCCACCTCCGCATCCGGCCGGTCGTGTGCCGTTGCCAGAGCCTGCTCCAGTTGGGCCACTGTGACCTTTGCCACAGCGGCGTCCTTATCCGCAAACACAGGCAGGGCTATGCCTGCCAACAGAAAAAGCAAAAACAGCTTCCGCATCTGAAAATCTCCTTGTCGAGCTACCGTTGAAGTCTACCGTTCAATGCTATTGACTCGCAACTCTGTCAGCTCACGCTGTTTGATGACTCTGTATTCATTTTCCGATCAGTGAGTTACAGCACGGGATGGATTGGAATACGGTGAATCTGCGGAGGCCGGACCAGACGGCGCACCTGGTTCCACGCTATTCCCGGCTAGAATCCGCGACTCCGTGCCAGAACGGCGATATTGCCCAAAGGCAACGTCATTCAAATAGGTCTTTGACGGGCCCCTGTATCTCGTCATGGAAAACGCCCCGGTTAGCAGTCCATCAAACGCCGTCAAATTGGAGACGCTTCTTGCCGGACATATGTATTTCTGTCCCCCTATCTCAACCGAACTGTATTCGACCATGAGGCTGGCTTTGGAGACCAGTTCACGAGGGGGAAGTTCAGACTCCATCGTGATGCGAAGCACGGCGCCACTCTCAGGATCGAAAACAATCTCACCGTGATAGCCGACGGTCTCCTTGAACAGGCTCATGGCCGGAGTGGTGTCGACTCTTACTCCGTCGAATTGGCAGCAGAACTGCACCGGGTAATGCGACTTCTCGCTGGGAACCGCGTAGTGGAAGACCGCTTCTTTCCCGTTCGCGCCCTGCTCCCAACGGCTCCACGTAATCTTCCCATGAAGCGCATCCCCCACAGCCACGCCGAGGATCGGCCCAAACTCGCCCGATGTGGCCAGACCGCCAATCTGCTTTCCAACCTTCACCGCCTTCCCATCCAACACTTCCTTGCGGTCGCGGTACGTGACTGTGACGCTGGATCTTCCGATGAAGTGCAACGGCATGGCAGCCTCCGTGTTAATGCCGGTAGGGACTGGCACATCCTTCCGCGGTCTGTCCACAAAGCCAATCGTATCCCGCACCGCCATCAGATTCGGCAACTGGCGTATGGTGGTATTTACGTAATTCACGATCTGCGTCAGCATCTGGTGCGCCGCGGCTGGGTCCGGCGCGGCGTCCGCGGGAATCTCCGTCGCCGGCGGATCAAGAAATGCCGCCGAATCGGCCAGGATCACCAACTGCTCGCGGGCCTTGTCGCCCGGCATATCCGCTTTCAGTTGCGTGAGCTTGGCTGTGTTCAGCCGCTCGGTAAGCTCCAGGCCGGAGAGCTGCCGCGCCACCTCCGCATCCGGCCGTTTGCGCGCCGTTGCCAGCGCCTGCTCCAGTTGCGCAACCGTAACCCTGCCCACCGGGGCATCTTTCGCCGCATTCGGCGTGATGAAGTCGTGCGAAGCCATGGGAGCGGGGGCGGCCACTGGCTGGCTCGTTCCTGCCAATTGCTGGTTCAAATGGTCCTCAGACTGGCCATTCGACTCGGAATGCTCCGCGATCAAATACTGATTCTCTCCCGTACCGCTGTTTTCGAGAACCTTCTTGCCGGGATGATCGGCTCTCGATGAATTGGGACTGTTTGCCATCTCGCTGGTGTATCTGGGCGAAGGAAATGGAATCTGATTGACCTGGTTCTGAGGTGCGGATAGTTGCGCCAGCAAAGTCAGGTACTTTTCGCGGTCATGGCTCCAGGAGATCTGATCTTCAACCGATGCGGCGCCCAGGTTGCCGCTCGTCGCCACCTGGCCGCCGGCCTGGATCAGCGTATCGATTCCGTCATGCGTAACGTGAACAGAGCCTTGCAGGACCGCCACCCGTGAGCCTTTGATTCCGGCATTGACGGAGAAGATCGTGTCTGTGAATGCGACGCGGCAATCCGGCGTTTTCACATACAAATGACCGGAGATGCGCATGGGGGCTTGCACGATGACGGATCCGTTGTCGAGCGTGACGGTCATACTGCGGCCCCTGGCTCCGACTCCAAGCACGCTTCTTTCATTGACCTCAACGGTTGATCCATCTGTGAGCTGAAGAACGGCATGCGCGCCCCCGCTCGTGCGCAGATGTTCACCCTCGGTTAATTTGTCTCCGGGAGAGAGCGGACGATCTCCAGTATTAGAGATGCGATAGGCGAAGCCATCGATGGATCGCACCTCGGCCCGGACTCCCGCCGGAATTTGCCAATAGGCCTTGTAGATAAAAAGCGCGCAAGCCATGAGCGCGAAGCACGCGGCCAGCGCCAAGCCGAATCGCCGTGGCTGCCAATCAGACGCGCGTGCCGTGGCGGGCGCGGACCAATTCATGATTGCCAGCCGCGGTGCGTTGCTGAACCGGTCGCGGCTGGCGACGAAGTCGATATCCAGGCGGGCGGCAACTCGCCCGGCGGAGGCTGCGACCTGCGCGGCATCGGGTTCGTCGGCTTGCATTGCCTGTACAGCATTATTCAGACGCTTCTCGTCATCTCGTCTCATTGTCTTCCCCGCTTCAATTCTCTGAGTCTCTTTTTCAGTTTGGCTCGCGCCCGATGAAGGGTCACAGCGACAACCGCCTGCGAAGTTCCCATCAAGACCGCGATCTCCCGATTCCCTAAATCTTCCAGGTATCGCAAGGTGAACATTTCAGCCGCACGCGGAGCCAATTCGCCGATCGCAAGCCTGAGCCAGGCGCCTAACTCCCGGTTTGAGGCATCTGCTTCAGGGGAACTACCCTGCCAGGCAGAGACTTCGCTTGCGGCCTCAAGCGATTCCGCCGGTGCGGTTTTCTGTCGCCTTAGCAGATCGAGAGCCCCGTTGATCGCAGCCCTGTAAAGGTAGCTGCCGGCATTCGCGATAGGCGGGCCTTTACCGCCAGCCAGCCGCAGAAACACCGCCTGCGCAACATCCTCCGCATCGGCCATGCTGCCGGTGATGCGCCAGGCCGCAATGAGAACGCGCCGATGATGTTCCGCGAACAATTGCGAAAGAATCTCACTGCTCTCCATTGACGGCATGACTGGGCTTGCAGCGGCCACTGGCTCACCTTCTCGTCTGTTCATAGAGATGACGTTCCAACCAGACAATTATTAATCCAGCCGGGAAGGTTTACGGTGAAGACGCCTTGGGTGTTCCGAATGGAAGTTATAGCGGTTCTCCAATTGCTGTATACCGAAACCACGCCGCAGAGTGGCTTTTTCCTCAAGAAAAAGCCACCTTCGATAGAATCGGTAAGGTCATATGTATTGGAGAACCGCTCTAGAAGGGTTCCGTAGGTCAGCATCTCGGCCGTGGGAACTTCGGCGTTGATGATGTGGGGTGCTGCTGGGGCTTGAATGCCTATGGCCATGAGTTCACCGAATCACATGAATCGGAACGCCCACCTTCAGCTCCCGCCAAGCCTGTTCGGTCGTGTAGACCGGAGCCTTGAGCGCAATCGCCAGCGCCAGGCACGATCGATCTCCCAAAGACAGCCCAACCTTCTCAGTCTGGGTAATCAGGCTCCCGGCGATCTTCGCCTGCTCGCTGGTGAAGCGAACCGCCGCTGAGACAAGCGAGGTAGCATCCTCCCAGGCTTCATCGGGATCGTACCCCTTCTTGACCAGCTTGGACTGCACCTCGGCGAGGTTGACCGTGCTGATCACAGCGTCTTTCATGATCTCGACGGTCAGCTTCTCGGCGCCTCGTTCCTGAAAGACAATCGCGAGAATGGCAGAGGCATCCAGCACAACTTCATTCATTTTTGGCAGCCTCGCGCCGCTCCGCGCTCAACTCATCGGAAACAAGGGTTCCTGGTTGGACGAATCGGCTTGCCCGCTCCTGAACGCGCCGAATGCGGCTGCGCAGCGTCGTAATGCAAAGTTCGCCATTCACGATGCACAGCTCAAGCACATCTCCCGCGTCCATCTCCAGCGCCTTGCGCATCGCCGCCGGAATCACCAGCCGCCCCTTTTCACTCAGGCGCGTCCGGCTCCGAAGTTCCGGAACTTCCGCGCGATTCGTCTCTCCCTTGAATTCGGTGTCTATCACTTCTTCCGCAAGTTCCAAAACTTCCATCTGTGCCACCCCGCCCTGGTGGTGACACTAATCTAATATAGTGGGACGAATAAAGCAAGTGGGACAAAACGCAGAAGTGGCTCCATCGGAATTCGTATTTCCAGGTTTTGTCTTTGAGCAATATAATAGCATTGGCATATCGATGATTCTAAACAGCTTACATAGAGTTTCCGAGAAGCAGATCGACTCGCATTTGCGCTTTACGCTGGCCAGGAACCCGCTAACTTGCTAACTTGCGATCACCGCGAAGCGGTGGCTAACTTGCTAAATAGTTAACCATTCCCCGAGGGTTTTGGCGAAAGTATGGAGAATACTCAAGTCTCAACCAGGTATGTTCGTAGGAAGCAGCCCGATTAGCGTTTGTGCTTTTACGCCAGCCAGGAAGCCGCTAACTTGCTAACTTGCGATCACCGCGAAGCGGTGGCTAACCTGCTGAGTTTGTTGATAAAACGTCTTATCCAACCATGAAGTTCCTAGGGAGTCCAGGGACAGAATCGTTCATTGCCGCCAGGCAGACCCGCTCTCGCACAATCTACAGAATTCCCACCACCCTCAGCCGCATCAGCCCCCCAGCCAGCACGCCGATGGGCGAAATCGCTATCAGCGACAACTGAATCCAGATCGGCTGCTTGCCCCGCGATTGCAGCGCGCTCAGCGCCGCCAGCGCCAGCACGATGATTCCCAGTGCCAGCACATGAATCAGTGGGTTGGCCGCGGAGACCCACGCGGTCACATACCCGCCCGCCGCGGACGCCAGGAATGAAGAACCCAGGTTGACGAAGGCATAAGAGGGTTGCGGCTTGGCCTCCGACCCCGTCCAGCTCGGCACGAATCGGGCGACCAGCGCCGCCAGCCCCATCACCAGCGCCACCATCACGGCAAAGCCGGACATGAGCGCCAGAAATGCATGCGCAATCACCATGGCCGATTCTTCCCTTCCGGCTGCGCGCCCACCTCGCCCAGCTCGATCCGCTCCAGAAACGCCCGCGCCAGTTTGCGCTCACCCGGATGGCTCTCGCCATGCATTGAACACAGGTCGAGAAACTCGTCGCACAGCGCGTTCCGCTCTTCCTGCTGCGCCAGAACCCCCTGCAACGCCACCGCCAGTTCGCGCAGCCGAGCCGCCTCCGGCCAGGCGCAATCCTCGTCCTCGCTCAGCAGCGCAACGTCGGAAAACAGCCCCCGCCGCCCGCGCGCGCACGCATCCAGGCAGGCCATCAGTTGCTCGCAGAAGGCCTGCGCCAGCACCCCCAGCTGACGGGGTTCCTGAACCTCTTCGATTTCGTCCTGCGGGTCCATCGCAATCCTTTGCTTTGAAAGGGCGCGGCTTCAGACGCGCCGGATGAGCGACTCTATGGATCCGGATTTAGCCAATGAGGGAAACTTCGGCCGGGTGGAAAGACTCACTCATGCATACCAGCTTACAGCGCATCGCCCGCGTGCGCTCAAATCCCGTCTGCGAGGTAGATCGCAGCCTGCTCGATGCTGCCCTGCGGGCGAAGTTGCTTCGAGGCGGCCAGTAGCCGAAGGAATTCCTCTGGCGGGACCGGGTGTCCGAAGAGCCAGCCCTGGCCGAGAATCGACTTCGCCCCGCCGATAAAATAGGCGGCCTGCTGGCTGGTCTCAATCCCTTCCACGATCACTTGCAAGTGCAGCGTCTCGGCCATGGCAAGAATCTGCGGAAGAATCGTAACCGTCACCGCCTCGGTGCCGATTGCCTGGGTGAACGACCGGTCGATCTTGATCGCATCCACGGAAAGATCGTGCAGGTAGGAGAGGTTGGAATAGCCGGTGCCGAAGTCGTCGATATGGACTTGGTGGCCCAGGCGGCGCAGATAGCGAATAGCCCCCAGGGCCACTTTGTGCAGCGCGGTGGAACTCTCGGTAATCTCGATCACCACGCTCGCGGCCAAAACCCCTGCTTGATCCAGCGATTGCTCCAGCATGGGCAGGAAGCGGGGATCGCCCAGGTCCGCCGCGGCCACATTGATGCTGACCTGGAAATCCGGATGGGCGCGCAGTGTCTCCGAAAAGTCGCGCAAGACGTGGCGCACCACCAGCCGGGTGATCTCTCCCATAAAGCCGCGCTCCTCGGCGATCTTGATGAAGACATCCGGGCCGACCGCGAAGCCTTCCTCGTCGGTCCAGCGCGCCAGCGCCTCTGCCCCCACAATTTCTCCGCTGGCCAGGTTCACAATCGGCTGATACACCATTCGCAGCTTGTCTTGGCGAATTGCCCGGAGCAGTTGGTTCTCCAGGCTGCGGTTGCGCCGGTAGAAGATGGAAAGCACAACCCCGAATAGAGCGCCGATCAGTCCCCCCAGCGCCATGAAAATCCTTAATTCGGTGCGATCAGCCAGCATAGCCTCGGAAGTCGTCATATGGGTCGTCGTGCAACTGAAAGAGGCCGGTGTGCAAAGCGTGAAGTAGAGCGTTTCCCTTCGCCGGGACAGACCGTTCCGAGTGAAAATGGCGTCGTCCGGCTGGGGTGATATGCTCATCAGCCTGCTCGGATTGTGGTCCAATGCGGCGGTCATGGTCACAATGAATTGCAAGGGGGTCTTATCCAGGCGCCTTCCCATCCCGGAGTTGATCACTACGTAGGAGTCGCCGAATTGTACGCCGAGCGTGATCTGGTCGCGAACCTGCAGTTGGCCGGTTGCATTGAATACCTGCACTCCGTCGGGCGTGGAATAGGCGGGCTGCAACTGCGCGTGGAGCAAATCCGCTGCGTCCAGCGTAACCGAGCAATCAATCTTCCCCGCGCGGATACGGCCGCCATCCCGCAAGTAGTCCGTCTGAAAAACCAGCTTGCGAAAGTACCCGATCTCCGCCTCTGAGCAGTAGGGATAGGTGGAGGCGTTCATCGTCTCCAGCGTGGCGCGGGTCTCTTTGAGGAAGGCGGTCTGCTCGGCGACAAGGCGCTCCACATCCTCCTGCAGCCGGTGTTTCGCCTGCCGCAGAGCCAAGGCGCCGCCAAGCAGATAGCCCCCTGCCACGCCGCACACTGTGGCCAGTATTGTAGCGACCAGGGTCACCAGAACACGCTTATTGAGGGCGCGCTTCATTCAGACGGTCCACCATCCAACTTCGGCCGGCATTCCCAATCAAAAATGCCTACAATCAACCGGTATACACCTTTCATCGGCAAAAGGGGCGTTTATCTTCACATTACTTTTTTCAATTCCGGCCAGGGGGCGCGGCTTTTTCGCCGCTGGCTTGAGTCGTCGGCCAGCGCGGGAAGAGATGCGCCGAAACCCATTCCTCCGGCAACAACTATAGTGCGCAGAACAGTTTTTCCGTTTCATGGCAGAGAGTTTTGCAGATCAGGGCATTATTCAAAAAGGGCAGCGTGCCTTAAAAAGGAAAGGCAACCGGAGAACCGGCTGATCCCTATTCCCTGTTCCCTGTTTCTCCACTTTCCCATTGATATTCCCGGCATTTTGGCCTATGCTGAGAATGCAGACGAATTTGTCCGCCAGAATTGCCGTGACCGCACCGGCTGGCGGAGAGATGAGTGGGCTTATGGCCCACTTTTTATTTGCGGAAAATTTCCCCGTTTTTGGGGGTATTTTCCTCGGTTTTTGGCGTAAACAGGGCAAACCCCGTAGGCCCCGTGGTCCCCGGCGGCATGGGGTCCCCAACGAGCGATTGTTGCTCGTTGGGGTGTGGGATGCGATTTTTGCTCGCTGGGGTATAGGCAACGATGGCAGTCAAGCTGGAAGAAATTCGATTGGCGGCAAGCCGCGTGGCAGCCTCGCATGGGCTGGACGTGGTGGAGATCGAACTGGCCGGCCCGTCGAAAGAGCGCATTCTTCGCGTTTTCCTGGAGAAGAACGCCGAGGGGCGGGCGAAACTCATGGCGGCGATCGAAGCCGGGGCAGTGGGAGAAGGAAATGAACTCCTTCCCGAGCGGCTGATTCAGGAGACGCAGGCGGGCAAGCTCAAGGTGGAGCAGCTCTCCGGCGTCACGCACGAGGATTGCGCAGCCTTCAGCCGGGATTTCGGCGTGTTGCTGGATGTGGAAGATCTGGTTCCGGGCGCCGAGTACACGCTCGAAGCCAGTTCTCCGGGGCTGGATCGAAAGCTGGTCAGACCGGAGGATTATCAACGCTTTGCGGGCTCGCTGGTCAAGGTGCAGACCTTCGAGCCGGTCCGCAACAATCGCCACTGGCAGGGACGGCTGACGGTTGTATCCCAGGCCTCAGAGGCAAATCCTGGGGCGCCCAGTGAGACCATTACGCTCGACCTCAACGCGGTCAAGCAGAACAGCAAGAGCCGGAAGTGCGGGGCCCCCAACGACAGGTCTTCGTCGTTGGGGTGGAAGAAGGCCGGCGTCAGCACGGTGGAGATTGCGCTCGTGAACATCGAGAAGGCGCAACTGGTGCCGGAGATTTAGGTTTGTGACGATTGCAGGATTTTGGTTTGTGACGATTGCAAGATTTAGGTTTGTGATGATTGCAAGAACTGAAGGGTACGGGCTTTTCAGGCTGCGGAAAAACGAATTCAGGGCTGCAAGAAGCGTCAGGGCACGACTTTAGTCGTGCCGTAAGAGCTGCAAAATCAAAGCGGGCTTTAGCCCCTGAGGGAATTCAAGGGTGGGGCAGATTCTTTCCCCGTACCCTTCAATGAACTGAAACTTAACCGGCGCAAGCCGCAAGCGAAACAGAGAGAGCAAGCAGAGTATGGCCAGCGTTTTGTATCAGAGTATCGAGCTCTTGAGCCAGGAAAAAAGCATTGATCCCGCCATCGTTGTTGGCGCCGTCGAGGAGGCCATCGCCCTGGCCACGCGCAAGTTCTACAAAACTCAGGAGAATATGCGCGGCGAGCTGAACAAGGAAACCGGCCAGATCACGGCCTACATCTACAAGACGGTTGTGGCCGACGACGATCCCCGCGAGGACCCGCTGAACCAGATCACGCTAACTGAAGCTCAGGCCCTCTCGCCCGAAGTGGAAGTGGGCAGCGAGTTGCGCTTCTATCGCGATACCACGCCGCTGGGCCGCATCGCCGCGCAACTGGCCAAGCAGGTCATCTTCCAAAAGGTCCGCGAGGCCGAGCGCGACACGGTCTTCAACGAGTACGCCCACCGCGAAAAGGAAGTCCTGAACGCGACCGTCAAGCGTATCGAGGGCCAGGACGTGATCTACGACCTGGGCAAAGCCGAAGCCCGCTGCCCCAAGAGAGAGCAATCCCGCCTGGAGCAGTTCTCTATCGGCGAGCGCGTCCGCGTTGTCCTGCTCAAGGTGGACCGCGCCGCCAAGGGGCCGCAGGTCATCGTCTCCCGCGCCGCGCCGGAGCTGGTGCAGAACCTCTTTCAGTCGGAGGTTCCCGAAATCTACGACACCACCGTGGTCATCCGCGCCATCGCCCGCGAGGCCGGCGAGCGCACCAAGATCGCCGTCCAGTCCCGCGACAAGGACGTGGACCCGGTCGGCGCCTGCGTAGGCATGAAGGGTATGCGCGTGCAGTCCATCATCCGCGAACTGCGCGGAGAAAAGATCGACATCATCGAGTGGTCCGACGAGATCACCACCTTTGCCGAGAAGGCGCTGCAGCCGGCCAAGGTCAGCCGCGTCTCCATTGCCGACCTCACCGACAAGCAGCTCGAAGTCATTGTGGACGACACGCAACTCTCGCTGGCCATCGGCAAGAAGGGCCAGAATGTGCGCCTCGCCGCCAAGCTCCTCGGCTGGAAGATTGACATCAAGAGCGAAGAGGAGAAGCGCCAGGAGGTCGAGCAGCAGATGCAGGCTCTCTCCGGCGGTCCCTCCACTCCCATCGAACAGGTGACGGAGCTGGGCGACGGCATCATTCAAAAGCTGGTCGCTGCCGGCATCACCACCGTCGAATCGCTGGCCGACATGACCCCCGAGCAGTTGGAAGAGATTCCCGGCATCGGCGAAAAGACCCTGGAAAAGATCAGCATCGCCGTGCGCCACTACTTCGGCCAGTTTGAAGAGGGCGAAGAAGGCCACGTGCCCGAAGGCGAGGAAGCAGAAAACGCCGAGGGCGAAGGCGAGGAAGCGGCCGTCGCCGGAGAAGAACGCGAAGCCGTTCTGGAGACCGATGAAGCGGAAGCGGAAAACGCCGCCTCGGTCATCACCGAAGCGGAGAATGTCGATGCCGCTGAAGAAGAGAATCTCCCCGCTGCCGAAGAGGATGCGGAGGAGTACCGCACCGAGGCCGAAGCGGCCGTTGAGGATATTCCTCCCGCCGATGAGGCCGAAGTCGAGACTCTGCAAGACCAGCCGGAGNNCAGCGCTTGAGCAGGATGATCAAAGCGCCGAAGAGCCGCTGCTTCAGGAGATTGAAACCGCAAGCGCAACCACGGACGAAGAGGCGGACAAAGAGGGCGGCGCGTAGCATGCGCCGCATCTTTCAAGCCCATTCAGGCGATCACGGAAGTTTTCAGAACAGCCAATGCCATAAGGGTGCTATGAGCGGCTAAAGGCATTGGAAAACACTTTGAAAAGAGGCGGATGAGTAAGGTTCGTATTAACGATCTCGCGCGCGAGATGGAAGTCAAGAGCCGGCAGGTTCTCGATATTTTGGCGGAACTCGGCTTGGCTGCCGGCAAGACCCACTCCAGTTCGCTGGAGGACTATGAGGCCGATAAGGTGCGCGCGCATTTTGAGCGCGGATCGAGGCCCGCGGGCCCGGCAGCCTCGCAGGCCTCTCGCACCCCTCAGGGCATTACGCCCAAGATTGATCTCTCGCACATCTCCAAGCCCGGCGACGTGCTGAAGGCCATCCTGGCTAAAAAGCAGGAAGAGGAAGCCGAAGCGCGGCAGAGCCGTATGCCGCAACGGCCGCAGGTTGCGCCGCCTGCGCAAGCGCCGGTGCAGCCGGTTGTCTCCGCCGCGCCGCCCATCGCCGCGCCCGCTCGCCCGGAACCGCGCAAGATCGTTCCCCAGCCTCGCTCCGCGCCGCCCATTGTCGCCCCGCCGTCCCCGCCGCCCGCCATTGCCACCCGTCCGCCCGTCGGCGCAGTAGTGGCCAAGGCTCCGGCTGGAGCCGCCGTGCCGCGTCCTGCCGGTGCCGCCGCGCCGCCCGTGGTGGCCGTGGTGGTCAAGCCGCCAGCGCCCCATAGCGTCCGCGAAGGCCAGCCGCGCGCTGCCGAGCATCCCGTCGTCGTCAAGCCGCCCACCGCAACTCTAGTGGCAGCTCCGGAATCCCTCGCGCACGACGCCGTTCCCGCGTCGGTGGAGACTCCGATTGCGCCGGTTGCTGTAGCACCGGAAGCGGAAGCCGCTGTTGTAACGGCTGCCCCGCCTGTTGCCGAAGCCGCCGCCGTCGCGCCCGAGCCCGAACCCGCGCCCGCTCATCAGCCCGCTCACCGCGCCAAGGGGCATACGCACACCGCTTCGCCCACCTTGGCGTTGCCTGCCCGGCGCATGGTCATGCCGCAAACCGGGCCTCGTCCGGTTTACACAGCGCCCCCGGTCGTTGATCTTCCGCCCTCGGCCAGCACAGGATCAGCCGCCGGCGGCATTCAGCGCGGAAGGCCCATCTTCGACCGCAACCGGCCCTCCACCGGCCCCGGCTCGTATCCTCAGCGCACACCTGGAGGCCCTTCCGGCCCGGGCCAGGCCACCGGCGGTCCGCGTCCCAAGCATCCCACCCGCACCACCCCCGGCGGCTACGCGGGCTCCAGCACAACAGGAGCGCCCGGCGCGCATCCCGCCTTTGGCGCGCGTCCCG
>PMTP01000067.1 GCA_003167305.1 Acidobacteriaceae bacterium
TTCGGCACCATTCCCGCCACCCGCGCCGCGCAGATGGACCCGGTGGAGTCGCTGAAGTATGAGTGAGCGCGAACGCGAGACCGGCGAAACCGGCAAAGATAAAGATATAGAGGGAGACCCAGGCAAAGGTCCGAATCTGGTGCTGCTTTATGGGTTGCTGGTTCTGGCACTGGCCGCGGCGATCGGCTTTGCCCTGATGATTGTGATGCCCTTCTATCACCGGCGGTAGACGCGCCTGGGCTGACACACGGGAATGCGTCAACGCGACGAAACCCGCGCCCGCGACGTAAGATACTCCTGATCGTCGATGGAGCGTCGCCATGAACCTTATCCTTTTAAGAGCCTTCCGTCGGCTTGCCGTCCCGGCGCTCCTGCTCGCCCTGAGCACAACCCTCTACGCGCAGGAGCGCTGGACGGAGGCACAGGCCAACGCATGGTATGCGCAGCAGCCCTGGCCTGTCGGCGCCAACTTTCTGCCCTCGACGGCCATCAACCAATTGGAAATGTGGCAGGCCGAGAGCTTCGACCCCGCCACCATCGACCGCGAACTGGGTTGGGCCGAAGCCATCGGGATGAACACCATGCGGGTCTTTCTGCACAACCTGGTGTGGGAACAGGATCCCAAAGGCTTCGAGCAGCGCATGGACGCCTTCCTGGCCATCGCCGGCCGCCATCATATCCGGCCGGTCTTCGTGCTCTTCGACTCCTGCTGGGATCCGCACCCACGGCTCGGCCCCCAGCATCCGCCCATCCCCGGCGTGCATAACTCCGGCTGGGTGCAGGCGTCGGGCGCGGAGATTCTCTCCGACCCCGCGCAGTACCCGCGCCTGGAGCGCTACGTCAAGGGCGTGGTGGGCGCATTCGCCCGCGATCCGCGCATCCTGGCATGGGACGTTTGGAACGAACCGGACAATGGCAACGACAGCTCCTACGCCCAGGGCGACCCCCGCGACAAGAACCAGATCATCCTGGGGCTTTTGCCGCGAGTCTTTGCCTGGGTCCGTTCCGCGAAGCCAACTCAACCCCTCACCAGCGGCCTGTGGCATGGTGATTGGAGCACGCTGGCCACGATGACGCCCCTGGCGCGCATCCAGATCGAGCAGTCGGACATCCTCAGCTTCCACAACTACGGCTGGCCGGAGGACTTTGAGGCGCACGTGAAGCTGCTGGAGCAGTTCCACCGCCCGCTGATCTGCACCGAGTACATGGCGCGCGGCGCCGGCAGCACCTTCGACACGGTCCTGCCGATCGCCCGCCAGCATCGCGCCGGGGCGATCAACTGGGGCCTGGTCGCCGGCAAGAGCCAGACCTGGCTGCCCTGGGACTCATGGCAGCGCCCCTACGTCAGCGATCAGCCCATGATCTGGTTTCACGACGTCTTCCATCCCGACGGCAAGCCCTACCGCGAGCGCGAGGTGGAGATCATTCACAGACTGACGAGCGAGAAATAGGCAATCCGAGGACGTTTTCTATTCTTTGCGCGAATTCTCGCGCCCGGCAATCAGCACCGGAATTCCATCCACAATCAGATAGGCGCGGCCACACTTCGCGCAGAGCAGCTTGTTCTCCTCAAAGCGAAGAGCGCCCAGGCAGGCTGGACAGGCCAACTGACTCACCACAGACAGGCCAACGCGAAGGATGGGCTTGATTCGGCAGGCATAATGCCCTTACAGGATGGGGACGCCGGGGACGGCAGCCGCATCCGCAATAACTTCCGGGCCGGCTGTGGGGGCGGCAACCTTGGGACGGCTGGCGAACTCGGCTTCGATGCTCTGGATGGTGCCTCCCTTGGCCGATTCATAGGCCACGCGAATGCCGTTGTAGATGGCGCGGTCGTTCGAGGAGCCGTGGCCGATGATGCAGACCCCGCGCACACCCAGCAGATGCGCGCCGCCGTACTCGCGATAGTCCAGGCGCTGGCGGAATTCGTTGAAGGCCTTGCGCGAGAGCAGCGCGCCCACCTGGGCGGTGACGGTGCGCTTCAGCGACTCGCGCAGCACATCGCGCACAAAGCGGCCCACGCCCTCGCTGGTCTTCAGCGCCACATTGCCGACAAAGCCGTCGCAGACAATCACGTCCGCCTGGCCGGAGAAGATGTCGCGGCCCTCGACGTTGCCNNAGCAGCACGCAGGGATTGCCCTTGGAGCTGGGCATGGGTATCGCCAGCGCCGGCCGGTCGACGCCGGGTAGCGCGCCCAGCACCATCTTGGCGGTGGCCATCGCCGCGCCGGTGTTTCCGGCGGTGACAAAACCGGCCGCCACGCCATCGCGCACCAGCTTGAGCCCCACACGAATCGAGCTGTCTTTTTTGGTGCGGACCGCGTGCGCCGCCTTCTCCTCCATGCCGATGCGTTCGCTGGCATGGTGGATGACGATGGGCAGATCATCGTTGCCCAAAGCCTCGTCTAGCAGGTCACGCAACTCCGCCTCCGGCCCCACCAGGTGGACCCGCACGGGCAGAGCCTTGCAAGCGAGAATCGCCCCGCGAATCTCCGCTTCCGGAGCTTTGTCGGTGCCTACAGCGTCAAGCGCGATATCGATGAGCATGGGCGCGAAGACTACTTGGCTTCTTCCTTGACATCAATCACGGCGCGGCCCTTGTACTCGCCGCACTTGGGGCAGGCACGATGAGGCAGCTTCTTCTCGTGGCAGGCGGGGCACTCGGAGACGCCCACGGCGGTGAGAAAGTCGTGTGAGCGGCGGAGTGCGGTGCGGCGCGTCGAATGGCGCCTCTTTGGATTCGGCATTGCAAAATTCCTTTCGTCTCTCGACCCGCTTCAACCGTGCGAATACCGGCTGCCTGACGGCGCGGACGAGCACCCTCAAGTTCTCTTGGGGCTATTCTCTGTGGACTCGATCCGGCTGCGAAGATCGGCCAGCGCTGCCCAGCGGGGGTCGCTCGGACCCACGTCACAAGAGCAAGGCTGGAGGTTGCGGTTTTCGCCGCAGCGCGGGCAAAGTCCCTTGCAGTCGGGCTTGCACAATGTTTTGACCGGCAGGGACAAAAGCACCTGCTCACGCAGCACATCCTCAAGCGAAAGACTGTCTCCTAAATAATACCCGATTTCGGTCTCCTGCGCCGTAATGGAGCGTTCTGGGGCATCGACGTCGGCGGTCGCGGGCCGGAAGATGAGGTCAAAGTCGGCTGCGAGCGGAATCTCGACCGGCTCGACGCAGCGCGCGCAGGGCACCTGAAAGCGACCGGCAAAGTTGCCCCGAAGCCGAATGTCGGCCACAATGTCCCTTGGCCCACGGTGCTCGTGCAGCACCTCTGCATGGCCACTGGCAGCCAGCGGCCCTTGCTGCTCGGCCTCCTCGCCCAGATCGACCGCGCCCGGAGCCACATGCAGGTCAAAGTCGATCGGCTCCCGTTCCAGTTCGCTTACCTTGAATTCCATGCTATGAGCCTACGGCGCGGAGGCGGGTGAGTCAATGCGCCTCATGTAGACTGTTTGAGGACTATGGCCCAGAACAGCCGCCTCTCTTCCGATCCTGATTCTTCCCTCCGCATACGCCTGGCGACCGAGGCCGACCGGCCGCGTTTGATTCCGCTGATCAACTCCGCTTTTGCTATCGAAACCTTCCTGGAAGGCACACGCACCGACGAGGAGTGTCTGGCGGGGATGATGCAGAAGGGCACAATCCTGGCCGCCGAGAACGCCGCTGGAGAGATCCTGGGCTGCGTCTACACGGAGGCGCGCGGCAAGCATGGCTACCTCGGCCAGCTCGCCGTCGATCCGGCGCAGCAGTGCAAGGGCCTGGCCATCCGCCTGGTCGCGGCGGACGAAGAGCATCTGCGCCGTCAGGGATGCGAGGCCGTTGACATCCTTGTCCTCAGCCTCCGCCCCGAACTGCCGCCCATCTATCGCCGCCACGGCTACGTCGAAACCGGCGCCGAGGAGTTCCACTCCCCTCGCCCGCTCAAACCCGGGAACGAATGCCACTGCATTGTCATGTCCAAACAGCTTTAATCCCCGGGAATCTCGGATTCAGTTCCAAATGCGCGCGCCGACATTCCCTCTGGAGCTAAAACACCATTGATTTTGCAGTCCTTACGGCACGACTAAAGTCGTGCCCTTTCAAAACATCGACTTAATCAGATATTCCTCATTTCTATCTCCACGCTCCGGGAATCTTTCCCGCAGCGTTTTGTTGCATAGGATGCGTGCCTTTAACGCGGAGGATCAGACCATCGAACGATATAAATATATCGATAATCGATATTTATATATTGACATTCAGGCTATTCTCCACTATTATCAGATTCAAGGCCCCTCAAAGGAGATTGTATGCAAACGGAAAATCAGGCAAAGCTTCAAAAAATCAAAAAGGTCAGCAGCATCCTTCGTGTGATCTGCAAAGGGCTGTTGGCGCTGTTTACGCTCATCGGTCTCGGCTGTGTTGTTTGTGTGGCCAGTGGAACCGGCAGCATCAACTACGACAGCATGAACTTCTCAACTGCCGAATTGACGCTCGGAACCCGCCTGATGCTGGGCGCGGTCACCGCTCTGACATTTGGTGTTCTCCTCAAGTGCTGCTATCACCTGCATCAGCTCTTCGGAAACTACTCCCGGGGAGAGATTTTTACCCGGGAGTCGGTCGGACAATTGCGTAACTTCGGCATTGCCAGTCTGCTGTGGGGAGTCATGAGCTTCCTGTGGATACTGTCGCTCGCCCTCACTGCGCAACCGATGAAGTCCTTCCAAGCCCACTTCGACGCTTTCGGCATCGGAGCCATCATCATCGTGATCGCATGGTTTATGGACATGGCCGTGGATCTGCGGGAAGAGAACGAACTCACCATATGAGCGAGAGAGGAGAACAGCCATGCCGATCATCGTCAACGTGGATGTAATGCTCGCCCGCCGGAAGATGCGTTTGAACTCGCTGGCCGAACTGGTCGGGATCACTCCGCAAAACTTATCCGTCCTGAAGGCAGGCCGGGCCAGGGCCATTCGCTTTAGCACGTTAGATCGATTGTGCGAAGTGTTGGATTGCCAGCCCAGCGACCTGCTGTCTTTTGAAAGGAACTCAGACTCGACTGGGTAGTTAAAGGCTACCGCCGGGCGCCTCAGCTCTCAATCGCTCAGAGCTGAAGCGCCCGTCTGGTTCTCAGTCCTTGCGCAGATAGGTCCGCGAGAGGCGGTCGTGCCAGCAGAGGTGGTCTTCGTCAAAGAGCGCCCAGGCCAGGCCCAGGCCCACGGGAACCACGGAGAGGAGCAGCGCGCCCAGGCGGCTGCGCAACTGCGCGGGAGTGGGGATCTGGCCGTCGAAGGTGCAGAGGGAGATGCCGGCGACCCTCATGCCCGGCGTGGCTTCGGCGAGGGTGAGGAAGAGCGTCTGGTAGACCATGGCGATGAGCAGGAAGGCCGCAGCAGCGCAGATTTCCATGATCCGGGCCGCGGGCAGAGTCGCGATGGCGGCCACGGCCGCCACAGCCGACCCCAGAAAGAGTGCGGTGATGATCGCGCCATCCACCAGGGCTGCCATCAGCCGGTGGCCAATGGGCGCGAGTTGCACCTCCGGCTCCGAGGCTGGCGCTTCCTCGTACTCCGGTTCGTCGAGGGGTTGAGCCTCCAGTTTAAGGCCCGACCAAGCAGGCTCCGGCCAGGCGGCGGCGCGCGCGGCGCGGGCCGTCTCGGGTTGGACAAAGAGGGGGCCGGGGTCCACTTCGAAGATACTCAATTGCCTCTCTGACCCCTCGACCGCTAACGGACCCTCGACCCTCCGCGGACGCAGCTTGCGGACGGCGACCAGTTCACGGGGAAACTTGATCAGGTTGGCGTGTATGGGCCCTTCCGGCTCGACCGGCTCCATCGCATGAATGCCACTGGAGTATTCGGCCGGCTCAGGCTGCTCCCAGCCGTCTTCATCCATAGACGCAAAGCCCTCCTCATACCGCGAAGCGGGGGCAACGGTTGGGGCTGAAACCGGCTCGATGGGGCGCATGCGCAGATCCGGCTCCTGGCGGATGTGAGAGTATTCGCTCTCCCAAGCCTCAAGCGAGACCGGCAGCGCGTGCGGCGCAGGCAGCGGCGGCACGACGGCTGGCTCCCGTTCGGGCGCAGAAGGGGGCACAAGNNGCGGGAATCGGGAAAATGGCCTGCGAAAAGTCCGAAAAACATCCCTCAGTGGATAAAGCCCGCGTTGATTTTGCCGGGCTTATGTATGGGCTGAAGCTGGTACGCTTCACCGCGGAAAGTTGATCCACAGCATCATCTTCGGCGGCCTGCAGCTGGCTGTAGCTGGGTGCATGGGCATAGCGCGCGGCCACGCGTGCGGCGACCTGCGCACCGCGGCTGCCGGCTGTAGGCCAACTGGGAGCGGGGGCGGCCAGCTGCGCCGTGGACAAGCCTCTGCGGCTTCTGTGCGCGGCAAGGCGCAGGTTCACTTCCTGCTTCCAGGAGGTGGCGGAATGGGGCTGAACAAGAGATGTGCTCATGGCTCCAGTTTCCCTTCTGACGCGCTCTTGGGGCCGATTTTCCAGACCCAGGGCGACGGTTCCGGTTCTCGAAGCCCGCGGAAAACGGGCCTGAAGAACATTGGTTTTAAAAGAGAAGGGAGGTTGCGCAAGAAAAACAGACAGAGCCCAGATCGCTGGATCCGAGCGCGGTTAAAACCAACCGATTTGTGCCTGCTGCCAGAGCCGCGCGGCGCATCGAATGCCAAGGCAGCCATTTTTGCTATGCTGACCTTGGTTCCTGGGATGCGTCCTCGCTGTTTAGTGTTTATCACGATGCTGGCCCTCTGTCACCTGCAAATGCGGGGGCAGGCGTTGACCAATGCGGCACCCCCGGCTGCGCCGGAGGCCGTTCAAGCGGCTGAGCCCGGCCTGAATAGTCCTACTTCGTCCGCTCTGCCGGACGACCCTAGCCAGCAGATTTTGCCCGTGGCCCAGCCGGAGCCTGCGCCCGCAAGTGGTGTGCCGGTGGAGTGGGAGGCCCAGAACCAGAGTCGGGTGGGCAACACCTGGACCCTGACCGGCGGGGTGGTGGTCCACTACCGCGATTACGTATTGCGCGCTGACAAGGTCGTCTATCACCAGTCCACCACGGAGCTGGAGGCGGAAGGCCATCTGCAAGTGGCCGGCGGTCCCAACGATATACTCATCTACGCCGATCACGGCGATATGCGGCTGAATATGCACACCGCGCGCTATTTCAACGTGCATGGCTCGCAGGGTGTACGCAATCTTGGCCGTATAACGGTCTATTCCACGCCGAATCCGCTCCTCTTTACCGCCCGGGTCGTCCTACAGACAGGCGAGGGCCGTTACAAGATCATCGACGGCACGATGACCAACTGCCGGTTGCCCAAGCCGGACTGGGAGATCATCTCCCGGGCCATCAAGCTCGAAGACGGCAAGGCCTCCACAACCAATGCGTGGTTCAAGTTTCTCGGAGTACCCATCTTTTACCTGCCCTATCTGCGCCATCCGGCGGACGAGACGGGCCGCGTAAGCGGGTTTCTGATCCCTGTCCTCAGCACGGGATCGTCCGTCCGGGGCTACACCTTTGGCGAACAGGCCTACTGGGTGATCAACCGCAGCATGGACATGACGGTGGGCGCGGAGTACTACAGCAAGCGCGGCTGGGCGCCCAACGGCGACTTCCGCAACAGAGGCCATGGACTGGACCACCTGACGGCTCGCTGGAACGCCCTGCTGGACCGCGGCATCGAGCTGCCCAGCGCGACCAATCCGAGTCAGATGGTACTCACCAACCAAGGCGGCCTGGACATCACTGTTCTGGGCCGCAAGGACATTACCTCCGAGACACGGCTGGCCGGCAGCGTCGATTTCCTGTCCAGCTACATCTACCGGCTGGTCTTCAACGACAACTACTGGCAGGCGGTCAGCTCCGAGGTGAAGAGCGGAGTCTCGCTCACCCACGCGCACAACGGCTTTATTCCCTCTCTTTCACTGGAGCGCTTCCAGACCTTTGCCGGCACCGCAGCCGGCAGCAGCACGGCCTCGATCAACGGCAACCAGGCAAGAATTCTTCATCTGCCCAGCCTGCGCTTCGACGTGCTGGACCGGCCGCTGGGCGCTTCCGTGCTCTACTGGGGGTTGGGATCATCGCTCGGCTATCTGGGCCGCTCCGAGCCNNTGCGCGAGACCGCCTACACCATCAGTCAGACTCCCGACCTGAAAGGCGCCAACGGCGGCGTTCCCACGATCAGCCACGACGCGCTCAACCGGACCGATCTGGAAGCTTCGGTGGACCTTCGGCCGCCGGCTTTCGAACGGGATTTCTCGCTGGCCCGCTGGAATCGCGAATTGCGCCACGTCATCGAACCCGAGATCTTCTACCGCTATGTGGCCGGCATCGGCGAACAGGCGCGGAATGTGCTGCTGATCGACAGCGCCGACATCGCCACCAACACCAACGAAACGGGATTCTCGCTCACCCAGCGCTTTTATCTGCGCTCCGCCGGCGATCAGCCCTGCGCCGTGGCGGACGGCGAAGCGGCAGAAAAGGACTGCCCATCGCGGATGCGCGAGTGGGCCAGTTGGCAAATCGCGCAGAAGTATTTTATCGACCGTAACTTCGGCAGGGCGCTGATCTACAACCGGCGCAACGTCTTCGACGCCACGCTGGACCAGAGCGGGATCGCGTATCTCACCTCGCCGCGCAATCTGGCGCCGATCATCTCGCGGCTGCGCTTCGAGGCCATCAACAACCTGCGCGTTCAGTGGGATCTGGACTACGACCCCAAGGCCGGCGAGTTCGGCGCGGATAACCTTTATGCCGGCTACAGTTGGGGGCGCACCACGGTCGGCGTGGGCCATGAGATGCTCAATGCCGTCGACGAGAACGGCAGCGCGGCCACGACCATCAAGAGCCAGCAGGTGGAGCCCTTTGTTTCCATCGGGAAGCCCAGCGGCAAGGGCTTCAACCTGGCTGCCAATGGCGGCTATGACTATGACCACAACACGCTGCAATACGCCGGGGCGCAGGCGGTTTATAACTGGAACTGCTGCGGCCTCAGCTTCGGTTACCGGCGCTTCGAGCTGGGTTCGGTGCGCAACGAGACCCAATGGCTCTACAGCTTTACGCTGGCCAACTTCGGCTCGGTGGGCGACATCCGCCGCTCCAACTCGGCCTTCCGCGACCCCAGCCTGCCGCCGGCGTATTGAAGAACAGGTAATAGAGAAGAAGAAATAATCTTCCGTGCCCTGTCATCCTGTGCGGAGCCAGCGGAGTCGAAGGACCTGCGTTTCATTTCTATCTGGCGAAGGGTGAGAAGCCACAAAATTCATGGCGCACGACACGCCTCCAGCCTGGACAGATAGTCCCTCCACCGCAGGTGGCTGGAGTATCCTTTCTAAGAGGAGTTGCCTTTGACCCGCATCCACTTTTTGACTGGCCTGCTCGCGCTAGGCATGGCCGTGGGCTGCAAAGCCCAGCCTGCCCCGCAGCCGCCGGACCAGATGCTGAACCGCCGCATTGAGGTCATGGTCCGCGCCCAGTTCAATGTTCCCTCGGAGTACACCGTGACCCTCGGCGCGCGTAAGCCAAGCCAGATTCCCGGTTTTGACACGCTGCCCGTCTCTCTGGCGCACGGCGCCACGCCAACGGTGATCGACTTTCTGATCTCGTCCGACAGCAAGACCCTGGCCCGCCTGGAGAAGTTTGACCTGCTGAACGACCCGCTCTTCTCGATTGACGTCGCTGGCCGCGCCATACGTGGCAATCCCGCAGCCAAGGTCACCGTCATCAGCTTCGACGATCTTGAGTGCCCTTACTGCGCTCAAATGCACCGGACGCTCTTTCCCGCGACCCTGGAGCACTACAAAGACAAGGTGCGTTTCATCTACAAGGACTACCCGCTCCCTCCCGATATGCACCCCTGGGCGATGCGCGCCGCCGTGGACGCCAACTGCCTGGCCGCGCAAAGCACCGATGTCTACTGGGCCTACGTCGATTACATCCACTCCCACGGACAGGAGGTCAGCGGCGAAGACCGCAATCTGGCCAAGAGTTACGACGCTCTGAACCGCATCGCCCGCCAGCAGGCCACGCTGGGCAAGCTCGACGCCGCACGTCTGGATGCCTGCCTGGCGCGGCAGGATGAGAGCCAGGTGCGCGCCTCGATGAAGGAGGCCGAGTCACTTCGCATTGATGGAGTACCCGCCCTCTTTGTCGATGGCGAGCGCATCAACGGCGTGATTTCCCAGGCGCAGCTGTGGATGGTGATTGACCGCGACCTGCGCGCCGCTGGAGTGGAGCCGCCAGCCGCGGCCGCACCAGCCGCGCCTGCAACGGTCTGGCCTCCGCAAACTCAGCCCGCGGCGACGGTCCAGTAGCCGGGGCTCCGCACAGCCTCGCTTTTGCCGCTTCCTGCAGGTGGAGGCGGCAAATGGCGGTCGGGTTGTGAAAAATCGTATCCCCAGACCGGCTTGGGGATTTATGCTTGATTGCCGGGGGCTTTTGCGCCTCCCAGGAGATACCAAGTTGCAAAGCAAAGCTTTTTGCCGCACGCCATTCCGTTTCGTTGTACTCGTTCTTTGCGGGGGAGCCCTTTTGACTGCGATGAGCTCATGTCATCGCGCGCCCACCGCGGACGTGGTTGCGACCGTGAACGGCAAGGATATTCAGCGCTCGGAAATGGAAAAGTATTACAAGGCCTATCTTGCAGACAATGCCCAGAAGCCCTCCGCCGAGCAGGCCGATATTGTCCGCCTCAATTTCCTGAAACAGATGATCGAAGACGAGATCCTCTGGCAGCGCGCGGCCAAGCTCAACCTGGCAGCCAGCGACGAGGACGTGAACGTCAAGCTGACTGAGATGAAGGCTCCCTTCACGCAGGAAGAGTTCGACAAGCAGCTCCAGGCGCACGACATCACCCTTGACGATTACAAGCGCGAACTGCGCCGCCAGTTGACCAAAACCAAGCTGCTCAACAAGGAGATCGAGTCCAAGATCAACATCACCGACACCGAGATTGGCGCTTACTTTGCGGCCCATAAGCCGGAGTTCAATCTGATCGAGCCCCGGTATGGCGTGGCGCGGATCATGGTCACCAGCGGATCCGCGCAGCAGACCGGCAACCTGCAAAACAACAAGGCCTCCGGCGACACCGATGCGAAGAGGAAGATCGAGACGCTCCATAGTAAGCTGGAGAACGGCGAGGACTTCGGCGCCGTGGCCATGAACTTCTCCGAGGATCCGAGCACCAACTCAAATGGCGGCGACATGGGCTTCGTTTTAGAGTCTCAACTGCGTACCGAACCGGAAGTCTACAACGCCATCAGCAAGCTCAAGCCGGGGCAAATCACAGAGGTTCTTCCCGTCTACAACAGCACCGCTCCCGGACGCCGCGCCGCCGGCTATGCCATCTACAAACTGATCTCCAAAGAAGCGGCCGGGCAGCGCGAACTGAACGACCCGCGCGTGCAGCAGGTCATCCGTCAGGGCCTGCGCGAAAGCCACGCGCAACTGCTCCAGACCGCCTATTTCGAGATGCTCCACGACGAAGCCAAGATTCGCAACTACTTTGCCGAACAGATTCTCAAGCAGGGCGCACAATAAAGCGCACCGCCTGATGATTGCCGAACCCGCTTCAAGATGCCGCAAACGGAAGAGGCTGCCAATGGCAGCCTCTTCCGTTTGCATACCACTGCGCACCCATTGCTACGGCTTCGCCGAATCAGGCCCCGCGCTCTGCTTCTCGAGGATGGTCTTGCGCGCGCTGATCGCCTTGGCCCGCCACTCCATCGCCTTGGCCACGTCGTCCTTGCGTGCCGCCTCGTCCCCCCAGTCCAGATCGGCCTTGCGCCGGTAGACCAAGCCCAGGTTGGCCATCGCATCGGCGTAATTAGCCCGGTTCTGCACCGCCTGGCTGAGATACTGCAAGGCTTCCTCGACCAGCGCGCCATTCTGCGCCTTGATGGCCTCCATCGCCTTCGCGGGCGCCTTGGCGTTGCCCTCGCCGTCGTCTTTGATGCCGGCCTGCTGGAGCGCCGCGAGAGCGTTCTGATGCGCCTCCATCCCATCGATCACGCCGACCACATAGGCCGCCTCGGCATCCTTCGCGTCCACGGCCAGCACCTTCTTCTGCCATGCCTTGGCATCGTCCAGCTTTGTGATGCTGAATTCAATGCCCGCAATCTGCTTCATGCTCTTCACATCGAACGGGGCCTTTTCCAGAACCTCCTGGAAGAGGTCGATGGCCTGCTGCGCGATCATCAGGTTCTCCGGCGTATCCACTCCAGGCGCAATTTTCTGCGCCAGCGCGGTACCCAGGTAGACCTTTGCCGTGGGATTCTCGGGGTCCAGCACCGACGCCTTGCGGAAATGAAGGATCGCCTCATCAATGTGACCGATCTTGTACGCTTCCAGGCCCTGTTTCAATTCGCTGTTAAGTTCAATTTGCTGGGGTGAAAGCTGGCGCCCACCCCCGCCGCCGCCCCTTTGCCCGGCGGCTGGGAACCAAGTGGTTGCGAGGATCGCCAGGGCGGCAACCGCGACCTTGAAAGAGCGTCCGACATTCAGTGAACTGAACATAAATCACCTCGATCGATCAAGCTGGATATCCTTCAAGCAAAGCGGCCTCCGCGCAGGGCGGAGGCCGTTCGTGTGCGTGAAAAGTCTGCGGCTTACTTCAACTCGCCATTGTCGCCCATGGTGATGCCGCCGGGGCCGGCGTTCTTCTTAGCTTCGACGATTTTGCGCGTTTCCATCGCCTTGGCGCGCCATTCATCGGCCTTGGCGACGTCATCCTTGCGGGCTGCATCGTTGCCATAGTCCAGATCGGCCTTGCGCCGGTAGATCAGGTTCAGGTAGGCCATGGCCTCGTCATAATTGGCCCGGTTGTCATTGGCCTGGGTGAGGTATTGCAAGCCTTCCTCGACCAGCGGAGCATTCTTGGCTATGAGATCGTCCATGACCTTCTTGGGGGCCTTGACGTTGCCTTCGCCGTCGTCATTAATACCCTCAGGCACCAGCGCGGCCAGAGCGTTCTGGTGGGCTTCCATCCAGTCAATCACACCAACGGTGTAGGCCGCTTCGGCATCCTTGGGATCCTCGGCCAGCACTTTCTTCTGCCATGCCTTGGCATCGTCCAGCTTCTTGATGCTTAAGTCTATGCCCGCGATCTGCTTCATGCTATTCACATCATGCGGGTTCTTAGCCAGAACCTCCTGGAAGATGTCGATGGCCTGTTGCGCGGACTGCAGGTTCTCCGGCGTATCCAGCCCGGCCACCACGTTTTGGGCCAGCGCTGTGGCCAGATAGCTCTTGGCCTGGGTCAGGCTCGGATCCAGCTTCATCGCTTGTTGGAAGTGATTGATCGCCTCTTCGTAGTGGGTGCCCTTGTACGCTTCCACTCCCTTGTTCAACTGGTCGCGGGCTGCAAGCTTATCGCACCCGCTCATGGAAAACACCATGCCGGCCAAGGCAATCGCGAGCGCCGTAATACGTGCGGGTCTATTCATTTTCGTATCCTTCTCCTTCAGGCAAGAGCCTATCGGCCGTGCGCCTGGAATCTCTGCTGCTGGCCGCGGGCGGGAGATACCGCAACCAGGATGGAAAAATTCTACTCCTGTTTTCCGTCCGGAAAACTGCTTCCGGATGGGACTCGCCAGCCCTGGAGCTTGCCGGAGATCCCAAACCACCCCAGACGCTCCGTTGACCAGCCTGAATGTAGCGCCTCCCTTGCCGGCGCCCATCGTTTGCAACCTCCCTCTTGAGGGAAGCGGCCGCAACACGGCCCGCTACTGGCCGGCCATGATCTTGGGCGTCATCAGGCCGACGTGATCCACGTTCGCGGAGCGGCCGATATCGATCACCTCGGCGACATTACGAAAATCGACATTGTCGTCACCCTTGACGAACATGACGCGCTCGGCACGATTGGCGTAAATCTCGGTGAGGCGGGCAAGCAGCTCTTTCTGAGCAGCGGGACCGCCGACGCCATTGAAGATGACCGTATCGTTGATCTTGTACGAGGGGGCCTTGCCCGCCTCGTGCAGAACCTGCACCACGATCGTGCGTTCGGGCGGATTTTCCATCTTGGTCTTGGGCGGCTGGGGCACCAGCGCATCCAGGCCCTTGGGCGTCACTGGGACGATGACCATGAAGATGATCAGCAGCACCAGAAGAACGTCAATCATCGGGGTCACATTGATGTCGGACGAGTAGCCTCCCCCGCCCCCCATTGTCATTGCCATGGCTTCAAACTCCTCGTTGGTTCAACAAACATTAAATGGATAGCAGAAAAGTTACTCGCCCCCGATAGCGCTGGGTTCTTTTCTCTGGGTCAGCAAGCCCACATTGTCCACGCCGGCGGTGCGCACGGCGTCGATGGCATCTTCCACCGCCAGGTACTGGGCGCGGGCATCGGCGCGAACGAAGATCGTCTTGCCGGGCTTGTCGGCCAGCTTCTCGCGAACCTGCACGCCGAGCTGATCAATGGAGGTCTTATTTTGTCCCAGGAAGACCCCTCCATCGCGCGTGATGGCCACGACAATGGCGTCTTCCTTGTCGGCGTCGGGCATGTTGGTGGCGTTATCCACCCTGGCCATATCGACGGCCACCTTGTTCTGGAGCATGGGTGTGATGACCATGAAGATGATCAGCAGCACCAGCATCACGTCCACCATGGGGGTGACATTGATATTGGAACTGACCTTTTTGCTTTCGTCGCGAACTGCAATTGACATTGCGTGTGCTCCATTGCCAGAAAATTTTTACTCCGGACGGCTTCCGGCATTGCCAGGTAACCACCAGGATGGCGCGAGGCAGAAACCGGCGGGCGGGAGAGAAGTTGAGTTCTCCCGCCCCCGCAGCCTCTCGCTCACGCCGCGAGCCGCTTCGCTTAGCGCTTGTGGCTCTGCTTGATGAAGTAGTCGATCAGTTCGCTGGAGGAGTTGTCCATCTCGACGTCGAAGGATTCAACTTTTCCGGTGAAGTAGTTAAAGGCCATAACGGCCGGGATGGCTACAAACAGGCCGGCCGCGGTGGTCACCAAGGCCTCTGAGATGCCGCCGGCAACCGCGCCGATGCCCGAAGTCTTCTGGGTGGCGATGGCCTGGAAGGCGTTCAGAATGCCGATGACGGTGCCGAGCAGCCCGACGAACGGAGCGGTGGCGCCGATGGTTGCCAGAACCGCAAGGCCCCTCTTCAGCTTGGCGTGGACGATGGCTTCGGCCCTCTCCAGCGCGCGGCCGGAGCTGGCGATAGACTCATCAGTCGGCGCGCCGCCCGAGGCGCGAAACTCCTGCAGGCCAGCCGTCACAACCTCGGCCAGGTGGGACTTCTTGTTGCGATCGGCGATCTTGATCGCCTCTTCGAGCTTGCTGTCCTTCAGCGCGCCGGCAACCTTGGGCGCGAATTCGCGCGACTGCTTGCGGGCTGCCGAGAAGTACAGGTAACGGTCGATCATCACGGCCAACGACCAGATCGACTCGATGAAAAGGACGAAGGCAATGCAGCGCGCCGGCCATCCCATGTTGGTAATAAGATGCGTCAGGTTGAAGCTGACCGCCTCATCATCAAAGAGAAAGGCCAGATTGGCTGCCGAGTGCGAAGCGAAGTGCGTGAGCTGAGCGAGAATCACTGAATCGTTCCTCCTAAGGAGTTTTCTTGTGGACTGCGACTGCTTTGCGGTTGCTGCGAATGCGGCTCTTTGCGGATTCGCATTCTGGTCAAAAGCGAGGCCCTTCCCCCTGGATGGCGGGAAGAGCCAAAATGTTCCTCATCCGCCCAGAGTGAAGATCACGTTGACTTGCGTCTCCACTTCCACCGGGTCGTTGTTGAGCAGGTAGGGTTTGTAGCGCCAGGACCTGACGGCGTCCAGAGCGGCCTGTTGCAACATGGCCGGACCGCTGACGACGTGCAGGTTTTCGATGGAGCCAGTCTTGGAGATATTCGCCTGCAGGACCACGATGCCC
>PMTP01000072.1 GCA_003167305.1 Acidobacteriaceae bacterium
GCGGCGGTGGCGTAACTTCCGCCGGAGCCGATGGCCGCCAACGGCTCGTCGGGATCGATCACATCCCCCGAGCCGGAGATCAGGAAGGTCTGCGCCTGGTCAGCCACCACCAGCAGGGCCTCCAGATTGCGCAGCATCTTGTCGGTGCGCCAGTCCTTGGCCAACTCGACAGCCGAGCGGTTCAGGTTGCCGGCGTACTGCTCCAGCTTGGTCTCGAAGCGGGCGAAGAGCGAGAACGCGTCGGCCGTGGAACCAGCGAACCCAGCCAGAATCTTGTCCTGGTAGAGCCGGCGAATCTTTTTGGCCGAATGTTTCAGCACGTGATCGCCCAGCGTGACCTGTCCATCGGCGGCCATGACCACCTGGCCGTTGCGGCGGACACAAATCACGGTGGTCGAACGAATCCTGTTGCGATTTCGGGAATGCAGTGCCGCGTTGGAATTCGTACTCAAAGCCATGAACAAACCTCTGAAAACAATACATCCGACGGGCTAAGACCGCTTCAAGATGCAGTCATGAGTATATCGCAGCGCGCACGCCGGGGTTGCTCCGCCGTCAACAGAAGCCGATTGCACAGCCCATGCGGTGTCCTCTGGGACCCCTCTGCGGTATCCTCTAGTTTGGAGCCGAAAGGGTAGTGTCCTGCCTCGAATGACCCTCTATGCAAATGCATGGGTGATTGGCGCTGCCGCGGTCCTGGGCGCCGTGCTGCTGGCGCTGGGCCTGTGGATGGTCTTCCGCAAGCGCCCCACGGCGGAAGAGTTGGAGCGCGCGCGGCGCCTGTTTCTGGCGCACTCCGGACGGCTGGTGGACGGAATGCTGTTGGATGTCTGCGAGGTCGAGGCCGAAGACGGCCGCACCCTGACCATGCTTCTCTACAGCTATCGCATCGGCGGCGTGGACTACGAGTCCTCCCAGGACATTACCGATATGCGCGGCGTGGTGGATGCGCTTCAGGTGCGGGCGGGCTTTCCCTGCTCGGCGCGCTACCAGCCGGGCAATCCCCACAACAGCATCGTGGTAGCCGAAGAGTGGAGCGGGCTGCGGGCGGGGCTGCCGGTCTTTCCCGCCTACGAGGACCCCGACCCGATTGATATGATCCATCTGGACAGCTTGCGGCCTGGGCGTGGCTAAGGCAATTTCCGTCCCGGCGTACCGGACTTCCTGCGCGGCGGCGATGCTGCGCTCACAGGTGTAATCTGAGGCTTGATCGTGGCGGCTCGTTGCCGCGGCGCATTCGGCCCGTGCATGACCACAAGTCGCATCTCCGTTCAAAAAGGCCCCGCTTATGACATTGCGCAAGCCGTATGCCTCTTTGCTTCTTCTGGCGCTTGTTTCCTGCCCGCTTGGCGCGCAGAACTCCGCCCCGCATGCCCCCGCCGTCTTCGGCTACGCGGACTTCACCGCCCAATCCAAAATCGAGGAAATGTTTCTCGCCGTCCCCGACGCCAAGCTGGCCGGACAGCACCTGAAGATACTTACCAGTGAGCCGCATCTGGCCTCGACTCCCGAAGACCGCAAGACCGCCGAATACGTGGCGCAAAAGTTCCGCGCGGCCGGCCTGGAGACGGAGATCGTTCCTTACCGCGTGCTGATGAATCAGCCGAAAACGGTGCGCGTGGAGGCTTATGACTCCAGCGGCAAGCTGCTGATGAGCGGCCCTACGCGCGAGCACGTGGACGGCGATCCTTATCAGGACGATCCCCGCGTGGTAATGCCCTTCAACGGCTCCTCCGGCTCGGGCGACGTGACCGCCGAGGTGGTCTACGCCAACTACGGCCGCCTGGAGGACTTCGACCATCTCGCCGCCCAGCACATCGACCTGCGCGGCAAGATCGTTCTGGTGCGCTACGGCGCCAACTTCCGCGGCGTCAAGGTTTACCTCGCCGAGCAGCGCGGCGCCGCCGGCGTACTCATCTACTCCGACCCGCACGACGACGGCTACTACAAGGGCGACGCGTATCCCATCGGCCCCTGGCGGCCGGAGACCGGCGTCGAGCGCGGCTCGGTGCAATATATCTTCAAGTATTCCGGCGACCCGGAGACTCCCGGCGTGGCCTCGACGCTCGATCTGCCCGACTCGGCGCGCGTATCGCCCTACGGCAATGAGCCGCATATCATCTCCATCCCCCTCAGCTACCACGACGCCGTGCCCATCCTGCAAGCGCTCAAAGGCCCGAGTGTGCCGCAGGAGTGGCAAGGCGCGCTGCCCTTCCGCTACCACCTCGGACAAGTTGGAGGACAGGGCGGCGTGAAGGTCCACTTGGTCTCCGTGCAGGACTATCAGCGCCGCATCATCTGGGATGTCATCGGCAAGATCAAAGGAATGGAGTACCCCGACGAGTGGGTGGTGGTGGGCAATCACCGCGATGCCTGGGTCTACGGAGCGGTCGATCCCTCCAGCGGAACCGCCGCCATGCTCGAATCGGTCCACGGCTTGGGCACGCTGACCAGACAGGGCTGGCGGCCCAAACGAACGATTGTCTTCGCCAGTTGGGACGCCGAGGAGGAAGGCCTCATCGGCTCAACCGAGTGGGTGGAGCAGAACGCCCAGGCGCTTGAGCACGCCGTTGCCTACTTCAACACCGACGTCGCCGTCGCGGGCGCGGATTTCTCCGCCTCGGCCGTGCCCTCGCTCAAGCAGTTTCTCTGCGAGCTGACCCGCTCGGTTCCCAGTCCGCTGGGCGGAACGGTCTACCAGCAGTGGCGCATCAACAGCGCGGGCGCCTCAAACGTCCAGCCCACTCCCGGCGAAGAAATCCACGTGGGCGACCTCGGCTCAGGCTCCGACTTCACGCCCTTCTTCCAGCACATTGGCGTACCCTCCACCGACATCGGCTCCAACGGTCCCTATGGCGTCTATCACTCGGTCTTCGATAACTACGCCTGGTACACGCTGAACGCCGACCCAAATTTCGTCTACTTGCAGGAGATGGCCCGCGTCCTCGGCCTGGAAGCACTGCGCATGGCCGACGCTGACATACTGCCCTACGACTACGTCGCCTACGCCGCCGCGATCTCTTCTTACATTGACGCAGCCAAAAACAAAGCCGCGGGCGACTCGACGGAGGAGAAGAATGCGAGCGATTCCAGCGAAAGGACGACGAAGAAGTGGTGGAGGGCCTCCGAACCAAAATCCGGCACGCTCGACTTTTCCGCCGTTCAGGCCGCCGCTGTTCGCTTTTCCGCCGCCGCCGAGCGCGCCCATGGGGCGCAAATCGCTGCCTCGGGCGACCTCGCCAAACTCAATCTGGCCCTGCGCCAGGCCGAGACCGGCCTCATCAGTGAGCAAGGTTTGCCCAATCGCCCCTGGTACCGGCACACCATCTACGCTCCCGGCGAGTTCACCGGCTACTCGGCGGTGGTGATTCCCGGCGTCAATGAGGCCCTCGACGCGCGCGACGTCAAGCTCGCCACGCAGCAGTTGACGGTGCTCACCCAGGCGCTCACGCGCGCCGCGCTGTCGCTGGAGAAGACGCGGTAAGCCTGTCCATGAAAATACCCTTGACGTAACGCATAACGGAGAACATACTAGAAGATGATTACCGGCTATCGAGACAAGCGTACGAAGAACTTCGCTACCGGGGTGCGCGAAAGAGCATTGGAAGGCATTGAAAGGCCGGCTCGGTTGAAGCTCGACCGGTTGGAAGCCGCAACCTCACTCAATGACCTTGCCGCATTGCCGGGTAATCGCTTCGAGACTTTGTCCGGTGATCGCCGGGGCCAATACAGCATTCGCATTAACGACCGGTGGAGAATCTGTTTTGAGTGGCCGGACTATGACTTAGGCCCATCCAACGTCGAGATTGTCGATGATCACTAGGAGAACCCGATGACGATCCCCGCCATTCATCCCGGAGAGCACCTCGCTGAGGAACTGCATGAGTTGAACATGAGCGCCTCTGAGCTGGCGCGCAAGCTGGATGTGCCACCCAACCGCATCACCGCAATCCTGAACGGGCAGCGTGGCCTGACCGGCGACACCGCCCTGCGCCTCGCCCATTTCTTCGGCGTCAGCGCCCAGTTTTGGCTCAATCTGCAGAACCTCTATGAGCTGCGTCTGGCCCAGCAGAAGGCCGGCAAAGCCATCCAAGCGCTTCCCCGGCGCAAAGAGCCTGAGCGCATTCCCCCTAAGCAGCCCGCGCTAGACAGGCTGCCGCACCGCGTTGATTCCGCGCCGTTATCATGGAAGGTATGGGACAAGTCAAAGAAATATTGAAGCCGCTGGCCGAGGATGGGGCGGCGCTGACGCGCGAGCAGGCGGCTGGAGCGCTGGAAGAGATTTTGTCCGGCGCTGTGCCGGATGTGGAGACGGCGGCGCTGCTGACGGTGATGGCGACGCGCGGCGAACAGGCGGCGGAGCTGGCTGGCTTTGTGCAGGTGATGCGAGAGCGGATGACGCCGCTGCCGCTGACGGACGCCGAGCGCGATGAGCTGGTAGACGTGGTGGGCACCGGCGGCGGGGGCCCATTGACCTTCAACATCTCCTCCGGCGCGGCGCTGGTGGCGGCGGCGGCGGGAGCCAAGGTGGCCAAGCACGGCAACCGCGCGGTGACCTCGCTGTGCGGCGCGGCGGATGTGCTGGAGGCGCTGGGCGTGCCCATTGAGCTGAAGCCGGAACTGGCCGCGGAGTGCCTGCGCGCGACCGGCTTCATCTTCCTCTTTGCGCCGCTCTATCACCCGGCGATGAAGGCCGTGGGGCCGCTCAGGCGGGCGCTGGGCTTCCGGACGATTTTCAATTTGTGCGGCCCGCTTACGAATCCGGCTGGTGCGAGGGCGCAGGTGATTGGCGTGTTGGCGCCGAGCCGCGTGCTGCTGGTGGGCCGCGCGCTAGTGGAGTTGGGAGCCAAGCGGGCCTTCATCGTGCATGGAACTGATGGGATTGACGAGCTGACGACGACCGGCGAGTCGATTGTGGCGCGGGTTGAAGAGACGCCTGAAGGCGGCAAGCCGGCGATGCACGCCGCGCGCGTGACGCCGGAGATGGCTGGGCTGCCGCGCACGACGCTCGATCAGTTCATCGGCGGCGATGTGAAGACCAACGCGGCGTTGCTCTACGACGTGCTGACCGGCATTCCCGGCGCACGGCGCGACATCGTGCTGCTGAATGCGGCGGCGGCCCTGGTGGCCGCGGGGCTGGCCGGGGATCTAAAAGAAGGCGTCCGGATGGGCGCGGAGGCGATTGACTCCGGGCAGGCGGCGGCGACGCTGGCCAAGCTACGGGCGTTCGGGGCAAAGTACACGGCCCGGCAATAGCTGGACTAAATTTTGCTTTCACTTTTCCAACGCCGATCTTGAATGCTTTGCGTCCAAGGGGTGAAAGGAAACCATCTATGCACGGAAAATCAGCAATCGCAACAATCGCGCTCGTCGCGGGTTGCGCGGCAGCCGTCGCGCAGCAGACCAGCCAGGTTCAACTGAAGATTGAAACCACGAATCGCACACTCACCGTCAGCGCGGAGGAGCGGGTGACTGCCGAGCCGGAGATCGCCATCCTGCATATTGGCTTTGAGACGCAGCCCTCCGACGCCAAGACCGCTTATGCCGCTGGCGCAAAGACATCGAACGATATTGTAACCGCGCTCAAGCAGGCCGGAATTCCGGAGGCTTCGATCCGCAGCGAGAGCCAGCATCTGGACAGCATTGGATACAAGTCGCACAAGTTCAAGCTGGTGCAGCAGTGGACTGTGAAGACGCCGCCGGAGCGCGCAGCCGAGATTCTGGATGTGGCTGTGTCCGTAGGCGCCACCGATAGCGGCCAGATCGACTGGACGGTGAAGGACGAGAAGGCGCTCGAAGACCAGGCGCTTGACAAAGCCACCGCACGAGCCAAATCAGACGCAGAAGTTTTGGCTAAGGGCATGGGCGTTCATCTGGGCGCGCTGATCTATGTGACCAACCAGTTATCAGAACCGCAGAATTATTCTCTGAACAACCGAAACTTCGCTGCCCTAGCCGAATTAGCTCCAGGAGTTGTAGCGCCGCAAGAGCGATTGTCCATCGAGCCGCGTAAGGTAAGCCGCGTGGCCACCGTCTACGCGGTTTACGCCATCGAGTAAGCTACCGCAACAGCTTGAGCGTCAGCGAATCGGCTTCGGCGTTGAAGTATTTGTTGAGGGCTTCGTTGAAGACTACTTTGCCTTCGGCGGCGCGGGCGAAGAGCGTCATCGACGAGCGGAACTTGAGGTCGTCGGGAGGTCCGAGGATTTCGCGGATCGTGCGGCCCTCGACTTGATTGATTAGTTTCGTGCACTCAACCAAACGCGGACCAAGTAGCGGATGGCGCGCGTAGGCCGCGGCTTCATCCAGCGAGCCGATCCCGTAAAACTCCGATTGTGAACTGCGGCCCAGGCCCTTCATCTGCGGAAAGATGAACCAGATCCAGTGGCCGCGCTTGCGGCCGGCGATGAGCTCGGCCAGCACTTGCGGATAGACTGCGGCCTGGGCGCTGACGAAGCGGTCGAGGTTGAATGGGTCTGCCATGGCGTTCACTCCGCGTGAAAGACTACGTCGAAGAGCAGCAGGCTGACGGTGGTGAAGATAATGTCGTAGCCGAGGAGCAGCTTGATCCACAGTGTGGGGTCGCTCTCGCCGGTGAGGATCGCCGTGGTGGCCTGTACCATCGCCAGCAGAGCCGGAATGAAGATGGGAAAGAGAATCAGCGAGAGCAGTAGTTCGCGGTTGCGGCTGCGGATGGAGAGCGCGGCAAAGAAGATGCCGTTGGCGACCAGCGCCCACGTTCCCAGCGGCAGCACCAGCGCCAGCAGCCAGGCCTGGCCGGNNGGCGCCAAAATGATCTGGACAATGGTGACAAAAAGAAAATTCGCCAGCACTTTGGCCAGATAAAGCTCCGCGCCGGGAGCCGGAACCATGCGCTGCGCATCCATCACCTGATGGCGGATCTCGCGCGCCCAGGCCTGGTTGAGCGCGCTGACCGAGGCGAACATGGTGGCCACGCAGAGCACGCCGCCGGCGATCTGCTGCGAGAAGGCCCCGCGCGGGTCGAATGCGATGGAGAAGAGCACGACGACCAGCCCTGAGAAAAACAGCATGGAGACGAGCGCGTCCAGAGAGCGCCACTCGATGCGCAGGTCCTTGGCGAGATGGGTCCAGAGGGCGCGTGTCATGGGCAGTCCTCCGGAGTTGAATTGTTGGGTTCGTTGTTTCCCACCCTTTCGCCGAGTGCGCGAATGGATGGGGCACCCAGATTTCGGTTTGAGATGGAACCCAAAGGCAGGTCTTTGGTCAGGTTGGCGGTCTGGGCTGATGCGGCTCTCAGATAGTCGCCGGGCGCGAGGATCAACTGAGTTCCGCGCGCGCCGGCGGAGACGCTGATCTGGTCGAAGAGAATCGCTGTTTCATCAACGAAGACAGGATAGGCTTTTTTTGCGCCGAAGACGGTGACGCCGCCGCGGATGTAGCCGGTCAGCGGCTGCACCTCCTTGAGGGGAACCATCTCGGCCTTGCGCAGGCCGGCGGCGCGGGCCAGCTTCTTGAAGTCCAGCTCGGCGTCGCCGGGGATGACGGCGAAGACGTAGGAGTTAGGTCCGCCAGTAGTGAGGAGCGTTTTGAAGACCTGCTCGGGCGGCATTCCGATCTTCCGGGCGACGGTGAGGGCCGACAGGTCGTCGGGATCGACCTCGTACTCCTGGAGCGCGAAGGGAATGTTTAGAGATTCAAGGAGGCGCGCGCCGTTGGTCTTCATCGGGTTGGTCTCCCTTCTTCAAGGGATGCGACTCGTCCAGCGTGAAGGGTTAGCACAAAATCAGCAATCGGCGCGGCCAGTTCGCGCTGATGGGTCGTCAAAACAATCGTCCGGCTGCCATGGCGGAAGTGAGCCAGCAGCTCGACCATCTGGCGGGCGGAGCTTACGTCCATGTTGGAGAATGGCTCGTCAAGTAAAAGCAATTCCGGCGCAGAGAGCAGCACGCGGGCCAGCGAGGTACGCTGCCTCATTCCCTGCGAATACTGGCTCAGGGTGCGGGTGAGTTCGGGGTCGAGGCCGACCTGGCGCAGGGCTTCGGCGGGCGCGAGACAGGCGCGGCCCCCTCGTTGCCGATCCGGATAAAGGCTGGCGAAGTAGCTGAGATTCTCCTCGGCGGTCAGCTCGTCGTAGAGCATCGGTGCGTGGCTCATGTAGCCGATGCGCTCGCGGGCCTCATGCGGTTCGTCTTCGCCGAAGACCGTGACTTTTCCGAAGCTGGGGCGCAAGAGGCCGGCCAGAATGCGCAGCAAGGTGGATTTGCCCGCGCCGTTTTCGCCGAGCAGAACGTAGCAGCGCCCCGGCGCGAACTCCACCGAGACCTGCCGCAGCGCGGCGAAGGAGCCGAAGAGCTTGGAGACGTTGTCGAGGCGGGCGCAGACCGGGAAAGCTGCGACGGCGTCGGAAGTCGTGGATGGGCTAGCTTGCATTGTCGATGGTCGGCTACGGAGTGGACTTCTTTTGGTTGCGATTCAGGTAGAGAGCGAGTGGAAATATGGCCACTAATAATGCATAAAATGGGATGAATAAATACACATCCTCAAAATTTAACCATGTCATTTTCCAGTGCAGGCGGTTATGGGCGAAGATCAGAAAGAAAGTAATGAATAACAAAATGATGAGGCTTACTTTCAAGACAAGAAGTATTTTACGATGTCCACCTCGCTTCAATTCAACAAAGCCGACCCAACCTATCGATAAAGCAATGATCAAAATCACATCCAAAATGAAACGATGAGTTCCGTATTGTTCAGCCTTTCCAATCCAAGGATCCAACATGAACATAGCGAAGAATAAGGCTGAAAAATAGAGAATGGGTTTTAAGAACTGTTTCCAATTCATCAAGTCTCCTTTCAGGCGCAGACCTAGCTAGCCGGTTTGGACGGTGGAACTACGGCAGCGCGCGGGTTTGTATTTGGCGCGGCGGCCGGCTGCGCGGGCGCGGTTCCAGGTTGAGCGCCGGGCTGGGCCGGCGCATACTTGCTGGCGCACTTGGCTTGCAGCACCGTCGCGTGGAATTGGCCGTCGCGGCCATAGGTGCCTTCGGCCAGCGCCTGGGCGTCGTCCTTGAAGGTGTCGGGCGGCGGCTCGGAGCCTTTGTAGACGACGGTGAGCAGGCGTCCGCCGGCGGCATTGGGCGAGTGGCTCTCGAACTCATTCATAACAAAGGTGACGTGGGGGCCGTTGTGCTCGATGGAGCCGGGCTGCACGAAGCCTTCGACGCGCAACTGGCTGTGGTAGGCCTTGTCGCCCATCCCGGTCAGCTCGCCGATGGTGACGTAGTAGCTCTTGTTTGCGCCGTAGCCGGAGTATGCCAGCCAGGCGATGGTGCCGACGATCACGGCAACCGCGATTCCGATGCGAAGAGTGTTGGGGGAAGTTTTCATCGTCTCCCCCTAACGATACGAGCGTTGCCCGGCAAGGTCAAACCTCCGGCCAGCCCTTACCACAACGCCTCATCCATCGCCGCGGCCAGCATCTCCAGCCCGGCCGCCAGATCGACCCCCAGGTGAACCCGCACCGCCCGCCGTCCGCGCGACTCCAGCACCGCCAAATCCCCGGCCGCCTGGGCGTCGATCACCACGCCAAAGGTCAGCTTCTGCCCCGAAATCTCCACATCCACGGAATGGTCGGCGGTGATTTGCAGGAAGACGCCTGTATTGGGACCGCCCTTGTAATCCTGCCCGGTGGAGTGCAGGAAGCGCGGGCCGAAGCCCAGGCACGTGGCCACATGCTTTTTGTCGCGCACCTTGTGCCGCAGGCGCTGGATCGCCGCCTCGTTCTCGGCGAACATGGGCAGGTAGGCCAGCGCGGCAAAGTAGTCGCCCTCGTGAATCTGACTGAGATGCGCGCGCAGATAGCCGGCCAGGGTTCCAGCGGGCGCGGCGGCTTTCAGCGTGGCGGCATAGGCTTCAGTGGCGAAGAGCTTGAATCCCTCGCCCTCGAGCGCCGGCATGCGCGCAGGCAGCTTGCCGGTCTCCTCGTAAGCTGCTGTCAGCGTCTTCGTCTCGATCTTGGCCGACTCCACGTCCGGCTGATTGAAGGGGTTGATGCCCATCACCGAGCCAGCCACCGAGGTCGCCACCTCCCAGGTAAAGAACTGCCCGAAGATCTCATAGAGGTCCGCAATCTCGATGGTCACCACCGGATGGCCGGCGGCTTCAATCGCCTTGACCTTGGCGTCCTGACTGCTGTCGGCCGTCCCCGCATAGCGAATGTAGGCGAAGATGCGGTCCTTGCCATAAATCTCCGGCGCGGCAATCGCCTCGCGGTCCACCGGCGTAATGCCCTTGCCCAGCTTGCCGGTCGATTCTGCCACCAGTTGCTCCATCCATGCGCCCAGGTCGGCAATCTCCGGCGAGGTGAAGATGGTCAGCTTGTCCCGTCCGGCGTTGGCCGCCGTGCCCAGCAATAGCCCCAATTGCACCGCGGGATTTTCCGCCGGCTCCAGCTTGGCCGAAGCCACTGCCTTGGCCGCCTCCGCCAGCAGCTTCTCCGTGTTCAGGCCGGCCAGCGTCGCCGCCACCACGCCGAAGGGCGAGAGCGCCGAGAAGCGCCCGCCAATCGCCGGGTCGCCGTAGAAGATGTAGCGGAAGCCGTCGTCCTTGGCCACCTGCTCCATCTTCGAGCCGGGATCGGTAATGGCGATGAAATGGCTGCCCGCCTCTTGAGCACCCACGGCGTTCTTCATCTCGTTGAAGAAAAACTGCTTGAGAACATTCGGCTCCAGCGTTGAGCCGGATTTGCTGGCCACCACCACCAGCGTATCGGCCAGGTTGACCTCGTTTCGCGCGGTCCACACCTGCTCCGGATCGGTGGAATCGACGATGCGCAGCTCCGGAAAACCCGGTCGACACCCCAGCGACGAAGACCTGTCGCCGGGGACCCCGTCCCGCTGGCCAAAGGTGAGCGACAGAACCTCCGGGCAGAGGCTCGATCCACCCATGCCCAGTAGCAAAATCGTCTCGAAGTCGGCGGTCTCGATCTCCGCGCCCAGCTCGGCATAGGTGGCCAGATCCTGCTGCTGGCGCTCGACAATGTCGATCCAGCCCAGCCATTTCTCCTCGCCGTCCTTGGTCCAAAGGCTTGCGTCTTTCTGCCAGAAGCGGACAACTTTGTGGTTGGCGCTCCAGTCGGCGGCGGCCACTTCCACGGCGTCGCGAAGTTCGGGAGGTAATGCGAATCGGAAGCTCATATCGTTATTCATTGTGCATCAAAAAGCCGGGTTCTGAAACGGATAGCCATCACGGCACAGCATTTTAAGACGAAAAAACTGGAAAAACCAGCCTACACGGCCGCCGCCAGATTGCGATCCAAAATAGGCTTGGCGGCTTCAAACGACAGCCGGATTCCGGTCTCCAGATCGATCTTGGGCTTCCAGCCGAGCGCGCGCAGGCGGCTGGAATCCATCAGCTTGCGCGGCGTGCCGTCGGGCTTGGAGGCATCGAAGACCAGCTTGCCTTCAAAGCCGAGTACGCGGCAGACTGTCTCCGCCAGCTCGCGGATGGTCACGTCGCTGCCGTAACCGACGTTGATCAGCGGCGGATGATCCTCGCTGAGCAGTGTTCCATAGCTCTGGTCGTCGAGGGTCATCAGGTAAACGCAGGCGTCGGCGAAGTCGTCGCTGTACATAAACTCGCGCAGCGGCTTTCCAGATCCCCATACCACCACTTCGCTGCGCCCTGCGCAGCGGGCCTCATAGACCTTGCGGATCAGCGCCGGCAGCACATGAGAGGTTTCCAGGTTGTAGTTGTCGCCGGGTCCGTACATATTGGTGGGCATCGCGGCCAGATAGCGCGTTCCGTATTGCCGGTTGTAGGACCAGCACATTTCGATGCCGGCGATCTTTGCCAGCGCATAGGCGCGGTTGGTGGGCTCCAGCGGCCCGGTCAGCAGATACTCCTCGCGGATGGGCTGCGGGCAGTCGCGGGGATAGATGCAACTGGAGCCGAGAAAAAGGAGCCGCTTCACGCCGTTGCGCCAAGCGGCGTCGATCACGTTGGTCTGAATCTGCAGGTTGTCGCGGATGAAATCGGCCGGATAGGTATTGTTGGCCTGGATGCCGCCCACCTTGGCCGCTGCCAGGATGACATAATCGGGGCTCTCGGCGGCAAAGAAGGCGTCGGTGTCCGCGGCATTTTGCAGATTCAGTTCGGCGATGGAGCGGAAGACGAAATTGCTGAAACCGTGACGCTCCAGGCTGCGCACCAGCGCGGAGCCGGCCAAGCCGAGGTGTCCGGCGACGTAGATTTTGCCGTCCTTTTTCATAAGTTCTCCTGATTTCAGAAAGAGAGGGTAAGGCCCGGGCCTAAAGGCCAAGCAAACTGGCTTTTTTCAGGGGGCTGAAGCCCCCTGCTCCCTCCGTACCCATTTACTAACAACAGTCCTCCAGGCTACACATTTGTCTGCCTTACAAATTTCTGCGGATCGGACTTACCCTCAATAGCCCAAACCAACGCGACTACCCAGCCGAGAATCGTCCATGACAAAAAGAAGCTTAGGAGGTCGATCATTACAAAATTTGCACACTTTCGCTTGTGTGCAATAACCATTGGAATGATAAACAACAGAGCCCCAAAGATCATGAACATCATTTCCATCGGAACACACCTCAAATAAAACCGGTTCAACCAGAACACAGCGGGCGATTCTCAATGTTCGTGGAAGCCCACTGCCGTCTCAAATCCATGCCTCTGCACCATCAGATCACGCTTCGCCAGCTTCAGGTCTTCGGTTACCATCTCGGTCACCAACTGCCGAAACGTAGTCTGCTGCGTCCAGCCAAGCTCGCGCCTCGCCTTCTCGGGATTGCCCAGCAGCGACGCCACCTCGGACGGGCGAAAATAGCGGGGATCGACACGTACGACAATCGCGCCGCGCTCATCGACAGCGTGTTCCTCCACGCCTGTTCCCTCCCAGCGCAAAATCATCCCCAGTTCGCCCGCGGCAATCTCCACGAACTCGCGCACGCTGTGCTGCTCGCCGGTGGCGATCACGTAATCCCGCGCCGTCTCCTGTTGCAGCATCATCCACTGCAGCTCGACATAATCCCGGGCATGGCCCCAGTCGCGCAACGAGTCTAGATTGCCCAGATAGAGGCAATCCTGCAGGCCCACCTTGATGTGGGTCAGCGCGCGGGTGATCTTGCGGGTCACAAAGGTCTCGCCGCGGATGGGCGACTCGTGGTTGAAGAGTATGCCGTTGCAGGCGTACATTCCGTAGGACTCGCGATAGTTCACAGTGATCCAGTAACCGTAGACCTTGGCCGCGCCATACGGAGAACGTGGATAGAAAGGCGTGGTCTCCGACTGCGGCGTCTCCCGCACCAAGCCGAACATCTCCGAGGTCGAGGCCTGATAGAAACGGGTCTTCTCGGTCAGCCCCAGCAGGCGGATTGCCTCCAGAACGCGCAGCGCGCCCAGCGCATCGGCGTTGGCCGTGTACTCCGGCTCCTCAAACGAGACCATTACATGGCTCTGCGCGGCCAGGTTGTATATCTCGTCGGGCCGTATCTTCTGGATGATATTCACCAGGCTCGACGTATCGGTCATGTCGCCATAGTGCAGCACCAGCCTGGGATACTCGGAATGCGGGTCCTGATACAGGTGGTCGATGCGCTGGGTATTGAAGGACGAGGCACGACGCTTGATGCCGTGCACCTCATAGCCCTTCTTGAGCAAAAACTCGGCTAAATAGGCGCCGTCCTGGCCGGTAACGCCCGTAATCAATGCTATTGGCATCGCGTTCAATCCTAAGCATCTATCTTAAACAGCGCAGCCATCCGCGCGGGCGGCAAGTTGCGGCGCGTAGCGTGTACGGGAAGAAGCTCTCAGTCTTCCCCGAGAGGAGCTGACCCAGGAATTTGAGGACGAAACGGGAGTTGTCCTTCAGGTAACGGATGGCCCATCGCCGCGGCTCCGACGCCAAGCGATAGACCCATTCAAGCCCGTGGCGGCTCATCCATCGGGGATCCCTGTTTTTGCTGCCGGCGATGAAGTCGAATGCGGCCCAGATGCTCCACGAACCAGCGCTCCTGCTTCGGGCATCCGAGTCCGACAAAGAGCAGGCGCGCGCCGGAAGCGGTGATGCGTACCACGATGGCTGCGTCCTCGTCAGGCGTCAGAGCCTCGTCCCGGATATAGGCCACCACCGCCTCTCTCCAGTTGGCTGTGGTCATTGGCCTCCACCCGGCCAGCGGGGAGTGATGCGCATCAACTCCAACGCACCCATATCCTCCACCACAAACTCCGGCGAAGCGGCGGGGACGGCCACCATGCCCCCCATGGGAACTTCCAACGCCTCAAAACCCGCTCCCGCCACTCTCGCAGCTCCCGCGGCCGCAAACAGGTACTGGAGCACCGGCGCAGTTTCGCCTTCACCCGGCAGGCTGGCGCTCGCCCTGCTGCCGGCTACCTCAATGCGCTCCACGCGAAAGTAATCTTCATCGATCAGAAGGCTCCGGCCGGCCTGTACGCGCACAGGGACTTTGCCGGCGCGCGTCACCAGCTTCGTGGCTTCCAGGGATTTCTGAATGTGCAGCTCGCGTCCCCGCCCATAATCGTACATCCGGTAGGTTAGGTCACAGTTCTGCTGCGTCTCCAGCAGAATCGTCCCCGGTAAGATGGCATGAACCGTCCCCGCATCCACAAAAATCATCTCGCCCACGGCCACATCGAGCAGGTTCAGGCTGCTTTCCAGCGTGCCCGCCGCAATTCCCTCCTTCACTTCGTTCAGCGTGACGCCCGGCTTCAGTCCGCAGGCCACCTGCGCGCC
>PMTP01000013.1 GCA_003167305.1 Acidobacteriaceae bacterium
ACAAACCGTCCCAGAGCGACGCCAACCGCCATGGCCAGAAAGATCCACAGCGTCAGAAAACGGTCGATGAACGATAGCTTGCCACTGCCCGGAACAGGGCAGCAAAGCTCGGAGGTCCTCTGCATTCCATCTCTCCTTCGCGGCAAGCGCGGTTACAGCGGCTGTTTGCCGATTGCGCGCATCCGGCTTTCAATGGCCATGCGGTCCAGCGTCTCCAGCGGCAGGCTGAGAAACAGTTGTACGCGGGTACGAATCTGGCGCAGGGTCTGCGCGAAGGCGGCGCGCTTCTCTTCGTCCGTGCCTTCAACGGCCACCGGATCGGGAAAGCCCCAATGCGCCGTAACCGGCTGACCAGGCCACAGCGGGCACATCTCGCCCGCCGCCTTGTCGCAGACGGTAACGACAAAGTCCATCTCCGGCGCGCCGGGCTGCGCGAACTCGTCCCAGCTCTTGCTGCGCAGGCCCTCGACCGGGTAGCCCAGCGCCCGCACCTGCTCGATGGCGAAGGGATTCACCTTGCCGCTGGGATGGCTGCCCGCGCTGTAGGCCTGGAAGCGACCCGCGCTCATGGTGTTGAAGAGCGCTTCTCCCATGATGCTGCGCGCCGAGTTGCCGGTGCACAGGACGAGAATGTTGTAGGGTTTCCGCATCAGAAATGTTCTCCGTAAAATTGCAGCATAGGTTCATCGTATCCCACCCTTTCGCAAAGAACGCGAAAGGATGGAGCACCCAAATTTAAGTAGCAGCAAAAATGCCTTAGTTGCAGCAGCCCGGACCGATGCAGCCGCAGTCCGGTTTGGTCGCCCGAATAAAGGCACTTATAAACTTGTCCTCAATCAACGGCGCAATCGCGTCCACATCAATGCCAGCCTCGACCAGGAAATGGCGAGTGTCCTCGATTGAGTGCACACGCGTCGGCTCGACGGAGATGCGGCCAAATCCGGCCTGGGCGAGCTTGGACACGTACTCCTTCTCCTCCAGCGCTCCGGCAACGCAGCCCACCCACAGCAACATGCTCTTGCGCACCTCGTCGGGAACCTCGCCGCGCACCACGATGTCGGAGACGGCAAAACGTCCGCCCGGCTTGAGCACGCGGAAGGCCTCGCGCAGCACGCGGCCCTTGTCGGCGGAGAGGTTGATGACGCAGTTGGAAATCACCACGTCCACCGAGCAATCGGGCAAGGGAATCTTCTCGATCTCGCCTTTCAGGAACTCGACGTTCTCCACCCCCGCCTGCCGCTGGTTCTCGCGGGCCAGCGCCAGCATATCGTCGGTCATGTCCAGGCCGTAGGCTTTGCCGGTTGGCCCCACCCGCCTGGCCGAGAGCAGCACGTCGATGCCGCCGCCGGAGCCAAGATCCAGCACCGTCTCCCCCGGCTTCAGCTCAATCAGCGCCGTCGGATTGCCGCAGCCCAGCGAGGCCAGCACGGCGCTGGCCGGCAGTCCGCTTTTCTCGGCTTCGTTGTAGAGGTTGGTGGTGATCGGGTCGCAACAGCGAAGCGCCGGATCGCCGCAAGCTACACTGCCGCTCTTGCGCACTTCTCGCGCCGCCGCTCCGTATTTTTCCTGAACCAGTGTTTTCGTGTCCATTTTCCGCGCCTCACATACGCTTAGGCAAATATATTATGCGTCCTCATATTTGTCAACCCGTATATAATTATTTTATGGGTTGCTGCTCCCCATCGATCGGCTTGGCCGGCCTCTTCGCGGCGCTGGCCGACACGACCCGTCTGCGCCTGCTGAACCTGATGGCCGGCCGCGAGGTCTGCGTCTGCCATTTTGTAGAGATTCTTGGACAAAGCCAGCCCAAAATCTCGCGCCATCTTGCCTACCTGCGCAACGCCGGCATTGTTGCCGCGCGCCGCGAGGGCAAGTGGATGCATTACAGCATCTGCACCCCCGCCGATGCATCCCGCGCCTCGATTCTCACCTCTGTGCTCCACTCGCTCAGCAGCGACGAACAGATGCGCGCTGACCGCGCCAAATTGGAGCGCGCCTGTACTGTTCAACTTCTGGGTATTTCGGAAGACGCTCACCACATCCACGCTTAATCCACGTGCCGAAGTCCAGGCATTCTGCTGGAAGTCAAGCTTTTGCACTCCGATCGGCATTCGGTCCAGAATGAAGAAGAATGTGAGCGTTGCAATGAAAGATAGAAAAAAGTCGGTCTGGGGGTGTATAGTCCGGTTTCAGCCCTGCCGATAACTCTTAGTGTGATGCGGCATCGTTAGAAAACTCGTGGAGGGGGAAGAGCGGCAAATTGAAACTTGTGACCTCATCTTCCACCGTTTGCTATGGAGGGCGGCGCACTCCATTGGAGAACACGGCTTCGCTACACAGGGGGATGCCGACAAAGTTTTATCTCTTTTTTCTCTGTCCTCTACTTCGTGGCGCGGTCCTAGTGATTCTGCTCGTTTTGCAGTGCGGCTTCCTTGCTACGGCAAGCGGAGAGCCGGCCAAGGAGCAGGCGGGCAAACTGCCCACCCTTACCACGGCCCATCAGGCGCACAGCCTCACCTTCAGCGAAACCGCACGCGCCTATCCGGTCCATATCAGGGGGGTGGTCACCTACTTCGATCGAGACTTCGGTTATGGAAACGCGGCAATCTTCGTTCACGATTCGACAGGCTGCGTCTTTGTGACAATACCCTCCACTAAGGTCGGGCTACTCACAGCGGGGACCGTGATTGACGTGCGAGGCGTAAGCGGCCGTGGAACGTTTGGCCCGATTGTGACCGAGCCCCAAATACGCGTGATCGGACGTGCTTCCCTTCCGGCAAACCCTCCTCGGGTTAGCCTGCTGCACCTGAGGACAGGCGCGGAAGACGCCCAATGGATTGAGGTCGAGGGCACAGTTCATGCCGTTTCCGTGTACAGGCAGACCGTTACGCTGCAACTGGCAATGATCGATGGAACCATCAGCGCGATCTTGCCAAGGGAGGCGACCGCGACTTACTCCAACCTGGTGGATGCCAAAGTTAGGATCCATGCCAATGCCGCTCCGATAATCAACGGCGACTCCCAGATGATTGGCGTCCACCTGATGGTGCCGAATCTCTCCGTCGTCACAATCGTGGAGCCGGCGCCGGGCGATCCCTTCAGGCAGCCGCTCACTCAGATTGATAGGTTATTGCATTGGGATGAGCTTTTAGCATCTTCTCATCGCGTACATCTGCGCGGAAACGTAACTCTTCAATGGCCCGATTCGTCGCTCTGTATTCGCGATGCGAATCGCGGAATTTGCGTGCAAACGGCTCAGGATACGCGTTTCTCTTTGGGCGATCTTGTCGATATTGCGGGATTCGCGGGAACGGAGAACGATGAGCCGGTCCTCACTGATGCCGTGCTGAGAAGCACCGGCAAAGGCGCGCCGGTGGTGGCGGTGTCCGTCTCCGTCGAGCAAGCCCTACAAGGCAATCATGACTCCGATCTCATACAGATCGACGGCCAGTTGATTGGCGATGACATGGCGACCTCCGACTTGAATCTGATGCTGGCCTCCGGGAATACCGTCTTCGCCGTCGTTCTTCCCAAGGGCTTGATGGGAGCTGAAGCGATCCCGTGGAAGATCGGAAGCAGGCTGCGAGTTATCGGTATCTGTTCCGTGCAGATCGACGCGCGAAGCCATTTGCGGGAAGGAATTGCAGTCATCAAGTCTTTTCGGGTTCTGATGCGTTCGCCCCAGGATGTTGTCGTTCTTGAAAGCCCCTCCTGGTGGACGCCGGGGCACGTCCTCGTACTTTTGGCTTTGGCGCTGGCCGCTACTCTCAGCGTGCTTAGCTGGGTGATGGTGCTACGAAAGCGCGTCGCGGAACAAACCGTCCTGCTTCGCAAAAGTGAAGAGCGTTTTCGCCATATGGCTCTGCACGATGCCTTGACAGGGCTGGCAACCCGGCTACTGCTGGATGATCGGCTGACTGCCGCATGGAAGTCTGCCAAGCGCCATCAAACGGGCCTGGCTCTTCTGATGGTCGATATCGACAACTTCAAGGAGATCAACGATACATTTGGCCACCAAGCCGGCGATGAGGTCTTGCGGGTAACCGCCGGTCGCCTCATGCAGGCCGTACGAATCAGCGATACTGTCGCCAGAATGGGAGGCGACGAGTTTGTCGTTCTGCTCATAGATCTGCACGATCCGCAAATGGCGGAGCGGATTGCCGCTAAGATCGTCAAGTCGCTGGCTGAGCCGGTTCCCTTTGCCGGGCGTGAAATCCCGGTCTCCGTCAGTGTCGGAGTTGGCACGTCGGACGCGGGGGAACTCGATGAGGAGGCTTTGTTGAAGTGTGCCGACGATGCCCTTTACCAGGCCAAGGCGAATGGACGAAATTGCTTCTACGTATTCACGCCCAGCCTGCATCGGAGCCAGACGGTTTTCATAGCCTGACCCTTGCTACAGCTGCTGACAGCCGGCGTGACTTCCGCTCCGCCCACGTGGCAAGCTATTCTCGGAAGAGGGTATTCCAGAGTCGATCAGCGCTGGCGCGTGCCCCTTCAATCGAGCAGAAAGGCTGAATCCGCATGATGCGTTGGTTTGTGCATTGGTTGCTGCGAGTGATTGTGGTGCTGACGGTAGCATTTGTGGCCGCTTATGGCGGCGATTGGGCTGTCTTCAAGCTGCGCGGATCGCCCACGTCCAAGGTCACCGTCAACCGCTACCTGACGATTCCGCTCAAGGGCAACAAGCAGGAGTTCGACTACCTCGGCTCCATCGACGCGCCCTGCTCGGTCTCGCTCTTTCCCCAGGCCGGCCGGAGCACGTGCTGGCAACTGCGCCGCAACCCAAACCAGGGCATTACCCTATAAAGGTTTCGTGGGAAGAATGAATCCGCGGCAAGGCGGCAAAAGAAAATCCCGTGATACAGGTCACGTGGGAGAAAGCCAAGGCCGTCTAACATCATTCCATCTTTCGGCAGTTTCCGAGGAACGATGTACAGCCGCACCCAAAACGAGAACGGAACCTACAATACCCGCTGCCTCTACTGCTTCATGACCATCGCCTCGGCGGTGGAAACAGACAGGGAGCTGGCTCGGTTGGAGGCCCGGCACATCTGTCCGGAGCGGGCGCTGGCGGAGTTGCTGGCGATGGAAATTGCCGCCGAATCCCGGAGCCACGCAAACTAAGCCACTTCTCGAACGAGTTCATCCCCCCTATCTCTATTGCATCCGCGCCTGATCCCGCAGTTGGCGGGCCGTGACTTCCAGAAAAGTCTCCACGCTGGCGCCGGCGGGCTGCTCCAGTCCGGATTTCGCCTGGATCGCTTGGGCGATCCGCTCAGCCAGCGCATGGCGCGTGAGCAAGCTCATGTCCAGTCGGCGAGCGAAAAACCCCTCCAGCACCTCCAAATCCGTGGACGTGAGCTTCGCGATGCTCGTAGCCGGCAGGGAAAAAGCCAAATGCGGCTCCGGCGCCGGGGCGCTGGGGGCAAAGCTCTGCGCCGTGATGGTACGCGCTCCCGAATCGCCCCACGCAGGCTCTTCCAGCGCGCGGTCCCGCACAACGAGCGTGCCCGCCGCCAGGTCGCCCAGCCGCTGGTGCTGGCGGGTGACGAAGATCGCAATCACCCCCACTGCGTAGAACGGGATGGGTTGCATATCGATACAGCGAATCAGGTTACGGGCCATCGACTCGAAGAGGCCGATGGCTCGGCCGGAACGCTGAATCACGCGAATCCGGACCACGCGCTTGCCCGGCGTGCGCCCGTTCCAGAAGGCTTCAAAGAGCGTGAAATAGCCCCAGAAGAGCAGAAAATTAATGAAAATGACGAGGGCCACGGCCCATTGCTTTGGGATCTTCGATAGGGCCGTGTTCCCCGGCGCGAAGACGTTGGTAAGGATCACAAGCACCAGAATGCCGGCGCACCAGATCAGCATATCGACCAGCAGAGCGATAAAGCGGCTGCCGATTCCGGCCAGCTGCATCTCGATCTCCACCAGTTCCGGGGTGTCGATGTTAAGCTGGTCTGAATTCATCTCCATGGCGCAAATCCTCTCCAACCAGTGGATTCTCAAGCGCCGGCCCCACTGGGACCGGCTCTCGGCTCTGTTGGCCCAATGCGACGCAAGCGGCCTGGGCCAGCTCTCCCGCGCGGAGTTGCAGGAACTGGCCCTGCTCTACCGCCAAGTGGCAGCCGATCTTTCCGTGCTGCGCCAGGACTCCACCTCGCGCACCTATGCGCTGCATGTGAATCAATTGTTGGCTCGCGCTCACCATATCATCTATTCCGGCCGCAAGGCCAGTCTTCTCACTCTCTTCCACTTCCTGCGCGACGAATACCCCGCCATCTTCCAGCACCAGATCGGCTTTGTCGCCGCCGCGCTTGCCGTCTCCGTGGCCTTTGGCCTGCTGGGCGCGGCGCTCACCATCGCCCGCTCCGAGTTCATGCGCCACTTCGTCAGCCCGGAGATGATCGCCACCATGGAGCGCCACACGATGTGGACCGAGTCCGTGGTAAGCGTGGCGCCGATGGCCTCCAGCGCTATCATGACCAACAATCTTTCGGTCTGCTTTATCTCTTTTGCCGGAGGAATCGTCTTTGGCCTGGGTACCTTTTACTCACTATTTATTAACGGCATGATGCTGGGCGTGATCGGCGCTGCCTGCCACCATTACGATATGTCGCTCCTGCTGTGGAGCTTTGTCGCGCCGCACGGCTCGCTGGAGCTGCCCTCGATCCTCATCGCCGGCGGAGCTGGCTTCCGACTCGGCCATGCCATGCTCTTCCCCGGCGCGCTGCGCTGGAGAGAGTCGGTCGCGCGCGGCGGCATCGAAGCCACGCGCTTGGTCAGCGGCATCATTCCGCTCCTGGTGATCGCCGGTACGCTGGAGGGCTTTTTCTCGCCGTCGCACGCCTCCATCTGGCTCAAGTTCACCGTCGGGGGGGTGCTCTTTGTGCTGCTTAACCTGTGGCTCTTCCGGCCGGTTAAGCCGGCAGCGCAAGTACTCTAGCGGCAAATTCATGGCTTCCCGGCAAGAAGAGAAATGGAGGCGCTTAACCGCTCCAGCGAATCAGCGCCCCCAATTCACAAAACCAAAGCCGGATAAATGTGTGGGCTTCAGTTGTTCCCCAACCCGTCGTCCTTGTGGTAGTTCGGATAAGGCGGAAGGTGAACCTCCGGCACAGGATGGGCTTTCAGTTCATCCAGCACCAATTGCACGCCGGTTTCGAGCTGGCGGTCGTGGCCGGCGGCCACGTCCTTGGGCAGCTCCTCGACTGGCACGTCAGGGGCGATGCCGTGGTTCTCGACCTCCCAGTCGCCGTTAAGGCCGTAGATGGCGTAGCGCGGGGCCATTACGTAACCGCCGTCGAGCAGGGGCGGATAGCCGCCGATGCCCACCAATCCACCCCAGGTGCGCGTGCCCACCAGCTTGCCAATTCCGGCCTTCCTGAAGTACCAGGGCATGGCGTCGCCGCCGGAGCCGGAACTCTGGTTGATGAGCATGACCTTGGGGCCGAAGATGGCGCCCACCGGGTCGTGGATCGGCTTGCCGTCGCGCTCAATGGCTCCGGAGAGCGGGGAGCGCTTGAGCACGTCCACCACATAGTCGGCGATGAAGCCGCCCTCATTGTAGCGTTCGTCGAGCACCAGGCCCTGCTTGTCAAGCTGTGAATAGAAGAAGCGGTTGAAGTTGGTGTAACCCGAGCCGCCGGTGTTGGGCATATAGACGTAAGCCACCTTGCCGCCGGAGAGGTCGCTGACCTTGCGGCGGTTGGCTTCGATCCAGTCCAGATTGCGCAGGCCGTCCTCATCGGCAATGGGAACCACAGTCACGTCGCGGGCGTCCTTGCCGTCGGGACTGGCACCGACGTGAAGCACGGTCTGCTTGCCAGCCGTGCCGTCGAAGAACTCATAAAGGTTGTCGGCTGCGTGCAGCTCACGTCCGTTGACCGCCAGCAGGTATTCGCCCTCATGAACCGAGACTCCCGGCAAAGTGAGTGGCGAGGCCAGACCTGGAGTCCAGTTCTGCCCGCCGAGGATTTTGGCGATGCGGTAGCGGCCGTTCTCCGTCTTGTAGTCCGCGCCCAGAAGGCCGGTCTTCGGCTCGGTGTCGGGCTGGTGAGGCCCGCCCACGAACATGTGGCCGATGGTGATCTCGCCCAGCATCTCGGTGGAGAGATAGGTGAACTCGGAGCGCGAGGCGAGGCCGTCGAGATAGGGCTTGTATTTGGCCTCGATCTTGGGAATGCTGAGGCCGTGGGTGTGCGGGTCGTAAAGGAAATCGCGCTCAATGCGCCAGGTTTCATGGAAGATTTGCCGCCATTCGACGCGGGGATCGACGACGGTCTCAAGATTTCCCAGGTTCAGCGGCTTGCCGGGAGCGCCGTCGCCGGGCTTCAGGTCGTCGGCTGAGGCGATAGTCCATGCGTTCTTGCGCGCATAGAGCACCTTGGAGCCGTCCGCTGAGACAATGAAATTGTCCAGGTCGCTGAGCACGGTCTCCGGCTTGCGCTTTTCCAGCGTAAACCGCCAGAGGGCGCGAATGCCGGGGCCACCGTCATAGCTGCTGGGGCGGCCGAAGGGCGCCGTCTCGGCAAGGTAGAGGACGCCGGTCTTGCCGACGGAGATGCCGCCATAGTTGCGTGCCGGAATGGGCAGCGCCAGGATGCGGTCGCCGATCTTGTCGAGATCCACCTTGACCTCGACCGGCTTGTCCTTTTCGTCCTTGCCGGGATCTTTGCCGGTCTCCTTGTCCTTTTCCTTTTCAGCGGATCTGGCGTCTTTCTTGTTCGTATCCTTTTTGTCGGCGTCCTTGCTGTCCGGTTTAGCGTCGTCCTTCTTGGCTTCGTTCTTGATCTTCTCGTCGTCGCTCTCCGGGGGGACCGGCGAGGAGCCGTCCTTGGCCAGCACTACCACGTATGCGGCGTTGGTTTGCGCGCGGTCCAGCGAGGAAAGGTCGATGCCGGCGCGCGAGGGCCCGTCGTCGGTGGAAGCAAGGAAGTATAGGTACTTGCCATTCAGGTCAAAGGCCGGGCTGGAGGCGTCGCTCATGCCGTCGGTCACCTGCGTATCTTTGTGGGTCTCCAGCGAATACAGGAAGATGGCGTTCAGTTGATTGTCGAGGTCGCGCTGATAGGCGAGCCACTTCGAGTCCGGCGACCAGACTGCGCCGAAGTTGGGGCCCCAATTGCCGTAGATCTCCTTGTCCACCAGCACGGGCTTACCCGCCGGCACATCCACGACCCACAGGCGCAAGTGCTTGTCGGTATATGCGATGCGCTTGGAGTCGGGCGACCAGGCGGGGCTATAGAAATAGCTTGGCTCGGGACCGAGGTCGATGACCGTGGGCGGCTTGAAGCCGGTCTGATCGTGCAGGTAGAGCTGGTACTCGCCGGAGGCGTCGGAGAAGTAGGCGATGGTCTTGCCGTCCGGGCTCCAGGCGGGGTCGCGCTCGGCTATGCCGGAGGTCTGGGTCAGGTTGCGGGTGTCGCCCTTCTCGGCCGGGACGGTGAAGATCTCGCCGTGCGCCTCGAAGACGGCGCGCGCGCCGGTGGGCGAAAGCTGGGCGTTCTGAATCTCCTCCGGGGAAATATTGACTCGATGCGGCGTCAGGCCAGCCAGTTCGCCGTGAACCTGAATCGGGATTGGCATATTCATGCCCGTGACCGGGTCCACCAGAAGAATGCGGCCAAATTGCTCCACGATCAACACAGACCGGTCCGCCCCGCTTATGTCTTTTGCGGGCCCGGCCTGGAAGGACTTCAAATCCAGCTCGCGGTTGGCCATCACCTGCGTGACCTGCTCGCTCTTGGTGTCATACCGATAGAGCGTGACCGGGCCGCTGTTCTTTCCCGCGCTGTCGCGGTCGGAGAGGAAGTAGACCTGGTCGCCGACCCACACCGGGTTCGAGTCGTTGGAGTTCTCGCGGGGTACCTTTTTCAGGTCGAGGGTCTTGAGGTTGACGATCCAGATGGGGGTGGTCTGGCCGCCGACGTACCGCTTCCAGGCCGGCTGCCACTTGGTAAAGGGCTGATAGGCGAGTGACTGGCCGTCGGGCGAGAACGAGGCCTGGAAGCCGGAAGGCAGCGGCAGCGGCTCAGGGACCCCGGAGCCATCGGCGTGGACGCGGAAGAGCCGGTCATAGTGCCGGTAGCTGGCCGCGCCGCTGGCGATCAACACGTCCTTGCCGTCCGGAGACCAGCCCACCACGGTGCTGCCGGCCGGGTGCCAGGTGATACGGCGGGGAACGCCACCCGCGGCAGGGATGATGAACACGTCATTGTTGCCGTGCAGGGGAGCCGAGTAGGCAATCCACGCTCCGTCCGGTGAGTAGAACGGGCCCGCGTTCACTTTCCCGTTTGCGGTGAGCCGCTCGGCCTCGCCGCCCTGCCGCGAGACCGTCCAGATGTCGTCGGCGTAGCGGAAAGCGATCCGGTCTTGCGAGAGGGAAGGGTTGCGCAGCAGCAGCTGCGGCTGCGCGGGAGCGGCCGAGGAAGAGCCTTGGGCGGATGCAAAGACGGGAAACAGGATGGAAAGCGCAAGCAAGGCAAGCGCAAGCCGGGAGTTGGCGCGGATCATGGGGCCTCCGGTGAGAGAATCGGTTGTGGATTCAAATTAAAAAATAGGCGCGAAACTGCGCGTCCATCCATGCTACGCGGGACGGGTGCTGAAAGTTTCCCTCCGATGCATATTTCGACAGGATTTTTTGGATTTGGTGAGGGTTCCGGAACCTGCTGGAGCCACTTTGCGTATCAGTAAGGGCGAAACCGCCTCGGCCAAGCCTTGCTTCCGGCTGCGGCAAGCGGCCTAATGGGCTGGTAGCGCGTCCATAGCAATAGCGAAGATTCCTGGCGCCAGGAAGTTTCTCCGCAATTTCCATTATGGCAGGCAGTACAGAAAGCAGGATCATGCTCTTCACCGAGGCCTTGAAACTCGCGCTCCAGTCATTGTGGGCCAACAAGATGCGGACCATCCTCACGCTGCTGGGCATGGTCATTGGCGTGGCCTCCGTGATCATGGTGGTGACGTTGACCAACGGCGCAAAAGCATTTGTGACCACCAAGATCAATACCTACGGCGCGAGCGTGGTCACGGTCAGCAAGATGCCGCAGACCTTCATCACTGTCGAGGAGTACCTTGACTTCCAGAAGCGAAAAGACGTCACCTACGACGACTACAGGGCCATCCTTGATGAATGCCACTCCTGCGTCTCGGTCGGCGCGTCTCGCTCGGCCACCGGCAAGGTCGTCTACCAAACCAAGTCCACCACGGACACGACTGTCCGCGGCTGGACCTGGACGATGCCGGCGCTTTCCAATATGAATATCGACTCTGGCCGATCGTTCACGGAGGTCGAGGACGAGCACAGCACCCATGTGGCCATCGTCGGCTGTGACATCGTTGATAATGTGCTCGGCTATGGCGACCCGCTTGGCAAGGAGATTCGCGTAGACGGCGCTCCTTTTACGGTGATCGGTGTGGGCGAATGCCAGGGCAAGATGATGGGGCAAAGTATGGATAACTGGGTGGCCATTCCTCTGACGGCATTTCTTCACGGGTATGGAGCGCAAGGCAGTCTGTCGATCTTCGCCGATGCCGGTGGCGGCGGTGAGGTAATCGATGCGGTCTCCGATGAGCTGCGTGTCATTATGCGCGGGCGCCGCCATCTGGCACCCGGCACGCCGGATACCTTCAACGTAGATACCAGCGCCACCTTTCAGAATATGTTGAGCAAGGTGCTGAATAACTTCGGCGCAGTGGTAGCTGCCATCGCTGCCGTCTCCCTGGTGATTGGCGGCATCGTCATCATGAACATCATGCTGGTATCGGTTACTGAGCGCACGCGCGAGATCGGCATCCGCAAGGCCCTCGGCGCGCGGCGCAAGGACATCCTGCTGCAGTTCTTGATCGAGTCCGGCACCATGTCGCTGGCCGGAGGCCTGATTGGCGTCTTCGCCGGCATCGCGGTGGCCAAACTGATTACGCTGGCGATCTCCTTCCCTTCTGTGGTGGCGCTCTGGTCGATCCTGGTCGGTCTGTTCGTGGCCACGGCGGTCGGTTTGTTTTTTGGCGTGTATCCGGCCTACAAAGCCGCGGAACTTGATCCCATTGTTGCCCTGCGATCGGAGCTTTAAGCATGAGACTGAGCGACTCGAAAGAATCCATACTGCTGGCGCTCGACACGCTGCGCAAGAACAAGCTACGCTCCGGCCTGACCATTCTGGGCATCAGTATCGGCATCTCCACGGTAATTCTGATCTCTTCGGCAATTAATGGACTCAATACCAATATCGCGTCCTTCGTCAACACACTGGGCACCAACGCTCTGTGGGTCTTCCATTTTGAGCCCTTTGGAAAGCGGCCCACCACCGAGGAACTCAATCGCAAGAGGCTGACCTATGAAGATGCCATCGCTATGCGCAGCCTGCCCTACGTCGCCGCCGTCGATCCCGGCCTAACCTCTCAAAATTTCCAGCTCGGCGTGGGAAGCGTTTCGCTCAAGCACGGCGCTCACAAAATTCAGAACACCATCCTGAACGGCTCTACGACGGAGGTCAAGGAGACCGCTGACATTGAGCTTACAGAGGGCCGGATATGGACTGACTCCGAGGAGGAGCGCAGCGCCAAGGTGGTTGTGTTGGGCCATGATGCCGCCGAGGATCTCTTTCCCGGCGAAGATCCCCTCGGCAAGGATGTCGATTGCGAAGGCAGCATCTATACCGTCATCGGCGTCCTCGACACGCAGCCCCAGCCCTTCGGCAGCGGCCGCAACACGCAGGATAACTCCGCCTACTTTCCGCTGGAGACCTTCCGTCAGCTTCATCCCGAGCTGAAGGATTTCTGGATCACTGTTAAATATGACGATCCGGCCCACAAGCAGCTGGTGACCGAAGAGATCCGCGAGCTTCTGCGCATCCGCCGCGGAGTCAGGCTGGAGCAGGACGACAACTTCGCGATTTTCGGTCCCGACTCGCTGACGCGCCTGTGGAACTCGCTGACCGTCGGACTTTTTTCGTTCATGGTTGCGGTTTCTTCCGTTGGCCTGATGGTGGGCGGCGTGGGTGTGATGAATATCATGCTGGTCTCGGTGACTGAACGCACCCGCGAGATCGGCGTCCGCAAAGCCATCGGCGCAACCAGGAAGAATATCCTGCTGCAGTTCACGCTGGAGGCGGTGACTTTATGCGTGGTGGGCGGCCTGCTCGGCATTTTAGCCGGAGCCTTGTTTACACTGGTTCTGCATTATGCCGTTTCGTTCCTTCATGCCGCGCTCTCGTTTACGTGGGTTGTCATCGCCTTTATAGTTTCCTGCGCCATCGGCCTCATCTTTGGTATTTATCCGGCATGGAAAGCCGCTTCCATGGACCCGATCGAGGCACTGAGGTACGAGTAATGCAGCTAGAAGCTGTATTCTTACCCCTGTGACAACGCACACGTTAGCTACGTTGATTGAGATTTCGACCACTGTGCTGGCTGTGGCTGGCATGGGCTACTACCTCGCTGCCATGGTGGCGGCGCGGGTCTTTCTGGCAGCGCGGAGCGGGCCGTTGGCGGCCTTTGCGCCCGGCGTGAGCGTGCTCAAGTCGCTCAAGGGCTTGGACCCTGGTATGATCGACGCCTTCCGCAGCCACTGCATTCAATCGTACACGGGAGAGTTTGAGTTGCTCTTCGGGGTCTCTTCGCGGGATGACCCGGCAGTGGCAGCCGTCGAGCAGTTGATTGCCGAGTATCCCGAGCGGACAATCCGGTTGATCGAGTGCCCGGAGCGGCTGGGAACGAACGGCAAGGTCAGCACACTGATTCAACTTGCCGCTTGCGCCCGCTTTGATTTCCTACTCATCAACGACTCCGACATTACCGTCTCGCCGCGCTACCTGGAGCGGGTGATGGCCTGCTTTAGCTCGGAAGAGATTTCTTCCGGGGCTAAAGCCCCCAAGGATTCTGTCGGCTTTGCACGGGGGATCAATCCTCCTCTTCCCTCCGTCACGAATTCATCCGCACAAAAAGTTGGCCTGGTGACCGCGCTTTACCGTGGCCGCGCCCACGGCACGCTGCCCTCGCGGCTGGAGGCGCTGGGCATCGCCACAGACTTCCAGGCCGGCGTGCTGCTCTCGAAGTGGCTGGAGGGCGGCCTGCACTACGGCCTCGGCTCCACGCTGGCGGTCAGCCGCGAAGCTCTCGACAGGATCGGCGGGCTGCAAGTCCTGGTGGACCACCTGGCCGACGACTATGAGCTGGGGGTGCGTGTGGACAAGGCCGGCTACCGCGTGGCGCTCTCCGCCGAGGTGGTCGAGACGAATATCGCGGCCTACGGCTGGCGCGGCTTCGTCAATCACCAGTTGCGCTGGGCGCGAACGGTCCGCGACGCGCGGCCGTGGGGTTATGCAGGACTCGTCTTCACCTCCGGGCTGGGCTGGGCGCTGCTGAACGTGCTGGTCAGCGGAGCGAGCCCGCTGAGCCTATGGCTGCTGGGATTGAGTTTCTTTCTGCGGCTTGCGCTGGCCATGACGGTGGGCGCAGAGGTTCTCGGTGACCGCGAGGTGCTACCCAGCCTATGGCTGCTGCCGCTGCGCGATCTGGTCGCTGTGGGAGTCTGGGTGGCGGGCTTTGCCGGCAACACCATCGTCTGGCGCGGCGAGCGCTTCGCGCTGAAGGACGGAAAGCTGCACAAGACAGGCGAGTGAGCGAGTTGGCGGATTCCGGAGCGGGCCGTTGCTCTCGTCTGCCGCTATAGCAAAACCAGGGATGGCGTATCCCGAAACCATCACACTCAAGTCGACGCGACCAACAGGGAGCGGCGACCTTCGACGAGGCTAATCAGGCTACAGTATCCCTGGTTTTGCTCTAATCCCCCGTAGTCGCCGCAGTTGGATCCTGGTCGCTGATGGCGGCGCAGTCGATAGAGAGGCAGGCGCCCAGTTCGCTGAAGTTCTTCTCCCAGCGCGGGCGGTCTTCGGCGGCCAGAGCGGTGAGCGCATAACTTGAGGTGCGCAGAATCTCGTACCAAATGTTCTGCGCCTGCCACAAATTAAGATCGAAGGGCAGCTCTGCCAGCATACGGCCCAAGGCGAGCGCCCGCTCCAGCGTCTCCAGCGAACCGGAGGACATTTGCAGATCGATCATGGCGCGCTTCATGCGCCCGTCGGCGATGTAGGAGAGCGTGGCCGTATCCAGCGGAACCTGGTCGGCCTTGGCCAGCGAGAGGAAGGAGCGCAGTTGGGGCTGGTCGACGGGGTCGGCCTCCAAAGCGCGGCGCAGGCCGGCGTTGATGGCAAAGCCGGCCGCCAGGGTGAGGGCGGGCGGCTTGGGCAGGCCAGCCTGGGAGAGATAGTGCAAGAGGCTGGCGTGGTCCCTGTAGATGGCGGTGAGGGAGTTCTCGATGTCGGAGAGCGTGGTGTTGAGGATGAACTGCACAATGCGCCGCTGCTCGTCGGTGAAGAGCGAGGTGAGCGAGTAGTCCATGTGGCCGTAGTAGCGGTCGAGCAGGCGAATCGCTTCGGGGAAGTCGGCGCGCTGTACGTATCCCGCGGCCTGGCTGGCGAAGGCTTCAAAGGCGGCCGCGTCCTCCGGCTCATAGGCTTTGACGGCCGCGGTGATGTTCTGGTCGCCAAAGTGCAGGACGGCAAAGGA
>PMTP01000060.1 GCA_003167305.1 Acidobacteriaceae bacterium
TGCTCATCTGGCTACTGGTGCGCTCGGCGCAGCGCAAGACGCATTGGGACAATCGCGGCCTGTCTGCATTGATTCTTCTGCTGCTGGCCGCGGTCTACACGCTGGGCCTGCTGGACGTGATTCTGCTGGCTCCTCTGTGGGTGCAGGTGGCGCATCTGCTGGCCGCCGACACGCTGTGGGCCGCGCTGGTGGTGCTGACGGCGCGCCTCACGCTCGAACCGATAGAAGCAGGGAGCGTTGTAGGCGCCGCTCCGTGACAGGGCCGCCTCCAGCGCGATACTCTCAATGGGTACGCGCACGGCGCGTCGAAGGAGTATTCCAACCCTCATGCCTATCCAAGCCACCTCGAAAATCTGGCACAACGGCACTCTGATTCCCTGGGAGCAGGCCAACATCCACGTGATGAGCCACGTGATCCACTACGGCTCCAGCGTTTTTGAGGGCATCCGCGCCTATGGCCAGCCGCACGGCTCGGCCGTCTTCCGTCTCCCGGAGCACATGCAGCGGCTGCTGGACTCGGCCAAAATCTACCGCATGGAGCTGCCCTTCGACATCGAGGAGCTGTGCGCCGGCGTGGTGGAGCTGATTGAAGCCAATGGCGTTGCGCCCTGCTATATCCGCCCCATCGCGCTGCGCGGCTACGGCGAAATCGGCGTCAGCCCCAAAGGCTCGCCGGTCGAGGTCTACATCGCCAACTTCCCCTGGGGCAAGTACATCGCCGGCCAGGGCGGCGCGGACGTCTGCATCTCCAGTTGGAATCGCCTGGCGCCCAACACCATGCCCTCGCTGGCCAAGGCCGGCGCCAACTACATGAACTCCCAGCTCATCCACATGGAGGCCGAGATCAACGGCTACGCCGAGGGCATCGGGCTGGACGTGAACGGCCTGGTCAGCGAGGGCTCCGGCGAGAACATCTTCATCGTCCGCAACGGCGTCATCTACACGCCGCCGCTCTCCAACTCGGCGCTCTCCGGCATCACCCGCGACTCGGTGATGACCATCGCCCGCCACCTCGGACTGACGGTGAAGGAGCGTTCCCTTCCCCGCGAACTGCTTTACATCGCCGATGAGGTCTTCTTCACCGGCACGGCCGCCGAGGTCCAGCCCATCCGCTCCATCGACCGCATCCTCATCGGCGACGGCAAGCCGGGCGAGATCACCAAGAAGATCGCCGACGAATTCTTCGGCATCGCCAACGGCCTCAAGCCCGACCGCTTCGGCTGGCTGACGCCGGTCAAGGTCAACGCCACCGAGCCGGTCGGCGCATAGCGATTTGCACGCTCGGACAAGGCCGCGAGAAGGTTCCGCGGCTATGTCCGATCAGTGATAAAATTGATCAAGAGGGGATCGCATGGCGGCTCTGGTTTTAGAGGGAATCTCTCAAGAGGAGCGAGCGCGGAGACGGGCTTCCGTGCAGCGCGCCATTCGCCTCAACCAGAGCGAAGGGTTGGAGCCTACGGAACGGCTTCTCGCCCTGACTGAGCGCTACATCGCCGGCGAAATCTCCTTCGAGGAATGCTCCAGCGCCATTCGCGGTTGGCGTGAGACGATTGCGGCATAAGTGAGTGTCACTGTGGCTGACGATCCTTACATCGACCCGCGCACCGGCATTCTTCGCAACAAGCCAGGACTCGCCACTCAAAAAGAACTGGATGGCTTTGAGGCGGAGCAAACGTGGCTCCGTCTCTCGGAGTTAGCCGCAAACCCAATTCCCGGCAACTTCGACGCAGCGCACTATCAGGCCATTCATCGTTTTATCTTTCAAGACGTTTACGATTGGGCCGGAGAATTGCGAACCGTCAATGCCCCCAAGATCGAAGGCAGCCGCGCGATGAGTGTTTTGGAACGGTCCGGCTTGAGATTGGCCCAAACTGGTAAAGCTGGCTTAGATATTGAGGAGGGGCCGTTGACCTTGCTGGATAGCTGGTAGAGTGTAGAAGAGGTTGATTGCAGATGGCCAGAAAGGCAAGGGATCTTTCTCCGATTTTCCTCTCCAGGCAGGATGAGGATAAGCAATTGCTTGAGCCGCCTGGACTTGCAAAGCGGCCGGGCAAGTTGATCGCGTTCGGATGGTATGGAGGCAAATTCAGCCATTTGAACTGGCTGCTGCCCATGCTCCCTACTTGCCACCATTACTGCGAACCATTTGCCGGTTCTGCTGCCGTTTTATTGAATCGCCCTCCCTCGCCGGTAGAGACCTATAACGACATAGATGGTGAGGTAGCAAACTTTTTTCGGGTATTGCGCGATCAGAAGGATGAACTCATAGAAAAAATAGGACTTACTCCATTTTCGAGGGAGGAGTTTTATTATGCTGTCAGCAAGAATCCTGAGCGAGAACTTGATGGGGTTGAGCGGGCACGCCTGTTTTACGTTCGCGCGCGGCAGGCCCGAACTGGCCTTGCTCAGACCGCATCGCTGGGGCGTTGGGCGAACTGCAAGGAAACAAGCAGGGCTGGAATGTCAGGCGTTGTTTCACGCTGGCTCGGTGCTGTCGAGGACTTGCCACATATCGCCCAAAGATTGCTCCGTGTCCAAATCGAGAATCGTCCAGCGGTGGAGGTGATCAGGGTTTACGATGCTCCGAAGACGCTTTTCTATTGCGATCCGCCTTATCCACATGCATCGCGAACCGATATTAAGGCATATGGCCATGAAATGACCGATTCTGACCACCGTGCATTGGCGAATTCGTTGAAAAAATGCAAGGGAATGGTGGCGATTTCGGGGTATCAGTGCGATTTGATGGATGAACTTTATGGGGATTGGCGGCTCATCGAAGGGCCGGAAAAACAGTGCCATTCTGTAAAACAATACAGAACCGAGGCTCTTTGGGTAAACTTCTAGGGATATGTCTTTCGACTACGAAGTTGCTTCGAAAACTCTGACCAGCATATTTGCCCAAGTGGAAGCCAACCTTCTCAATGGTCAAATGCCGGTGTGCAATGAGGCGTTGACTCCTCATTTCGACGTTATTTTTGCAACCAAGGTCCAGGCCTACCGTGAAACCCTGCTGGGATGTACACTTGCCCGTCTTGCCGACCGGGCAACTGACATCCGCTTACCTTATATGAATCAGGGAGAGCGCGCATACAACGGGAGGACGCTGGATGAGCGGGTTGTCAACCCCTTTCTGCAACATAACCGCATCCCCTCTTCCAAAGGGCCTTTTCTGGCTGCTTTCCGCCGCTCAGTTCGTTTTGATGCCTCAACAAGAGAGGGGCTTCGCGACAAACCAGGATACGATGCCTTTCTGGCTCTGATCACAGCACTCGAAGCGATGCAAGATGAGGAGAGTATCTTTGTTTTTCTCCGTTGCCTGCTTTGCCGGTTCGCCAGGCTACGCGAAGAAGCCAATGTGGCATTGTCACGAGTCCAACGGCTAAGTTTGACACAGCTATCCTCATTGTTCGATTCACTTCTCGCTACGCCCAGTGGAGGTAGAATTCCGGTCATCGTAGTTGTTTCCGCCTTTCGAACAATCAACGATTTTTTCAACGCCGAATGGACTATTGAATACCAGGGAATCAATGTTGCCGATTCTCAGACAGGCGCAGGTGGAGACATTACTGTAAAACGCGGGGGCAACATCGTCGTAGCTGCCGAGGTGACAGAGCGTCCAATGGACCGTGGCCGCATAGTCCAGACCTTCCACACCAAGATTGCGCCCAATGCGATTGAAGACTATCTGTTTTTTGTGAGGCTTGAAAGTTTGGAGGATGGCGCTCGCCAACAGGCAAAACAGTATTTTGCCCAAGGGCATGAAGTGAATTTTCTTGCGATCAAGGATTGGGTGGTCATGCTTCTTGCGTCCATGGGAGTTCGTGGGCGTAGCATCTTCCTCAGTCGTATTCTCGAACTGATTGATGATCCATCAATGCCTCGATCCATCAAGGTTGCTTGGAACCAGTGCATTGCGGCTTTAGTTGATTAACAGTTCTCAACTATCGACAGTTTCCGTTTTGGATTTCCATTTAGAATACGATGAGCAGGGAAATCCCATCCTCAAGGCAGGGAGCCGCGCGTGAAACCCGAGATGAAAGTGTCGCTGGCCGGCCTGGAGCTGGCCAACCCGATCCTTGCCGCCAGCGGCACCTTCGGCTATGGCATCGAGTTTGAAGAGATCGTTCATTTGGAGCGGATCGGCGGCTTGGTCACCAAGGGCATCTCGATGGAGCCGATGGCCGGCCACGCCGCGCCGCGCATCATCCAGACCGCGGCCGGAATGCTCAACGCCATCGGATTGCAGAATGTGGGCGTGGAAGAGTTCATCAGCCGCAAGCTGCCGCCGCTCCGCCGCTATCCCCGCTGCAACGTCATCGTCAACGTCTTCGGGTCCACGGTGGGCGAGTACATCGCGGTCATTGAGCGGCTCAATCAGGCGACGGGCATCTCGGCCTATGAGCTGAATGTCTCCTGCCCCAACGTCCACGCCGGGGGCATGGCCTTCGGCTCCGACCCCAGCTCGCTCGAATACCTGGTGGGGCGCGCCAAGGCCGCCAGCGCCCGCCCGCTGATCGTCAAGCTCTCGCCCAATGTGACCTCTATCGCCCACATGGCGAAGATCGCCGCCGATTCCGGGGCCGACGCGGTCAGCCTGACCAATACCTTTCTGGCAATCTCCATCGACGCCGAGACGCGCCGCCCGCGCCTCAGCAACATCACCGGCGGCCTCTCCGGCCCGGCCATCAAGCCCATCGCCCTGCGCATGGTCTACGAGACCGCCCGCGCCGTCAGCATTCCGATCATCGGCATGGGCGGCATCACGACTCCAGAAGACGTGGTCGAATATCTGCTGGCCGGCGCCGCCGCCGTCGAGGTGGGCACGGCCAGCTACGCCGACCCGCGCGCCGTCGAGCGGCTGGCCAGGGGCCTCGAATCCTGGTGCCGCGGCCACGGGGTCGAGCGCGTGGCCAGCCTGACCGGAGCGCTGGAGATCGCGCGGGATTGATGGGGCATGAGAGCGGTAGCGCTTTGCCCAAGACTCCGTTTTTCCCGGAACGCGGCATTTTGTGTCAAATCCGCGATTAATAATAAAAATTCTGTGGAAAAAGCTTGCATAAGACATACATTTAAGGTATTTTTTTGAGTACCTTAGGTTACTTGAAGGCCGATCCGGCCATGATTCATGAATGACGCAAACAGGGAATGCGGGAAGCTGCGTCGTGCAGGTTACTGGTTCGGCAGCCGATTGGGTTGGCATGCGCTTGCGCCCTCTGGCAGCGCATTCCCGAGGAATGAAGCGGAGGATCGCTGGGGTAAGAAGGGTTCGAAATGCGCATTCAAGCGGAAGCGAATCTCTCGGCCTTGATCGAGAGCACCGAAGACTTGATCTGGTCGGTGGACCCGCGCTTGCGCTTGATTACCTTCAACCGCGCCTTCAAAGAGTATTTCGATCGAAATTTTGGTGGCCCGGTCGCTCCTGGGATGAGCGTTCGGGAGCTGCATCCGCCGGCGCTTGCGGTTTTTTGGCTCCAGCTTTATGAACGGTCGCTATCAGGGAAAACGTTTTCCATCGAGCGCACCCTCGTCGATGGCCGAACGCTCGAGATTTCCTTCAGCCCGATTGTGGTCGATGGGGAGACGACCGGCGTCTCCGTCTTCGGCAAGGACATCACCGAGCGGAAGAAAGCGGAGAGCAAGCTCCGCAAAGCGGAAGCGGACCTGACGGCGTTGATTGAGAGCACGCAGGACCTGATCTGGTCGGTAGACCTGGATTTCCGCTTGACGACCTTCAACAAGGCATTGCGGGAGCACTTCGAGAAGAATTATCAAGGTTCCCTCCAGTTGGGAATGTGTGCCGAGGAGCTGGTCGAGCCCGAGAGGCGGCAGCTCATGCCAACGCTCTACCGGCGCGCGCTGGCGGAAGGAACCTTCCGGACGGAGTTCGGACTCAGTGATTGCCGCATCCTGGAGATGGCCTTCAACCCCATTATTGTCGATGGCAAAACGACGGGCGTCTCCGTCTTCGGCAAGGACATTACGGAGCGCAGGGCAGCGGAAAAGAAATATCAGGATATCTTCGACGGCGCGCTGGAGGGCTTCTTCCTAACAACCCCCGAGGGCAAAGCGATTACCGCAAACCGCGCTCTGGCTGAGATGCTGGGCTACGACTCGCCGCAGGAGCTCGTCGCCCGAATCACAGACACGGCTCACGATCTTTGGGCAGACCCGGAGGAGCGCGCCAGCTTCGCGCGGCAGATCGAAGAGCAGGGGTTCGTTCGGGGCCGCGAGTGCCGGTTCAAGCGCAAGGACGGCAGCACCCTTTGGATCATGCTCAATTGCCGCTGCATGCGCAATGCCAAGGGAGAGTTGATCTGCTTTGAAGGCTCGATCCAGGACATCACCGAGCGCAAGCAGGCCGAGCAGCGGCTGGCTAAGGTGGCCGAAGAGCTGCGGGTCAGCGAAGAACGCTACCGCGCGGCCTTCCAGATGAATCTCGATTCCATCGACATCTGCCATTTGGAAGATGGAAAGTTTGTCGACGTCAACAACGCATTCCTGCACACCCTCGGCTTCGAGCGTGATGAAGTCATCGGGCATACAGCGAAGGAACTAGGCATCTGGGAGAACCCTGCCGACAGGCAGAAAATGCTCGAAGTGGTGCGCCTGAATTCGTTCTGCCACAACCTTGAGGCGCCGTATCGAACCAAGGATGGAACATTGCGCTGGGGTTTGCTGTCGGTGTCGCCAATCGAGATGAACGGCGTTCCCAGCATTCTGTCCGTCACCCGCGATATCACCGATGCCAAGGCGGCCAAGGATCTCCTAACCGCGGCCGCCGAGGCACTGCGGCTGAGCGAAGAACGTTACCGCACGGTATTCCAGACCTGTCCCGATGCTGTCATGATTTCCCAGCGGAGCGATGGGGTGATCCTCGACGCCAATCAGACATTCCTCGATCTGACGGGGTACGAGCGCAACGAACTCGTCGGGCACACGACGACGGAACTTGGCATCTGGGGGAGTGCCGGCGACAGGCAGAAATTAGTCGACGAGTTGCTCCACAACACCGAGTTCCGGGATTTTGAAGTCCAGTTCAGGGGAAAGAACAGGGAGACATTCTGGGTCCGGTTGAACGCATCCATGATTGAGATTGGGGGGACTCGATGCATGCTGGCGTTCGCACAAGACATCTCCGCGGCCAAGGAGGCCAAAGATCTCCTAACTGCGGCCGCCGAGGCACTGCGGCTGAGCGAGGAGCGCTACCGCACCGCCTTCCAGACCAGCCTGGACGCCATCAATATCACCCGTATGGACGACGGCAAATTTGTCGACTGCAATCAGGCATTACTCGACGTTCTGGGATATGAACGCGAGGAACTCATCGGGAAAACTACGCTGCAACTGGGGGTATGGGCGGATACGCGCGACCGGACCACGATGACCAATCAGGTGCGGCAGAACGGCAGTTGCCGCGGTTTGGAGGTTCAGTTCAAGAAGAAGAATGGGGAGCTCTTCTGGGGGGTGACGTCGGCCTCGGCGATGGAGGTGGACGGCGTCCCCTGCATCCTGTCGATCACCAGGGATTTATCCGACGTCAAGGCCGCGCAAAGCGAGATCCGGAGTCTGGCTTACTATGATCCGCTGACCGGCTTGCCGAATCGCCGCCTGCTGATGGAGAGGTTGCGCCAGACTTTGGCCGCCGGCGGCCCGGACGGCCGTTTGCGCGCGCTGCTCTTTGTGGAGCTGGATAACTTCAAGATGTTGAATGAGACCATCGGTCATCTCACCGGCGACCTTCTGCTGATGGAAGTGGCGCGGCGCATCGTCACTTGCACCCGTGAAGCCGACATCGCGAGCCGGTTCGGCGGCGATGAGTTTGCCTTGTTGCTCGAAGATCTGAGCGAGATTGCCGAGGATGCGGCGGCCCAGGCCAAGACCGTCGCTGAGAAGATCCAGGATTCGATTGGCCTGCCCTTCCTGCTGGCGGGTCGCGAGTGCCTCACTACCGCCAGCATCGGGATTACCGTCTTTGGGACAGACCGGGAAGGCATCAGCGAACTGATCCAGGAGGCCGACATCGCCCTCTATCAAGCCACGTCGGCGGGCCGCAACACCATTCGCTTTTTCTCTCCCGCCTTGCAGACCGCGGTGAACGCTCGCGCCACGCTGGAGGAGGATCTTCGCCAGGCGATCAAGGCCATGCAGTTCCTGCTTTACTATCAGCCGCAAGTGGCGCGGGGCCGCTTGGTGGGCGCCGAGGCCCTGATCCGCTGGCAGCATCCAACACGCGGCCTGGTGCGGCCCGACGAGTTCATTCCGCTGGCCGAGGAGACAGGCTTGATTCTGCCGCTGGGAGACTGGGTTCTGGAGTCCGCCTGCGTGCAGCTTGCCTCCTGGGCAGGCCGCAAACAATCCGCCCATCTCTCGCTTGCAGTGAACATCAGCGCCCTGCAGTTCCGCCAGTCGGGCTTCGTCGCAACGGTACTGTCGGCCCTGGAGCGCTCCGGCGCCAACCCGAAGAATCTCAAGCTGGAACTCACCGAGAGCATGCTGGTCGAGAATATCGAGGAGGTCATTGCCAAGATGACCGAACTCAAGAAGCATGGCGTGAGCTTCGCGCTGGACGACTTCGGCACCGGCTATTCGTCGCTCGCCTACCTGAAGCGCCTGCCTCTCGGCCTACTGAAGATCGACCGGGCCTTTGTGCGCGATATGCTGGTGGATGTGACCAGCGGCGCCATTGCGCAAACCATCATTTCGCTGGGACGCGCGATGGGATTGTCGGTGATCGCCGAGGGCGTGGAGAGCGAAGAGCAGCGCGGCTTCCTCGCCGGTCTGGGCTGCCATACCTTCCAGGGATTCCTGTTCAGCCCCCCGCTGCCGCTGGAGCAGTTCGAGGCGCTGCTGCTGCTGTAGGCCTTCGCCGAATTCGTTCCTTGTTCCCTATTCCCTGGTCCCTGTACTTCTCACTCCTCCGCCATGCTCATCTGGTGGCGCACGTCGGCGCCGCGAATCCAGAAGATGACGTCGGTGGCAATGTTCGCAGCGTGGTCCGCGATGCGCTCCAGGTTCTTCGCCACCAGAATGGCGCGCATCGCCTGCTGCGTGTAGCCCGGCTGTTCCGCGATGAGCTTCAGCAGATCGTCATGGGCGCGGCGGTTCATGCGGTCGATCTCGTCGTCCATCTCGCGCACTGAATTGGCCAGCTGCGCGTCCCCTTCCAGAAAAGATTGCAAGGCCGTGCGGATCATGCGCCCGGCAAACTCCCCCATCGCCGCAAAATCCACCGGCAGATCGACCGCATCGAGCTTCAGCATCTCCCGGGTACGGCGCACAATGCCCATCGACTGGTCGCCGATCCGCTCCAGGTCGCTGTTAATCTTGATGACCGCCAGGATGAAGCGCAGATCGATGGCCATGGGCTGCTCCTTGGCCAGCAGATCATAGGCCATCTCATCCAGTTCGCGCTGCGCGGTGTCGATAGCCCTCTCATTCTGCTTGACGTACTTGCACAGGCCCTTGTCGCGCTGCAGGTAGGCGTCCACCGCGGAATCGACCGCCGTCAGCGAGAGGGCCGCCATGGCCAGCAGCTTGTCCTTGAGTTCGGCGAGCTGGATCTGAAAGTGAATGCGCGGCAAGGCAGTTTCTCCCTTATCTATGATTGTGCATCATGGAATGTTAACAGCAGACGAATTTCCGCCTCCGCGCTTGATTGCGCATCAGAACCATCACGCCCGGCGCGGCCATGTTCTAACCTAGGAGCATGGCAACTTCCATGCTCAGTTTCAACCCGGCCGAGTGCCGGCAGCGGCAGATCTACAAGCTGATGACCGGCATCATCGTGCCGCGGCCGGTGGCGCTGGTTTCCACCGTAAGCCGCGGCGGCGTGGCCAACCTCGCGCCTTTCAGCTTCTTCTGCGGCGTGGGCTCCGCGCCGCCCACGGTGCTCTTCTGCCCGTCGCTGCGCCCCGCAGATACGTCAGAGGCTGGCCAAAGAAAAGACACGCTGCGCAACGTCGAGGAGACCGGCGAGTTCGTCATCAACGTGGTCAGCGACGAGATCGCCGCGGCCGCCAACGCCTCCTCCGCCGAGGTGCCCTTCGAGGTGGACGAGTTCGTGCTCTCCGGGCTGACGCCGATTCCCAGTGAAGCCGTCCGCCCGCCGCGCGTCGCCCAGTCGCCCGCGCAGATGGAGTGCAAGCTCCTACAGGTCATCTACACCGGCCACGCACCGGCTAGCGGCGTCATCGTGCTGGGCGAGGTGCTCCGCTTTCACCTGCGCGAGGATCTCTTCGAGGACTTCCGCGTCGATCCCGCGGCCCTCGACGCCGTAGGCCGCATGGCCGGCAACACCTGGGTCCGCACCCGCGACCGCATCGAGCTGATCCGGCCCAAGTGAAAGGGGCAGGGAAGAGGGATCAGGGAACAGGGAACAGGCCGAGCGCCCCATCTCCGAAACTGGGTGCCCCACCCTCGCCGCGTTCTTGTTTTTGCGGCTAGGGTGGGAGTCGGCGCTACGATGATCGGGCCAGAGCAGGAATAGCAAAAATGGTCTAGAATTCCCTTCTGTTGGCAGGGTTGCAGCGAGGGGGAGAGCTTATGCGCACTTCGGCAAAAAAGATGTAGGAGAGTTTAAGCAGCAGGTTGCGCCAGACAGCGTGGATGGTCGCGGTATCTCTTCTGCTGGCGGCTGTTGCGCTGACCGGTTGCCGTGGCGGCTTGGCGAGGGGGCAGACGATGAATCTAACCAGTACAAGTTTCCAGGAAGGAAGCCGGATTCCGGTGAAGTTTACCTGCAACGGAGCGGGAGTCTCGCCGCAACTCGCTTGGAGCGCGCCCCCGGCGGGAACGGCGAGTTACGCGTTGATCGTCACCGACCCGGACGCGCCCCGCCGGACATTCGTGCATTGGGTGCTCTACGGCCTGCCCGCGGTAGCACAAGCGCTTCCCGAGGGAGTGCTGGGCCTGGGCCAGCTTGTCGACGGTGGGCGCCAGGGCCGCAACGACTTCGGCGACCTCGGCTATGGTGGCCCCTGTCCTCCGCCAGGTTCGCCGCACCACTACATCTTCACGCTCTATGCGCTGGATGCAAAGTTGAATCTGCCCGTGGGCGCAACGCGAGCGCGGATAGAAGCCGCCATGCAGGGGCACATTCTGGCGATCGGCAGGCTGATTGGGCTGTTTGAGCGGTAGCGCGCAAACCTTGCATTCCTCACCCCGCCGTCATCTCCCGCCCCTTGGCTTCGCGCCCCAGTAACGTCAGCCCAGCCAGCGTCAGCGCCACCACGATCACGGTAACCGCCAGCACGGCCGGGTAGTTGCCGGTGCGCTCGGCGATCAGCGCTTGCGCCTTGCCGTTCCACGAGGTGATGAGGCCGCCCAACTGATAGGCCAGCCCCGGAGCCGTGGCCCTGACCGGCGCGGGCGATAACTCGGTGAGATAGGCCGGCACCACGCCCCACGCTCCCTGCACCATAAACTGCATCAGCACCGCGCCGATGCCCAGCGAAACAGCCGAGTGGCCATAGGCGTAAAGCGGAATCACCGGAATCGCCAGCAACGCGGCGGTGACGATGGCTCGCTTGCGCCCCCACTTTTCCGAGAGCGCCCCAAAGACAAAGCCGCCGGCGATGGAGCCGAAGCCGTAGAGCACGCCGATCAACCCGACGATCCCCGGCGTGAGGCGGGCCTGGGTGGCCAGGAAGGTCGGATATACGTCCTGCGTGCCGTGCGAGAAGCTCATGAAGGCGGTCATCAGCAGGATCAGGAAGAGAAACGTTGGCAGGAAGGCCAGCAGGCGGGCCAGATCGTGGATCTTAGCGGATTGGGCGTCGGCGACGGAGCGCGCCAGACGCCGCTTCTTTCCTTCCAGCCAAACGGGCGACTCTTCGACCCGCGCCAACACATAGAAGACCAGCAGGGCCGGCATCGCGCCCAGGATGAACAGCCCCCGCCAGCCAATCGAATGAAAGAAGAGAGCGAATGCGCCCGCTGCCAAAATCGAGCCCAGCGCGTAGCCCTCCTGCAGAATGCCGCTGAAGACGCCGCGGCCCGCGGTGGGCAGCGTCTCGAAGGTCAGCGCCGCGCCCACGCCCCACTCGCCGCCCATCGCCAGGCCAAAGAGCGCGCGCAGCACGAGCAGCGCGCCCAGCGAGGGCGCAAAGGCGCAGGCCAGCTCGATCACCGTGAAGCTCAGGATGTTGGCCATCAGCACCGGGCGGCGGCCATAGCGGTCGGCCAGCATCCCAAAAACCAGCGCGCCCAGCGGGCGGAAGAACTGGGTCATAAAAACCGCGCCCATCACCGCCGAGGGCTGGGCATGGAAATCCGCGGCGATGGCTTTGACGCAGAAGATGAGCAGGAAAAAATCCAGCGAATCCATCGTCCAGCCCAGGAAGGCGGCCACAAAGGTGTGCCGCTGGGGGCCGGTAAGTCGCCGGAAGTCGTTCAAAATGGACATCAACGCGAGAATAGCAGGGCAAAGGGATTTGGGAACAGGAAATAAGTCCAGGACGTCCTTCTCATAACTGGTCTAAATGAAACAGACAATAATTGTTGCAACAAATAACATTCGTCCTGCATCGAAAATATGCAAGCTGATTTTCAGTGCATTCGGTTATAGCCTCTCTTCTCCACAACCCCCACAACGGCCCCACGGCCCAGCAACGAAAGGATTCAACGATGAAGCGTTTGGCAATTCTGACTGGCATACTGGCGCTGGCGGCTCCCATGGCCATGGCGCAAACCTCCGCCTGGGCCACCGATCCGGCCCACAGCGAAGTCGATTTCACGATCCGCCACGGCGGCGTCTCCAACATCCATGGCCGCATTGGCGGAGTCAAAGGCACCCTTGTTTACAACGAGGCGGACATCACCAAAGCCACCGTGACGGTCACCATCGACACCACCACCGTGGACACCGGCGAGCCGGCCCGCGATACGCACCTCAAAACCGACGCATTTTTCGACGTGGTCAAGTTTCCTACGGCAACCTTCGCCAGCTCCAGCGTGGTGAAGAACGGCAGCCGGCTGACGGTGAATGGCAACCTGACTCTGCACGGCGTTACCCTGCCTGTGGTGCTTGATGTGGAAGGCCCCAGCACGCCGGTCGAGGGCATGATGGACCATAAGACGCACTCCGGCTTCTCCGCCACCACCACCATCAGCCGCACCGCCTTCGGGATTGGGACCAACTTCCCGGCGGCCCTGGTGGGCGACGTGGTCAAGCTGACCATCGAGCTGGAGATCGTCAAGCAGTAACCCGGGCCGGTTCCGGTCCGGAAGCAGGTCGTTGGCATCTCCTGCCGGGAATCGATTCATCCCCTCCGCGGTTCCGGGCGCTGCCGGTCTTTACCTCCAGCGGCGCCGGGACTTGGGATCCGCCGATGCGCATCGGCACTCATCCGGAGATGGTCTTGCTGTAGTTCGAGTAAAAGTGGTCTCATGGGGTATCAGATTTTTGAGATCGCTTTTCATTCGGAAAGAGGACGGACATTGCGCTGCCAGAGTCAACGATTTCTATTTCCTGCCGCTGCTGCTTTCCTGCTTGCCTGCATCGCCGCCGGCGCCCAGCAAACCAATGCCGCCACCGCTTCCGCGCTGGATTTCACCACCGTGCTCTACGGCGTGGCCTACTACAACGAGTACATGCCGCAAAATGCGCCTGACCGGCTCGACAAGGATGTCGCCCTGATGAAGGCTGCCGGCCTCAACGTCGTGCGCATGGGCGAGTCCACCTGGAGCCTTTGGGAGCCGGAGGACGGGCGATTCGAGTACGCCTGGATGGATCGCGTTGTGGACGCCATGGGCAAAGCCGGCATCAAGGTGATTCTGGGCACGCCCACATATTCCATCCCCGCCTGGATGGCCCACCAGCACCCGGAGATCCTCGCCCAACGTCTGCCCGGCGGTATGTTTGGCGGGCAGCCCGTGCAAAGCACCTACGGGATGCGGCAGAACATGGACACCGACTCTCCCGCCTATCGCTTTTATGCCGAGCGGCTGATCCGCCACATCGTCGCCCATTACAAGGACAACCCCACCGTTATCGGCTGGCAACTGGACAACGAGACCGGCAGCTATGACGCAGCCAACCCGGATGTTTTCATCGGCTTCCAGCATTATCTGGAGAAGAAGTTCGGCACGCCCGAAGCCCTCAGCAATGCCTGGTTTCTCAACTACTGGGGCCAGAACCTGCACACCTGGGAAGACCTTCCCACCCGCGACGGCGCGCAGAGCACCGGATACAAGCTGGAATGGACGCGCTGGAGCCAGATGCGCGTTACCAATTTTCTGCACTGGCAATCGGTCCTCGTCCGCGAATGCGCTTCGCCCCGCCAGTTCGTCACCACCGACTACGGCGGCATGATGAAGGCCGACGTCAACGAAGAAGCCATCGCCGACTCTCTCGACATTGTCGCAGACAACATCTATCACGGCACGCAGGACCACTACGACGGATCGTTTCAGGCCCTGCAGAGCGACTTCTCCCGCTCCCTGAAGCACGCCAACTTCCTGGTGACCGAGACCAACGCTCAGACCATCGGCTGGACCTCCGGCAGCCAATTCCCGCCCTACGACGGCCAAATCCGTGAAGATGTATATACCTATCTGAGCAACGGCGCCAACATGGTCGAGTACTGGCACTGGGCCTCGATTCACGCCAACCAGGAGACCTACTGGAAGGGCGTACTCTCGCATGATCTGGAGCCCAATCGCGCCTATGCCGAGGTCAGCCGCACCGCGCACGAACTGGAGAAGATTGGCCCGCATCTGGTGGGCCTCAAACAGCACAGCGATGTGGCGATTCTCTGGAGCCGCGATTCGCTGAATGCGATCAAGGCGATGCCCTATGGCGGGGGCGTTCCGGCTCGCAGCTGGACGGGTGAGCCCGACGGTTACGTCTCGCTGGTGCAGCAGATGCACAAGTCGCTCTACGACCTGAATATCGGCGCGGACTTCGTGCTTCCAACGACGCAGGATTTCTCCGCCTACAAGCTGCTGATCGTTCCGGCGCTCTACATCGCCGACGACGCCCTGTTGAAGCGGATCTCGGATTACGTGAAGAACGGCGGCCATGTGGTGATGACCTTCAAGAGCGGCTTCGCCAACGAAAACACGGCCGTGCGCTGGGTTCGCGCCCCCGGCCCCCTGCGCGAGGCCGCCGGATTCAGCTACCAGGAGTTCTCGAGCCTGGAGGCTCCGCTGGCTCTCAAGGGCGATCCCTTCCACGTTGGCTCCGGCAACACGGCCTCCTACTGGGCCGAGTTTCTCCAGCTCGAACACGCCAGGCCGCTGGCTTATTACGACCATCCTTTCTTCGGAAAGTGGCCGGCGATTACCGAGAATGACTTTGGCTCGGGCACGCTGCTCTACGAGGGGACCTATCTCTCAGACAAGCTGCAAACCGCTATTCTCCGCGACACCCTCGACAAGCTCGGCTTGACCGGAGCGGATCAGCAACTGCCCCCGGCCGTTCATGTGAGTCACGGCGTCAATCGCCTGGGAAAGCGGCTGCATTACTACTTCAACTACTCCGGCACGGAGGTGAAGGCGCCCTACGCCTACGCCGCCGGAATCAACCTGCTCGACGGCAAGCCGGTCGCCAACTCGGCCGAACTGACGCTCGAGCCCTGGGACCTGGCGATTATCGAAGAGTAGAGAGAAAGAAAAAGAATGATTCGCAATGAATTCAAGTATCTGGGGAAAAACAGCCGATGGCAGGACTAAAGCAGGAAATCGCGCAGCAGCGCCCCTTCGCCACCCTGGAGGAAGAGGCGCTGCTGAATCTGCTGCGCACCTCGGACTGCCTCGACCGCGCCGTTCACCGGAAGACGCGCGAGTGGGGCGTGAGCTCGACGCAGTACAACGTGCTGAGGATTCTGCGCGGGGCGCAACCGGACGGGCTGACCTGTTCGGCCATCGGCCGCCGGATGATTACCGCCGAGCCGGACATTACCCGCCTGCTCAAGCGGCTGAAGGCGCTCAAGCTGATTCGCCAGCAGCGCGACGCTCAGGACCGGCGCGTGGTCCGGACGCGGATCAGCGAGGCTGGGCTCAAACTGCTCAGCGCGATGGACCCGGTGATTCTTGCGGCTCCGGGGGAGTTGCTGGGAGGTTTGAAGCAGGAAGAGCTGGCGGAGCTGATTCGCCTGCTGGAGCTGGCGCGCGGATCGGTTTGATTTGCCGGGACAGGGCAGGGTTGAGGTTCGTGGATTCCCAGGTCCCAAAAACGGGACCTGGGGCACCCATAATCAAAATCGGTGGAAGTGAAGAACCGTCTACTTGCTCACAACCTTTTGCGCCACCGCTTCTTCATCCGCATCGGGCTTGATGATCTTGTTGTGCAGGCAATAGAGGGCCAGCTCCAGCCGGTCGCTGACGCCCAGCTTGTCGTATATCTTGCGCAGATAATTCTTGATCACCTGCTCAGTGGTTCCCAGCTGGTAGGCAATCTCTTTGTTGCGCTTGCCCTGGGTGATGCAGGTGATGATGGCCATCTCCTTGGGCGAAAGCTTGGGCTGGGTGCGCGGGTTCACCAGGGCGGAGGCCTGGGCGCGATAGGCCTCGATGACCCAGCTGACCGATTGATTGTCGATCCAGGTTTCGCCGGCTGCGATGCGGCGCACGCAGCGCACCAGCAGGTCGGGCGAGATGGAGCGGCTCACGATGCCGCGCACGCCCCGGCGATAGAGCTCGACAGTCTGGTTTTCGTCGGCGGCCACGGCCTGCACAATCAGCTTCACATCGGGGGCGGCGCGCAGCAGCTCGGGGATGATGTTGACCGTGCCGGTCAGCAGGCTGCCCTCCAGCAGAACAATGTCGGAGGGATAGCGCTCGATGGCCAGGCGCAGATTTTCCAGCGTGTCGGCCTGCGCCACCACGCGGAGATCATCTTCCAGCGCGAAGACCTTGCGAATGCCGACGCGGTAGATTGCCTGGGAATCCGCAAGAATCACGCGGATGGTTCCCGGCTTGATCGAAGCGTCGGTTGTCTCAATGTCCGTAGAATCGTCGAAAAAATCCATAGCAGGTATTTGCCAAGCCTACTCCGGCTGTCACTGCTCGGCGAACTGATAATCGTCAATCGTGGCGGCAGCCCGATAGTTACTTTGGTTCTTTGAGCAGCGTACCACACGTCCCTGACAATGGACCAGAACATCGTGAGGCGTACCCAGAATAGCACCGGGCATACGCAGGGAAAAACGGATTTCCAGCCCGGATGACACCGGGCTGTCCAGCTCAAAAACCACGCCACTGGCCGAGACATTCCGGGTAATAGCGGCAATCTCATCACTGCCGGAGGACAAGACGACGGGCAGCGCAAGCGGAAAACGCACCGCGCAACGCACTTCCTGCTGGTGAGAGGCCAGGCGGGAAAGAGCGGAGGTGAGCGGCAAAGCGGACTTCAATGTATCCATAGTCGGTATCCAGAACCCAAAGAGGGTTATTACCACTTTACCGGAGTTTTTCCTCCCGTCACAGGACACCAAAGTTTCCCATAAAGTAATGTGCGGATTAGTAATGCCGACTCCGCCGTAAACGCCCTTGTTCGTCTGAAAATAATCCGCATCAAATTGACATTCTGATGCGCATTTGAGAAATTCGCATCATATACTGAATATGATGACAACCGCTGGAGAGGTAGCGCGGCGAAGGATCGGCGGCGCCGTGAGGAGGGACCGATGAGAACCACTCTCGATATACAGGACGATGTCCTGGAACAGGTGAGGGAGTACGCGACAGCACGGTCGATCAGCAAGGGCGCCGCGGCCTCGGAGATTCTTGAGCGCGGCCTCAATGCGGAGGTGCCGACGAAGTGGGAGAATGGCATTCTGATCTTCTCGCCCGGACCGGCAGGCGCGGTCACCACAGAGCACGTGATGAAACTCAAGGACGACCTGGAAGGTGAACTCTAGTGAGCATTGGTCTACAGGACGAATTGAAAGGAGAAACCGATGAGAACCACGCTCGATATTGAAGACAATGTTCTTGCAGAGATGAAGGAGTACGCGGCGGCGCGCTCCCTCTCTGCAGGAGAGGCAACCTCTGTTCTGCTGAAGCGCGCATTGAAACAACCCACTCCGGTTCGCAGGGACGGACACTTCTTTGTCTTTTCCCCCGGCGAAGACGCCGAGATGATCTCGCTGGAGCACGCGCTCAGAATCGAGGATGAAAGCGAGTGAGCGTCTGGCTGCTGGATGTGAACATTCTGGTTGCACGCTTCTGGGAGACACACGTCTTCCATAAGTTGGTCCGCGTCTGGATGGCCAGCCACGAGCACGAGGGCTGGGCAACCTGCCCCATCACCCAGGCCGGCCTGGTGCGAACCATCTCCAACCCAGGATTCTCCCAGAATGCGCCGCGCCCCGCCGAGGCCATTCATTGGCTGGCGGAGAGCTTGCGGCTGGATCCCAACCACCATTTCTGGGCCGACGATCTGCCTCTCTCCGATGCTTGCGCTGAGAGCCTGCCTAGGCTGAACGGCTTCAAGCAGTTGACGGACGCATACCTGCTTGGTCTGGCCATCCACAAGAAAGGGCGGCTGTTAACGCTAGACCGGAAGATGCTGGCTCTCGCCGCTGAAGATGGTCCCGCCCGAAACTCGCTCGTCATTCTGGAGTGAGACTGACAACTTGTGGCTGCGGAATCGGCTTTACCGAAACTATCTCGACAAAATCTAATAAATAGCCGCCTGAATTCTCAAGATGAGCATAGGTGTCGATCTGATTCGAAGAGATGACCTCATACATCACATCATGCACATGATATTCGTCATCATCAGTAACGATTTGAATTTTCGCGATCAGGCACTCGGCATCGACAGTCCGAATCTCGACCAACTTATCGATATTGTCCTTGAGGCACTGAATGTCGGCTTCAGTCATTTACGTCCTCGCGGTCCAGATTATCAGTCTGCAATGTGCTTCTTCGGCTTGATCGCCGCTGCCTTCATTATTTTCTTCGTCGCTTTGGCGACCGCCTCCGCGCCCAAAAACCCCGCCCAGCGCAGCTCCGGCACGCGCGGCGCCTTCTTCGCCTTGGCAATCGCCAGATCGGCGACTTCCTTCACGATCCAGTCGAAGTTGGCCTGTCCGATCGAATGCATGTCTGCGTCGGGCACGGGATTCATGAAGTCGATAGCGTAGGGGACGCCGTTCTCAACGGCGAACTCGACGGTGTTGAAGTCGTAGCCCAGGGCCTGGCAGAGCTTGACCGCGTCCTGCCGGATGCGCCGTAGCAGCCCTTTTGCGGCCGGCGGCGGATTCTCGACGTAGCGCTCGGCGTGCGGCCGGCGTGGGTCGTAGGCCATAATGCGCACCTTCTTCCGGCCCACTACGCAGCAGCGGAAGTAATCGGTGAAATGGACGGCGCTCTGGTAGACCATGCACAGGTCGCGGGTCTGGTCATAGGCGCGGAAGAACTCCTCGCGATTGTGAACATGATGCACGTCGCGCCAGCCGCCGCCATCGATGGGCTTGAGGAAGCCGTCTTCGCCAACATAGGCAAAGACCGCCTCCCAGTCGAGCGGGTATTCCAGGTTGCGCATCGTGCGGTCGGTCGCGCCTGCGGGAAGATGCTTGTGGGGCAGAATGACGGTCGGGGGCACGGCGACGCCGAGCTTCAAGGCCAGCGCGTAGTTGAAGAACTTGTCGTCGGCCGAGGCCCAGAAGGGATTGTTGATCACCACCGTTCCGTGCAGCGCGGCGTGCTTCAAAAAGGCGCGATAAAAGGGGACGGCGTGGGAGATGCGGTCGATGAGGACCGCGTAGCGCGGCGGCTGATCGATCTGCACGGCGCCGGTCAGGACAAACTCGGCCTGGATGCCGTCGATGTTGCGGGCGTTGATCTGTTCGACCAGCGCGCCGGGGAAGCTGTTTTCCCCGCCGAAGAGAATGCCGATTCGCTTCATGGGCCCCTCCTGGAATGGGTGCCGCGCGCAGTCCGTGCAGGCGCGCCGCGCACGCATCCAGTGTACGGCAGGCGCGTGCCGGCTGTGCGCTCCGCACTGGAAAGAACGCACCGGGAGGTGTAACGTAGACTGTTGAAGGATTTGCGGGAGGGTAAGGTGGATTACCGCGTTTTGACAGTCAATCGGGAGTTTGGCAGCGGCGGCGGACGCATCGCGCAAACCATTGCCGAGTGGCTCGGCTGGAAGTTGCTGGACCGCGACATCATCGACGCCATCGCCTACGCGGCGCACGTGGATCCCAAGGTGGTGCGGCCCTACGATGAGCACGTGGATTCATGGCTGCGCCGCATCAATCAGCAGGCCATGCGCTCAGCCGCCCTGGCCGCCGGCCTGGAACTCCGCGAGAACTCCGTCTTCGATGCCGAAGAAATGGTGAAAATCTCGCGCAAGATCATCGAAGAGGCCTACAGCGAGGGCAGCTGCGTAATCGTGGGCCGCGGCTCGCAGTGCATCCTGCAGCACAAGCCCGACGTCTATCACGTCTTCGTCTACGCGCCCTATCTGGATCGCCTGGTGCGCCTGCGCGGCCGCCTCGACAAGGGCGTCCACGCCGAGCAGCGCATCCGCATTGTCGATGAAGAGCGCGCCAAGTACTTGCAACAGTACTACGGCAAGGCATGGAACAATCCGCACCTCTACGACCTGATGATCTCCTCGCGCACCGACGAGGAATGGACCGCGCGGGCGATCCTCTACGCGATGAATGGGAAGGTATAGGGAAGCTCTCAATATGCCGCTGTCTTGAAGGGTACAGGCTTTACAGGCTGCGAAAAAACGCATTCAGAGTCGCATGAAGTGTCAGGGCACGACTTTAGTCGTGCCATAAATGCAACAAAAAACGTTGGGCTTTAGCCCCTGAGGGAATGCAGGTCCGCATTACCTGCTGGTTCAGAGCTTCCTTTTGACAAATCCACGGAATTCATCAGGCATTTGCCCTGCGGGGAAAGATGCTTCTTGACAGAACGTCCCCTCGGCGTTATAAATGACCCATGGTCAGACTTGTCCCTCATTCGGATGTGAGCCGCGGTCAGAGCAAACGCTCGGCCGCGCTTTCCTCTTCTCTGACCACCGGCAATCCGCCGGGCACCGGCCGCCGCCAGCGCCGAGCCGCCGAAACCCGCCTGCGCCTCTTCCGCTGCGCTTTGCAGTTGATTGCCGAGCGCGGCTTCCCCAACGTCACGGTAGAAGACATTACCGAAGCGGCGGATGTGGGCAAGGGAACCTTCTTCAACTACTTCGCGACCAAGGATCACGTGCTGGGCGTGATGACCGAGATTCAACTGGGCAAAGTGAGAGAAGCCGCCTCGCTCGCCAGTCAAGGCAAGCAAACGATTCACACTGTGATGCACCGGCTGATGCTGCGGCTGGCCGAAGAGCCGGGACGCAGTCCAGACCTTGCGCGAGCGCTGATCTCCTCATTTCTGGCCAGCAAGAGCGTTCGCAAGATGATTGTGTGCAATATGATGGAGGGCCACAAGATGATCGCAGAGGTTGTGGCCGCCGGGCAAAAGCGCGGAGAGATCGATCCCCGCTTGCAAAAGGAAAAGGTGGCGACACAGCTCATGCAGGCGGCGATGGGCACGATCCTCCTGTGGTCGGCTCACGGGGAGTCCGCGCTTAAAGAATGGATTGAAGACAGCTTTCAACACTTCTGGAGAGCGGTCGCCGTCTCCGGACAAGGGCAGAAATCATGAGATCAGAATTGCGCATCGCCGCTCTTCTTTCGCTGGCTGGCTGGTTCGCGTCCGCTTCCATCACCGCGCAGCAGCCGGCGCCGTATCGCCTCACGCTGCACGACGCAATTCAAAAAGCGCTTCAGGCCAACTTGAGCGTGCTAACCGCCGGCACAAAGGTTGACGAGGCGGAAGGCACGCGCCAGCGCCGCTTCTCGGCTGCGTTGCTGCCGCGCGTGAATGCACAGGCGTATGCCAATTATCAAAATCACGATTTGCAAGCCGAGGGACTTTCCTTTACCGGTCTTCCTATTCCAAAGGTGGTAGGGCCGTTCTCGAATTATGATTTCCGCGTCTATGCACAGCAGAACGTGATCGATCTCGCAAGCTATCGCGCCTTGAAGGCCAGCGAACTTGCCGTCGATGCCGGCAAGATGGATGAGCGCGACGCGCGCGATCTGATCGTGCGCGCCATTGCCGCGCTCTATTTGAATGCGCAATCCGCATGGGCGCGGGCCGAATCCGCGCAAGCGCGCGTCACCGATTCAATCGCGCTCTACAAGCTGGCCAAAGACAAGCACGACGCCGGAACCGCGACGGGCGTGGACGTGCTCCGCGCACAGGTGCAGCTTGCCAACGACAAGCAGGCTCTGCTGATCGCCGTGAACCAGCACAAGCAATCGTTGCTCGAACTGGCGCGCAACCTGGGCATGAGTCCCTCCACGCCGCTGGAGCTTGCCGAGCCGCTCGACTATCGGCCCTTGAAAGAGCCGGAGATGGAAACGCTCGTGCCCGCGGCGATGCTCGAGCGCGCCGACTATCTCTCGCTTGCCAGCCAGCGCGCGGTACTGATGGAGCAGTTGAGCGCCAACCACGCGCGCGCGCTTCCCAAATTGAGCATCAACGGAAACTTCGGCGAGATTGGACGCAGTATCGGCAGCGTCAAGAGCACGGGTCTGATTCAAGGCCAGATCGATTTCACGCTCTTCGACCGCGATCGCAATGGAGAGGCGCAAGAGCTGGCCAGCCGCGTGCGGCGCATCGACGATCAGATCGCCGATCTGCGCCGCGGGATTGATGAGGAGCTGCGCGAAGCGCTGTTGAATCTGGACTCCGCCGCCGATCAGGTGGCCGTGGCGCGCGATGGACAGGAGCTGGCGCAACGTGAACTGCAAATGGCGCAGGATAGATTCGAACAGGGTACGGCCAACAATGTCGAAGTGATTACCGCGCAGGACGAACTGGAGCGCGCCGAGGAGAATTACATTGTAGCTGTTGTCAGCCACGTGGACGCGAAGTTTGCGCTGGCGCGCGCCATGGGCGATACGGAGAAGAACATTCTTGAGTTCATGGGGAATCATTGACGGCAAGGCGGAAATCGGAAACTGCGAAGAGGTTTGAAGCGATGAAAAAAATCATTCCTATTGTGATTTTGTTGGCAGCGGCGGTTGCCGCGGGCGTGTACTATTATCCGCGCCTGACGCACAAGGCCGCGCCGGTAAATCAGCTCACGCTCTCCGGCAACATCGAAGCGCACGAGAGCCTGGTGGGCTTCAAGGTGCCGGGGCGCATCGTCGAGCTGCCCGTCGAAGAGGGTCAGCAGGTGGCGCAGGGCGCGTTGCTGGCGCGGCTTGACGACGCCGACCTGAAGCAGCGAATCCGCATTGACGAGGCCGCGGTGGGCGTGCGCGAATCGGACCTCGCGCTCACCTTGGCCGGAACACGCCATCAGGAAGTGAAGGCCGCGCAGCAGACGATGATCGATGCCGAGGCAGATCTGGCGGAGAAAAAGCTCGACAATGAGCGCGAACAAAAACTCTTTGCCAGGGATGAGGTCTCCGCGCAGGAGCGCGACCTGGCCGCGACCGCGCTCAAACGCTCTGAAGCGATCTTCAAGGCCGCGCAGCAACGCTACAGCGAGGCCGTCGAAGGCAGTCGCAAGGAAGACATTGCCATCGCGCGCGCCAATCTGAATGAGGCCGGTGCCAGTCTCGGCCTCTCGCAGGTGAATCTGAGTTACTCCATTTTGCGCGCTCCCTCGGCGGGCGTCGTGACCGTGCGCCAGGCGGAACTCGGTGAAGTAGTTGCGCCCGGCTCTCCGGTCGTGACGATTGCGGACCTCGACCACATCTGGCTGCGCGCGTATATCGCCGAAACCGATTTAGGCAGCATTCATTGGGGTCAGGACGCGGTCATCACCACCGACACCTATCCCGGCAAGCAGTATCATGGGCGCATTGCGTTCATCGCATCGACCGCGGAGTTCACGCCCAAGAGCGTGCAGACCTTCAAGGAGCGGGTGACGCTCGTCTACCGCATCAAGATCGACATCGACAATCCCATTCACGAATTGAAACCGGGAATGCCCGCCGACGCGTGCATCGATCTGGCCGCGAACAAGCAGAATGCGAACTCCCCAGCGAATCCGAAATGACTGACCCGCTCCAATCCGCGATTGTCTGCGAGGGATTGACGAAAAGCTTTCCCGGCGTGCGCGCGGTCGATGCGCTGAGCTTTGACGTGCGCGCCGGAGAAATCTTCGGACTGGTCGGTCCCGACGGCGCGGGAAAGACGACCACGCTGCGCATGTTGGCGGGCATCATGCCGCCGGATGCTGGAAAAGCAACTGTCGCCGGCTTCGATGTGGCGCGCAACCCGGAGGGCGCCAAGCACTCGCTCAGTTATATGCCGCAGCGCTTCGGACTTTATGAAGATCTGAACGTGGAGGACAACATTCGCTTCTATGCGGATCTCTTCGGAGTGCGGGCTTCCGATAGAAAACTCCGCTCAATGCAGTTGCTTGAAGCCGCGGGCATGAGTGAGTTTCGCACGCGGCTGGCGGGCAAGCTCTCCGGGGGCATGAAGCAGAAGCTCGGCTTGGTCTGCGCGCTCATTCATCGTCCCAAAGTGATTCTGCTCGATGAGCCGACCACCGGCGTCGATCCGGTTTCGCGGCGCGACTTCTGGCGCATCTTATATGAACTAATCGCGGAGGGCGTGGCGATTCTTACTTCGACCGCGTACCTCGACGAGGCCGAGCGCTGCCATCGCGTCGCGCTGATGCATCAGGGCAAGCTGCTCTTCTGCGACACGCCGGTCAATCTGAAAGCGAAGATGGGCAAAGACGTTTTGTCGATCCCGGCGCCGGAGCCGCGGCGAGTACGCGACGAACTGAAAGACGCGCAAGGAATCTCCAGCCTCATGCTGACCGGCGACGGAGTGCATATTGTGGTGGACGATGCGGCGCGACGCATTCCTGAGTTCGAGGCACGGCTCAGGCGCGCCGGCATTCCCTTCGATGCGATTCTCAAAGTCGAGCCGTCTATTGAGGATTTGTTTGTCGACGCGGTGAGCGCGGGAGCGGAGCCTCATGCCTGAGATCGCCAACCCGGTCGAATCCTACTCGGTCGAAGTTGCCAACCTCATCAAGAGGTTCGGCAGCTTTGTCGCCGTGGACCGGATCAATCTTGAAGTGCGCAAGGGCGAGGTCTTCGGGTTTATTGGGCCGAACGGCGCGGGCAAGTCCACCACGATTCGCATGCTCTGCGGGCTGCTCAAACCCACCTCAGGCCGCGCGATGGTTGCCGGGTTCGATGTGAGCAAGAATCCCGAAGCGGTGCGCCAGAATATCGGCTACATGTCACAGAAGTTTTCTCTCTATAACGATTTAACAGTCATTGAAAACATCCGGTTGTTTGCCGGACTTTATAGCGTGCCGCAAAAATTTCTCCAGGCTCGAATCGAATGGGCGCTCTCGATGGCCAACCTCAAGGGTCAGGAAAATCTCATCACCGGCACGCTGCCCGGCGGCTGGAAGCAGCGCCTGGCGCTGGGTTGCGCGGTCTTGCACAAGCCGCCTGTTATTTTTCTCGATGAGCCGACCTCCGGCGTCGATCCGATTACGCGGCGTCAGTTCTGGGATCTGATTCATCAGATGGCCGAGGAGGGAGTGACCGTTTTTGTGACCACGCACTACATGGAAGAGGCCGAGTACTGCAACCGTCTGGCGCTGATTTTTCGCGGCAAGATTGTTGCTCTGGGCACGCCTACAGAGTTGAAGCGCGATTCGATGAAGGGCGAACTGCTTCTCGTCGAGTGCGCGCCGCTGGGCGATGCGGTGGAAGCGCTGCAATCGGCTCCCGGCGTGATGGATGCGGCGGTCTTCGGAAACGCGCTGCACCTGGTGGTTGAGGATGCGGCGACTGCCGTGCCGCTGCTGCAAAAGTTTTTAGCGGATCGCAAGATCGACGTGAGCCGCATGGAAAAGATTCGCCCCAGCCTCGAAGATGTTTTTGTTTCACTCACAACGGGGCGTGAAGCAGAGGAGCGCAAGCCATGAGACTGACTCGCCTGCTGGCCGTGGCGCGCAAAGAGGTCGTGCAAATTGTGCGCGATTCGCGCAGCCTGATTATTGTGGTTCTCATGCCCGCAGTGCTGGTGCTGCTCTTCGGCTACGGCGTTAATCTTGATCTGAAGGGAATGCCGGTTTATGTGCTTGACCAGGACGGCAGCCAGCAGAGTCAGGATCTGCTCAAACACTTTCAAGCGAGCGAATACTTTCACGTTGAGCGCGTGGTCACGGGCTATGCGGAGTTGACACGCGCGCTCGACGATGGCCACGCCAAGATGGGCATTGTGATTCCGTGGGACTTTTCGCAGCGTCTCAGCGATGGTCGCCCCGTCGAGGTGCAGGCGCTTGTCGACGGCTCGGACGACAACACGGCCAATGTGCTCATCGGCTATGCGCAGGCAGTGGTGCAAGGCTACTCGGCGCAGATTCAGATTGATTGGCTGCGCGCTCGCGGCCTCTCCATCCAGCCGTCTGCGATGAGCGTTGAAACGCGCACCTGGTACAACGAGGATCTGGAAAGCAGCGCCTTCATCATTCCCGGCGTGCTGGCGCTGGTGATGTCGGTGATCGGCGCGTTTCTCACTTCACTGACCATCGCGCGCGAGTGGGAGCGGGGCACGATGGAGCAGTTGATCTCCACTCCGGTGACGGCGATGGAGATCATGCTCGGCAAGCTGGCGCCCTATTTTGTGCTGGGAATGCTGGACACCGTGATCAGCGCGACCATTGCGATCTACTGGTTTCACGTGCCCTTTCGCGGCTCATGGGTCACGCTGATGGGTGCGTCGGCGCTGTTCATGACAGTGGTGCTCGCGCTGGGATTCTACATCTCCGTGCTTGCCAAAAGCCAGTTCGCAGCCAGCCAGATTGCGCTGCTGATTACCTTTCTTCCGGCGTTTCTGCTCTCCGGTTTTTTGTTTTCAATTGAACAAATGCCGATTGCGCTGCAATGGATCACGCGCATCCTTCCGGCGCGCTATTACGTTTCGGCGCTCAAGGAAATCTTTCTCAAGGGAACGCCCGCGCGTTTGCTTTCCGCGGAGCTGATTCCACTGGCTGTCTTCGCGTTTGTGCTGGCGGTAGTGGCCACGCGCAGCTTCCACAAGAGACTGGAATAAGCACCTGCGGTGCGGCCAAACGCTCGCTATTCGCTCGCATGGACTTTTACCAGAGAATCATTTCGGAACGTCCGTTTGACGAGTTCGATGATTGAATGAGGGAGAGAAAAAATGTTCGGGCGACTGAAGCAAATGCTGATCAAGGAGTTCATCCAAGTCTTCCGCGACAAACGGACGCGCTTCATTCTGATTGGCCCGCCGATCATTCAGATGATGGTCTTCGGCTACGCGGCCAACTACGAAATCCGCCACGTTCCAACCGTCGTGCTTGATCTGGATCACTCGCAGGAGAGCCGCGAGCTGGTCTCGCGCTTTACATCGAGCCCCTACTTCGAGGTGCAGCGACAACTGACGGACTCGCGCCAGCTCGGCGATCTGATTGAACGCGGCGATGCCACGGTCGGCCTGGAGATCGATGCCGGTTTCGCGCAGAAGTTGCGCAGCGGCCAGACCGCGCCGTTGCAGGTGATTGTGGACGCGACCAACTCCAACACTGCGCTGATTGCCTCGGGATATATTTCTCAAATCGCGCAGGGCTTTGCCGCGCAGTACCAGCGCGACCGCATCAATCGCATTGCGCCGCAGTTGATCGAGGTAATGCCTCAGGTGGAGCTAGCGCCGCGGCCCTGGTACAACCCGGATCTCAGCAGCCGCTGGTTTTTTGTGCCGGGAATCATCGGCAGCCTGACGCTGGTTCTGGTGATCACGCTGACGGCCTTTGCCGTGGTGCGCGAGCGCGAAATCGGAACGCTGGAACAGATGATGGTCACACCCATTCGTCCGGCCGAGTTCATCCTGGGCAAGACGCTGCCGTTTTTTCTGATCGGCATCTTCGATGTGGCGCTGATTTCCGTGGTCGGATCGCTGTGGTTCCAGGTGCCCTTTCGCGGCCATGTCTCCGTGCTGGCGCTCGGAGCCGTTCTGTTTATCTTGTGCATGCTGGGCGTGGGTTTGCTGATCTCCACCATCTCCGCGACGCAGCAGCAGGCGATGGTGACGTCGTTCTTCTTCATCATGCCGGCCATCACCTTTTCAGGCTTCGGATTTCCCATCAGCACCATGCCACACTGGATGCAGCTTTTCAGTTATGTGATTCCGCTGCGCTATTTTTTGATCGTGATTCGCGGCACCTATTTGAAGGGCGTAGGGATGGATATTCTGTGGCCGCAGATGGCGGCCATGGCCGGGCTGGGCGTGGCGTTGCTCACAGTCTCCATTCTCCGCTTCCACAAGGCGCTGGACTAGCGCGATAGAATCAAAGGGTCCAATGGGAGTTCGGTTTTTTATGATGGAATTCCATATAGCCCGGAAGGCGCGTGAACGCTACAAGTTCGCGGAGTCGCTGTTCTCCTACTCGGGGAACGTGGTTTTTGCCAATGTGGCCGCGTGCCGCGAATTTGCCTATCGTATCAACAAGGTTCGCGACGTGGAAAAGCATCCTGAGCAGGCGGTTCACGCCGGCCAGCTCTATGCCATGGGCCTGATCGACGAGGCCAGCCACGTGCTGATGGCGCGCTACCGCGAGCGGTTCGACCCGGCGGTCATGA
>PMTP01000149.1 GCA_003167305.1 Acidobacteriaceae bacterium
ATCGGCGCAACCCTGGCCCGCGTCATAGGGAGAAGCTAGAGGTCGCGTTACAGGACTCGCACACTCACATTCGTTACAATGGAGTCGAGGAGCAATCCCAATGGCCGAACGCACCTTCAGCATCATCAAGCCGGACGCGGTTCGCAAAGGCTTCACCGGGGCCATTCTGGCCGAGATCGAGAGGGCCGGCTTTCAGATCGCGGCCATCAAGCGGCAGTCGATTTCCAAGGCGCAGGCCAAGGGCTTCTATGCCGTTCACGCCGGCAAGCCCTTCTTCGACGGGCTTTGCGATTTCATCTCCTCGGGACCGCTGGTGCTGATGGTTCTGGAAAAGGAGAACGCGATCGCCGACCTGCGCAAGCTGATGGGCGCGACCAATCCGGCCAACTCCGACCCAGGAACCATCCGCAAGAAATTCGCCGGCTCGATGTCGGAGAATGCGATCCACGGCTCCGACGCCCCGGAGACCGCTGCCTTCGAGATTGGCTACTGGTTTGCGGGGTATGAGCTGATTTAGCGTTTCGTTGACGGGCGAATTCAGGTTCGTGGATTCCCACCCTTTCGCCAAGAACGCGAAAGGATGGGGCACGGTGATTGTGTTTGAGCTACTTTGCGGCGGGCGCGGGCTGAGCGGTCAGCGCTTTCAGGTCTCCGATGAGCTTACCTATCGCTTCTTCCAAAGCATGGTTGCGGCCTATTTGCGCGTGTCTTACCGACACATCCTGGCCCAGCGTCCACAGCACACTATGCGTCTTTGGATCCAGCAGCAGCAATTCGATCTGCGGAGACTCGACACTGGACTTGAGTCGTGAAACCGGATCGGCAAGATTGATTTGAAAAACCAAATCAGCATCTGCTGGAGCAGCAACGATTTCATACTGCCCTCCCGCCTTGATGGCCGCATAAAGCTCGTTGTACGGCTGAGCCGATCCTCCTTTCCAGAGTCCGGTTTCGTATTCTACTCCAGCATTGGAGATGAAGACCTTCTTTGCGGTGAGGATTTGCGAGGGAAGCGGTGCGGCGGGCGCTTGTGCCTGCAACAAGGATCCCAACGGCAGCATCATTGCAATTGCGAGGGACATTACAGCTAACCTGACTTTCAACATGGTTCTTTCCTTTCTCATTTTCATGAACACCGGTTGCAGGAATTCCACTCGGAAATAATGCACACAATTTGAACTAATCTCCGAAGAGATCGTCGATCTTCTGCCGTAGCGCGGCGACTTCCTGGCGCAACTCCGCGACGGTCGCTTCCAACTGAGTGATGCGCTCTTCATGGCCCGCGTCCTGACCTGAGACTGGCCCAGCCTCGCGGCGGGCGTATGCCGGCTCGGCGGCAAATGCAGCGGCTATTGACTCGACCGGCCCGGAGAGCAGATGTGTGTAGCGCGCCTCCTTGGTCCCCGGCTGGCGCGGCAGGATGGCGGCCAGCGGCGGCTCGCGCTCCATCAGCTTTTGCAGACCGGCGAGCACATCCGTGAGTTCGTCGAAGCTGTGCATTCGCTCGGTGCGGCCGCGCAGCTCGCCGGGGGTCTGCGGGCCGCGCAGCTGAAGCACGCAGATCAGCGCCATCTCCGCGCGGCTGAAGTTGAAGGCCTCGCCCAGCCAGTGCTCGTACTTGGTGACGCGCCCGTCGGTGGAGCGTGCGCGGCCGGCCAAATGCAAGTCGTCGAGGCGATGCAGCGCCATGCGCACCGTTTCTTCGTCCAGGTTCATCACCGGCTCGCGATTGGAGCGCTGATTGCAGGCGTTGATCAGTGCGTTGAGCGAGAGCGGGTAGTACTCCGGCGTGGTCACTTCTTTTTCAACCAGCGCGCCCAGGACACGGGCCTGGGCGGCGGTGAGAACGATGGGGGCAGTCGGGGCCATAGGTCTATTCTGCCACCTGCGGTTGGGCCAACCGCCTTCGGCTTGTCCGCGCCAGAAAAAAAAAGCGCGGAATTTGGCTGGTTTACAGGAAAAAGAATACGCAACGAGAGTGAGATACTCATGGTTAGAATTATCGCAATTGGAGAACTGCTCAGCAGGGCAAAGAGAAGCCCCGCTCAAGCCAGGCTCGAACGGGGCTTCTCGGGCGAGGCGGTGCTTTTTATCGCTTGCCTTGGATGGTCTTGGNNTTACCGATGTGGGACTGGTTGATGGAGATCTGGATGGCCAGGTTGATGATGTTGCCGGTGCCCCAGTAGAGTGAGAGTCCCGAGGCGTAGGTCCACAGCATGAAGCCGAAGACAGCCGGCATCATGATGGCCATCATGCGGCGCTGATTGGCGTCCATGCCCGGCGAGGGCGTGATGAACTGGGTAAGAAACATGGTGATGATGATGAGGATTGGCAGAATGTGCAGTGGGTCGGGGGCGGAGAGGTCGCTGAGCCAGTACCAATGCGCCTGGCGCAGCTCGACCGTGTTTTGCAGTAAGCGGAAGTAGGCGAAGAAGAGTGGCATCTGGATGAGCATGGGCAGGCAACTGCCGTACATATTCACGCCCTCCACCTTGTATAGCTCCATCATCTCGGCGTTCATCTCGGCCTTTTTGGGGTCGGTCGCCTTGAGATTGGCATAGCGCTGCTTGATGGCCTCGACCTTGGGCTGAATGCGCATCATCTTCAGCGAGGACTTCATCATCATCACGCGCGTAGGCAGCAGCACCAGATTGAAGATGACGGTGATGATGATGATGGACCAGCCCCAGTTGTTGACGCCGTGCTCGACCAGGAAGCGCAGGGCCAGGTACAACGGCTTGGCGATGACGGTGAGCCAGCCGTACTGGATGAGCGGTTCAAGCGATTGCCCGGTGGGCTTGCCGTCGGCGCCGGTGGCGTGGATGGAGGTGAGCAGGTCCATCGCCTTGGGGCCGGCATAGAGGCGCAGGCGGGTCGAGCCGCTGGTATCGCCCATCGCGAGGCCAAGCACGTGGGCAGGCTTCTTCTCGCTGTTGGGATCGCTCAGGACGCTGGGCAGGTCGATGGTGTTGTGCAGCGTGACGAGAGTGGCGCGATCGGGCGCGTCGGGCAGGAAGGCCGCGACAAAATAGAGATCGGTAACGGCCGCGTAGGAGTAGGGCAGATCGAGCGTGGCGTTGTTGCTGATCTTGGCCACGGCCTCCGAGTCCTGCTTGCCATTGAGAGACCAGTCGAATTGCGAGAGCGCGGAGGTGCGGATGGAGGATCGCGTCGAGGACGAGGGAAGAAACTCCTCCATGTCGCCCAGGCCAGCGGGCCACTGGATCAGCGCCGGCACCGGCACGCCATTGCGTTTCACCTCGGTCTCGACGGTTAGGACGTAACTGGAATCAAAGCGGAAGGTCTTCACCACATCCAGGCCGTTTGCGGCGTAATGGAAGGTAATGGCGCTGGTGGCCGGAACCTCCACGTCGCCGGGGTCCCCAGCGACGGGTCCTGGTCGCTGGGGTGGTTGGCCTTTAACCGTGGGCTGCGCGCCGATAGCGGTGACCTGATAGAGCGCCTGGTTGAGCTGCGTGGTGAGGGCCGGCTCGTAGGTGAAGAGCGAGAGGGGAAGGCCGAAGTACGCCGAGGCCTGGGGCTGAACCATATCCAGCGGCTTGCCGGCGGTGTCGAAGTACTTCTTCAGCACCCAGCTCTTTACCTGCGCGCCCTGATTGGTGAAGACGATCTTGTAGTTCTCGTTTTCGACCGTGGTCTCCGCCACTACGGAGGCGGCGATGGACGGCGCGGCTGCGGGAGCCTTCACGGAGCCGGCGGTCAACTGCGGCGCGGCTGGCTGGATTGCGGCCGGAGTGGCGGCCGGAGGCGTGGTCGGCGTCTGACTCTGCATTGGGGCGGCAGGCGGCGGCGTGGTCGGCCGCTGCGGGGGCTTGAAAAAGTATTGGTAGCCAAGCAGGACGACAAGGAACAAAAGGGTGAAGGCCATCAGGCCGCGGCTATCACCACCGCCGCTGCCCCCGCCGCTCTGCCCCTGAAGATTGGGATTGCTGAATTCTGCCAAGGTAAACTTCCTATTCGTTTGGGGAAGATCTGAATCCGAAGTGATTGCGATCCAACATTCCCTCAGGGGCTAAAGCCCGCGTAGATTTTGTTGCTGCACTGAATGTCGGGGTTAAAACCCCGGCCTACCAGCCATGCCCTTTCAAAACATCGACTGCATCCGAGCTTCGAGAGCGCCGAAAAAGCACCGCTCTTCCTATGGTAATGGTTCGTGGGGAAACGAGTGTGCAATTGGAGCCGGAGGCACAGGGTCGAGACCGCCGCGGGTGAAGGGATGACAGCGCAGCAGCCTCCAGGACGCCAGCAGAACTCCCCGCAGCGGCCCATGCGTGGCGATGGCGACAGAGGCGTACTCCGAGCAGGTGGGCAGAAACTTGCAGCCGCCGCCGGGGCTCAGAGAATGCAGCGCCGGAGAGAGCCAGCGGCGATAAAAGACGAGCAGGTAGAGCAGTATGCGGGTCATAACACCTGCGGTAGGCCAGACGCCTTCGGCTGGTCCGCCCTAATTAGAAGGCGCGGGATAGGAATGTCTGCTGGGTTGGACTTCGTCATGCGCGCCGCCTCGGTCTTTGCCTGATGAAGAATACGCACAATCTCCGCCTCCAGTTTCGTGAAATCCATCGTCAGTACGATTCGCCGCGGATGGAAGATCAGATCGCAGCCCTGCGGCAGCAGTTCGACGTGGCGGCGCAGAGCCTCTCTCATACGGCGCTTGAGGCGGTTGCGCTCATGCGCCTTGCCCATCACCTTGCCGGCGGTGAGGCCGACGCGCGGGCCGACGGGCGGTTCGGCTCCGGCGAAAGCGGGCTGCTGCGGAGCCAGAAACCAGCTCATCGAAGTGGACTGGCGCTTGCGGCTGGCCGCGTAGGCGCGCTGATAATCGCCGTGCTTGCGCAGACGCGCCCCGGTCAGCGATTGCCTCGGAGACGGGCGTTCGGTAGAGTTGGGAGGGTTGGTCATGGCAACGCCGCGAGAGGTGTTGGCCGAAATGGAATGGGAAGAACCACACATTCCGGCTCCAACAAAGGTCGAGTGCGGCACGTCAGGCGAGGATTAGTCGCGGAAGCCGGCGCTGACGGCAACGCGTTTACGGCCGATGGCGCGGCGGCGGCTGAGCACGGCGGCGCCGGCCTTGGTCTTCATGCGCGCACGGAAACCATGTGTCTTCACGCGCTTACGGCGATTCGGTTGAAAGGTACGCTTGGGCATGAAAATGCGCTCCTGTTTCCTCGATAGATTCTGCGCCTTACCGGCAAGTACTTAGTGTATCGCAGGTTGGGCCAGGAATCCAGCACGAAGTGCGCCAAAAGCCAATTTGCCTCGGCCCAGCGGCGAACAGGTCGGCGGATGCAGCGCGCGAACGGCCGCGGTGAGCGCCGCTCCCTGGTCTTTTTGCAGAAACTCTGGTAACCTGAGCGGCTACTTTCACCATCCATGGTGCATCTGATCAAAGTAGAAAAAAAGTTCTGTGAAAGAGAGATTACAACCTCCCTGCAAATGTGCTAATCTTGGGACCGTTCCAGAAAGTTTCCCAGCGTCTCACAGAACCGGTTTTTTATCCCTGGTCCCGAGGCAAGTTTCAGGGGCCGAACAGCGGCAATCAGGCACTTGGTAGGTGGCAGTCGGACGAAAAGCCCAGCGCTTTACGCCACCGGTGTGTTGTTGCCAAAACTCGGCAAATGAACTAAACCGGCAGTCAACAGACGACGCAGGCAAGGATCAGCACGATGGCATTTGCAGTTTCGCCGGCGACGGCACTCAATCCCTGGCTCCAGATTCTCTCCGCATTGGAGATGAAGGTCATCCGCCAATCCTTCGAGACCTGGTTCAAGCCCAGCCGTTACAGCCATGTAGCCAACCGCACGCTGTATGTGCGCGTGCCCTCGACGGATTTTCAGCACCTCGGCGACCGCTACGGCGACCTGATCCAGGAGGCCATCGAGCAGCATGGGCTGGAGCTGGACGACGTCTGTTTCGTGACCGCCGAGGAGGATCCCTCGGTCCCGCCGGTGCTCAAGGACGGCAGGTTCGCGCCGGTTCCCGCTCATGCGCCCACCGCGCCGCCGCAGACGATGGCGCGCACACCAGAGCAGGCGCGCTTCGACTGGTCCACCGCGGCGCAGCTCAACCCGCGCTACACCTTCGACGCCTTCGTCATCGGCAACGGCAACCAGTTTGCCCGCGCCGCCTCGCTGGCCGTCGCCGAGCGCCCATCCAAGGCCTACAATCCGCTCTTCCTCTATGGCGGCGTGGGCATGGGCAAGACTCACCTGATGCACGCCATCGGCCACGAGGTGAAGCGCCGCCAGCCTACGACTAACATCTGCTACGTCTCCGCGGAAAAATTCACCAACGAGATGATCACCTCGCTGCGCAACGACCGCATGACCAGCTTCCGCGACCGCTTCCGCACCGTGGACGTCCTGCTGGTGGACGACATCCAGTTCATCGC
>PMTP01000048.1 GCA_003167305.1 Acidobacteriaceae bacterium
GGGCACGCCGGTCGAGATTCGGCAGTAGACTGGCTATCGCATCCCACCTCCACAAACGGCAATGCATTTCCAGCGTTGCACCGCGAATTTTCTTGCTTATTTGTGCGGCTTCAGGCGGCCACTCACCGTCCGTTATTCAGACTTGCCGTTCGCCCCGGTGACGGACCTGCGTGTACTGTGGGAGAGGAGGGCGCGCCCATCGGGCAGCGCCGACAGACGAACGCCTGTCCACGAAAGAGGTTGCAGCATGAAACAGTTTGGTTTTATGGGGAAGATGGCTCTGAGCGCGGCAGCGGCTCTGATTCTGCTGCCGGCGGCGGGGATGTACGGTCAGTCAGGCCTGTTCCAGAAGCACGAGCCGAAGGGACCGTGGGAGAACAAGAGTCTGTCGCCGGACGAGCGGGCCGACCTAGTGATTGCGCAGATGACGCTGGACGAGAAGATTCAGCTTCTGCACGGGATGGGCTGGCAGACGATCATGGCACAACCGGAATCGGGGCCGGCGACGCGCGCCATTACGACGCTTGGATTTATTCCTGGAGTGCCGCGGCTGGGGATTCCAGATCTGCAGATGTCGGATTGCGTTGAGGGCATCTCGGGTGCGGGAACGAAGGGCCGGTATGCGACGGCGCTGCCCTCGGCCGAAGCGATGGCGGCGGCGTGGGACCCTGTGCTGTCGTATGAGATCGGGACGATGATCGGCCACGAGATGCGGTCGCTTGGCTTCAATATGTCGCTGGGTTCGGGAATCAACATGATCCGCGAGCCGCGCAACGGACGGACATTCGAGTACAAGGGCGAGGATCCGCTGCTGGCCGGAACGCTCGCGGGGCAGGAGCTGAAGGCGGAGAAGTCGCTACACCTGATCACAGACGTAAAGCATTTTGTGGTGAACGACCAGGACGTGGCGCGGACAACCGTGAACTCGGTGATCAGCAAGCGCGCCTTGCGGGAGAGCGATCTGCTGGCGTTTCAGATCGCGCTGAAGGAGTCCGGCGCCGGCGCGGTGATGTGCTCGTATAACCGAATCAACGGTACTTACGCCTGCGAGAACCCTTACACGTTGACCGATGTGCTGAAGAAGGAGCTCGGATTCAAGGGGTTTGTGATATCAGACTGGGGCGCGACCCAGAGCACGGTGAAGGCGGCGATGGCGGGCCTGGACGTGGAGATGCCGGGCAACGACTCATTCGGCGAACCGCTCAAGAAGGCCGTGGAGAGCGGCGATGTGCCGATGGAGAGGCTGAACGACATGGTGCACCGGATTCTGCGGACGGAGATCGATTCGGGAATCGTGGATGATCCGCCGCAACCTGAATCGCCGGATGTGATGCGTGGATTTGAAGTGGCGCAGAAGACCGAGGAGCGCGGGGCGGTCCTGCTGAAGAACGAACATGGGCAACTGCCGTTGCACGCGGCTGCAATCAAGTCGATTGCCGTGATTGGAGGTCATGCGGACGCAGGTGTGATGTCAGGAGGAGGTTCTTCGCAGGTCTCTCCGGCGGGTGGAAATCCAGTTCCTCCTTCGCCCGAGTTGTTGAAGAATCCGCTGGCAGCGATCTGGCTGACTGAGGTGTATCAACGCTCGGTTCCGCTCAAAGGCATCGAGGACAATGCTCGGGGCGCGCAGGTGAAGTTCGATCCTGGGACAGACCCGGCCGCGGCCGCGGCGCTGGCCAGGAATTCGCAAGTGGCGATTGTCTTCGCGGTGCAGCACGAGTCAGAAGGGATTGACCTCAAAAACCTGTCGCTGCCCGGCAATCAGGATGCACTGATTGAAGCGGTTGCAGCAGCCAACCCGCATACGATTGTGGTTCTGGAGACCGGCGGCGCCGTGCTGATGCCGTGGATCGACAAGGTGAGCGCGGTNNATGTGAATCCGTCGGGCAAGCTCGCGCTGACCTTCCCGAAGAGCGAGGCGGATATTCCGCACCCGGTACACAACGATCCGCCCAAGCCGGACGCAACGCACCCAATGCCCAATCTGCCCGGATTCCCCGGTCTTGTTGCCATGATGATGGTGAACGGCCCGTTCTTCGATGCCATATACGACGAGGGCTTGAAGGTGGGCTACAAGTGGTATGACGCCGAGAACAAGACGCCTCTGTTCCCCTTCGGCTACGGACTCTCCTACACGACGTACGCCTATTCCGGCCTGCAAGTGCAAGCCGGCAAGGGGCTTGAGGTGAGCTTCAAGGTCAGGAACACCGGGAGGCGCGCCGGCGAGGAGATCGCGCAGGTCTATCTCACCCTGCCCGCGGCCGCCCTGGAGCCGCCCCGGCGCTTGGTGGGATGGAGCAAGGTCGCCCTGGTTCCCGGCGAAGAGAAGAACGTTACCGTCCAGGTCGAGCAGCTCTTCCTCTCCATCTACAACCAGGACAAGAGCGCCTGGGAGGTGGTTCCCGGCGAATATACGGTCTGGGCAGGCGGCTCATCGCGCGACCTGCCGCTCAGCGCGCCGGTCAAGCTGGACGGCAAGTAGAACTTTTGGGGAGTGGAATCCACTCCTCGATGCGGCGGGGATCGCTAGAGCATTTTCGCTTCACTTGTTGACATTACGAGTGCGTCTAAGGTGGCTTTTTCTTGAGGAAAAAGCCACTTTACCGCATGGATTCTGCAAACACCAGAATCGAAAATGCTGTTGCGGTCCCCGCTTTTTTTTCAGATGAATTGTTGCCGTGCGCCCGGCTCGATGCTGCGTCGCTTGCCGCGCTGCGGACGTGCGCGATGGAGAAACCCGCAGAACCCTGCCCATCGTTCTGCGAAGATAGTACTAGATGCTCTCCCTGCAAAATGCCGGCAAGCGGTTTGGACCGCGAGTCCTGTTTCTGGAGGCCAACTGGCTGATCCGAAGCAAGGAAAGAACTGCGCTCGTGGGGGCCAACGGGACCGGCAAATCCACGATTATGAAGGTGCTGGCCGGCCTGGAGACGCTGGACTACGGCCAGTTGCAGCAGACGCGCGGCATGAGCATCGGCTACCTGCCGCAAGAGGGGCTGGCGCTGGCGGGCAGGACGGTCTTCGAGGAGTGCCTGACCGTCTTCGACGAACTGCGTGAGATGGCCCGCGAGGTGGAAAGGCTGGGCGGGCAACTGGCCGTGCTCGATCACGAAGGCGTGGAGTACGAGGCCGCGGCGGAGCGCTACTCGATGCTGCAAGAGCGCTTTCATGCTCTGGACGGCTACGCGCTGGACGCGCAGGTGGGCGGCGTGCTGACCGGACTGGGCTTCGGCAAGGAAGATTGGGCGCGGCAGACGGATGAGTTCAGCGGCGGCTGGCAGATGCGCATCNNATCGCGCTGGCCAAACTGCTGCTGGCCAAGCCTAACTTGCTGCTGCTGGACGAGCCCACCAACCATTTGGACCTGGAGACGCGCAACTGGCTCGAAGACTATCTGAAGAGTTATCCCTTCGGCTATATTCTTATCTCCCATGATCGTTATTTTCTGGATGTAACCATAGATAGAACGGTGGAGATTTGGAATAAACGGCTGAATATCTACCAGGGAAATTACACAAAATACCTCAGCCAGAAAGACGAGCGGCGGACGCAGTTGCAGGCGGCCTACAGCAATCAGCGCCAGCAAATCGAACACCTGGAGGCTTTCATCAACCGATTCCGCGCCCAGGCCACGAAAGCCAAGCAGGTACAGTCGCGCATCAAGGAGTTAGAAAAAATCGAACGCATCGAGATTCCCGAGGAGGAATCGACGATTCACTTCAAGTTTCCCCAGCCGCCGCCCTCGGGGCGCATGGTGGCGGAGGCGGAGGGACTTACAAAGAGTTATGGCTCAAAGTTAGTTCTTAACAATGTGCGCTTCTCCGTCGAGCGCGGCGACCGCGTGGCGCTGGTAGGCGTGAACGGCGCGGGTAAGTCCACACTGATTCGTTTGCTGACTGGCGACGAAGCGCCCACCGGCGGCGTGGTCAAGCTGGGGCACAACGTGGTGAGCGAGTACTTTGCGCAGGACCAGTACAAGGTGCTGGACGGCGACGCGCGCATGCTGGACGACCTCAGCCGCGCCGCGGTGAAGGTGCCGGAGTCTGCGCTGCGCTCGCTGCTGGGCTGCTTTCTCTTCAGCGGCGACGATGTCTTCAAGCCGCTGGGCGTGCTCAGTGGCGGCGAGCGCAACCGTTATGCGCTGGCGCGGATTCTGGTTTCGCCGTCGAACTTTCTGCTGCTCGACGAGCCGACCAACCACCTCGATATGCGCGCCAAGGACGTGCTGCTCGACGCCCTGGCGGCCTTCAGCGGCACAGTGGTCTTCGTGTCGCATGACCGTTATTTCATTGACCGGCTGGCTACGCGCGTGCTGGAGGTGGAGGGCGGCACGGTGACCAGCCACGAGGGCAACTACGAAGACTATCTACGCTGGAAGAGTCTTGGTCTTGCAGACAGCAGCCTTTTGGTTGAGAGTGTCGCTAAAGGGAGGGTACCGGAGCCTGCCGCGAAGAACGGCAATGGAGCTGGGGCTGAGGTTGACGTTGCAAAGGAGCGCACACGCCGGCTGAATCCGATCAAGCAGAAGCAGATGGAGGAGCGCTGCGCGTTTCTGGAAGAGGAAGTCCCGCGCATCGAGGCCGCGATTGCGCACACCGAGGAGCAGTTGGGGGTTTATGTCAGCGCCGCCGAGACGGAGCGGCTGATTGCGCTGGCCGGGGAGTTGCGCGCGCAATTAGCCGCCTTTACCGATGAGTGGGAAGAGCTGATGATGCTGCTGGAAGGGTAAGAAACGCTCACATGATACGCATATTTATAAAGTCCCTCTTGCCATGAATGGCATCCTGGTACTATGCTCTACTTATGCGTCGATGTCGCTAACACCGCCCTGGTGCCAGACACGATGCGGGTGTGCGCTTCAAACGCGCGCAGTTTTCCCCGCCTGACAGTACGACCATCACCCCACATAACAGAACCATCTGGGATCGCATCCCGGAAAAGGAGATCATCATGGCGCGCATCGCCGCGAGTGTAACGGAACTCATTGGTAAAACCCCTTTAGTCCGGCTGAATAAAGTGGCGGCCGGCTTGCCCGCAACCGTCGTAGCCAAGCTGGAGAGCCAGAACCCGGTTTCGAGCGTGAAGGACCGCATTGGGCTGGCGCTGATTGAGGCCGCCGAGAAGGCCGGCAAGATCAGCCCCGGCAAGACGGTGCTAATTGAGCCGACCAGCGGCAATACCGGCATCGCGCTGGCTTTCGTGGCCGCGGTCAAGGGCTACCGGCTGATTCTGACGCTGCCGGAGACGATGAGCCTGGAGCGGCGCGTGCTGCTGCTGGCCTTTGGCGCGGAGATTGTGCTCACGCCCGGGCCCAACGGCATGAAGGGCGCTATCGCCAAGGCCAACGAGATTCTGGCCAAGACGCCCAACGGCTATATTCTGCAGCAGTTCAACAACCCGGCCAACCCGGCGATTCACTACGCGACGACCGGCCCGGAGATCTGGGACGACACGGACGGCAAGGTGGACATTCTGATCAGCGGCGTGGGCACCGGCGGCACCATCACCGGCGCGGCGAAGTACATCAAGGAGCGCAAACCGGGATTCAAGGCCATCGCCGTGGAGCCGACCGATAGCCCGGTGCTGAGCGGCGGCAAGCCGGGGCCGCACAAGATACAAGGCCTGGGCGCGGGGTTCATTCCGAGCGTGCTGGACATGAGCATTGTGGATGAGGTGGTGCAGGTAACGAACGAGGAGTCAATTGCGCTGGCTCGGCGGCTGCCGCTCGAAGAGGGCCTGTTTGTGGGCATCAGCTCGGGAGCGGCGGTGGCCGCGGCGCTGAAGGTGGCCGCGCGGCCGGAGAATGCGGGCAAGCTGATCGTGGTGGTGCTGCCGGACTTCGGCGAGCGCTATCTGTCGAGCATTTTGTTCGAGTCGCTGCGCCAGCAGGCGCTGGCTCTGCCGACGGAAGCGATTGCCGTTTAGGGTGCTGGCCGCACGGGCGGAGTTTAGTTCATGGTTTCCCAGGTCCCAAAAGCTGGACCTTGGGGCACCCGGCCGTGCAGGTTTACGTAGTAATCTTGAAGGGGCATGGTGGAAGCCGTGCCCCTTCATTGCGCTTGAACCGGATTCAATGAATTGAATAGATTGTTTGGCCCGCCATGACCCTGTTTGCACGCGTTCGCGAAGACATCAACTCCATTCTGGAGCGCGATCCGGCTGCGCGCTCGCGGCTGGAGGTCTTTCTCTGCTATCCGGGGCTATGGGCGGTGTGGATTCACCGCGTCTCGCACCGGCTGTGGGGCTGGCGGCTGCGTCTGCCGGCAAGACTGCTCTCGCAGGTGGGCCGCTTTTTTACCGGCGTCGATATTCATCCCGGCGCGCTGCTGGGCCGGCGTCTCTTTATCGACCATGCGACTGGGGTGGTGATCGGCGAGACCTCGATCGTGGGCGACGACGTGACGATGTACCAGGGCGTGACGCTGGGCGGCACCGGCAAGGGACACGGCAAGCGCCATCCGACGGTCTGCGACGGGGTTTTTGTGGGCAATAACGCCAACCTGCTGGGCAATATCACCATCGGCGAAAACTCGCGCGTGGGCGCGGGGTCGGTGGTGCTCTCCGACGTGCCGCCCGATTCGACGGTGGTCGGCGTTCCGGCGCACATCGTCTATCGCAACGGGCAGCGGGTGCTGATTACCGATCCGCACGACATCAAGGATCCGCTCTCGGATTCGCTGATTGCGCTGTCTGCTCGCGTGGAAGAACTGGAAGAGCACCTGGGCGGCAAGCCCCAACAGGCAGAGCAGTTTACCGCCGAAGCCGCCGAACGCGAAGCCTACCGCGAAAAGCTGGAGCGGCTGCGCCAGTATGTTTCGATGGGCGAAGGAATTTAGTTTTCGCTGTATTGCTCGCCGCTCACCTGCTCCATCCAATCGACGGTATTGCCGTTGAGCTTCTCCTGAATGGCAAGATGGGTCATCGCCGTCGTTGGCGCCGCGCCGTGCCAATGCTTCTCTCCCGGCGCAAACCAGATGACATCGCCGGGCCGAATCTCCTCGATGGGACTGCCCCAGCGTTGCGCGCGGCCACAGCCGGAGGTGACGACAAGAGTTTGTCCGAGCGGGTGCGTATGCCAGGCCGTGCGTGCGCCGGGCTCGAAGGTGACGCTTGCGCCGACGACACGCGCGGGATCGGGTGAATCAAAGAGCGGGTCCACCCGCACCGTGCCCGTGAAGTAATCTGCCGGTCCCTTGTAGGAAGCCTGAGAACCGATTCGCTTGATCTCCATATCCAATTATCTCCTCTCAGGATTGAATCTACAGGCACGGAAGGCGAATAACGCAATGCACCGCCGTCTATCGGCCGGTCACCTTCTCCAGCGCCTCCGGGTAGCGCGCACCTTCCACCTGGATCTGCGAGAGAGCTGTTTCGATCTCGCGCAAGTCGTTGGCGGAGAGTTCGACGGCGGCGGCTCCGATGTTTTCCTCCAGCCGGTGCAGTTTGGTCGTTCCGGGAATCGGCACAATCCACGGCTTCTGGGCCAGCAGCCAGGCGAGCGCGATCTGCGCCGGCGTGGCCTTCTTCTGCGCTCCGATCCTGCCCAGCATATCGACGAGCGCTTGGTTCGCAATCCGGGCCTCCGGCGTGAAGCGCGGAATCTTGCTGCGAATGTCGGTCGAGGCAAACTGGGTCTTCTCGTCCATCTTCCCCGTCAGAAAGCCTTTGCCCAGCGGGCTATAGGGCACAAAGCCGATGCCGAGCTCTTCGAGCGTGGGGATAATTTCGGCCTCAGGAGCGCGGTACCAGAGGGAGTACTCGCTTTGCAGAGCGGTGACGGGCTGGACGGCGTGGGCGCGGCGGATGGTCTTCATGCCGGCCTCCGACATTCCGAAGTGCTTGACTTTGCCCTGCTGGATCAGATCCTTGACCGCTCCGGCGACGTCTTCGATGGGCACTTCGGTGTCCACCCGGTGCTGATAGAAAAGATCGATGACATCGATCCTCAGGCGCTTGAGCGAGGCCTCGGCGACCTGCTTGATATGCTCAGGCCGGCTGTTCAGCCCCTTCGGGCCGTGCGTTCCGTCGGGATTGATATCCATTCCAAACTTGGTGGCGATGACCACCTGTCCGCTGAAGGGCTCGAGAGCCTCGCCGACCAGCTCTTCGTTGTTGAACGGGCCGTAGACCTCGGCGGTGTCGAAGAAGGTGACGCCGCGCTCAACGGCCGCGCGAAGCAGCGCGATTGAATCCTTCTTCTCCGGGAATGGCGCGTAGGAAAAAGTCATTCCCATGCAGCCCAGGCCGAGTGCCGATACTTCCAGATTGCTATTTCCCAATTTGCGCTTTTGCATTGTGTCACCTCATCAGTTGGTCAGGACCGAAGCCTCTCACCACTGCCCTTCACCATCCAAAGACTACAGAACAACGCCATCCGAACGGTATCCAAATCCTGCCAATCTATTGCCTATTCCTGTCGCAGCGCAGATATTTATGCACACTGCCCCGCATTCAGTGCTACGTTGGATTTGAAGGAGCGATGCAGTCAAGTGGCAAAAGATATAGATGCAAGCGAAGAGCCAAGGGTGGTCGAGATGCGGGCCGAGCTGGCGCGCAAGATTGCCGCACATATCCAGGTGGAGGGTCCGAACGAGACCGCCTTGCCCGGCCTGCGCCTCTCCCGCCACAGCGCGCCCTCCGAGTGCTACTCCGCTGCCTACGAGCCNNTCTGCGACGGTTCCACCTTTCTGTTGACCTCAGTTGATCTGCCGGTCCTGGGCCAGTTCACCAAGGCATCCAAGGACGAGCCGTTTCTGGCTCTGGTCCTCAAACTCGAAATGCCCGTGGCGCGCGAGATTCTCAGCCAGGATGAGTTTCTTGTCCCCGAGGCCTCTTTCGGGGCGCGCGGCATGGCGGTCGGCAAGACCCCGGTCGAGTTGCTCAGCGCCTGCTGCCGGTTGCTGGGTCTTCTGGACACGCCCCGGGACATTCCCTTCCTCGGCGGCCTGATGCAGCGGGAGATCATCTACCGGGTGCTGCGCGGGCCGCTCGGCAAGCATCTGCGCGCCATCGCCACGCTGGGCGAGCAGAGCAACCGGACGGCCAAAGCCGTCGCCTGGCTCAAGGCGAATTACGAAAAGCCATTGCGCGTCGAAGAACTGGCCTCCGTGGCGCAGATGGGTCTCTCTACCTTCCACCATCATTTCCGCTCGCTGACCGCGATGAGCCCGCTGCAGTACCAGAAGCGGCTGCGCCTGCACGTAGCGCGCGTCCGCATGATGACGGAGGGCAAGGACGCCGCCAGCGCCGCCTTCGAGGTCGGCTATGAAAGCGCCAGCCAGTTCAATCGCGAGTACAGCCGATTCTTCGGCGCGCCTCCCATGAGGGATATCAAAGCGCGCCAACTCGCCAGCGTCGCGATAGCCCGCGACTGACGACAACCCACTCGATCACTACTCCATTGGAGTATGCGAGGCTGGCAGAACTCACCAGATTTTCTGCATCTCTCTCAGCTCGGCCGTATAGAGTCAAACGAATGGAATCACTAGAAGCCATCTCACAAATGCCATTCAATCCGTGCAAAGCGTCCCTCAGGGGCTAAAGCCCCCAGTTTTATTAGGCATTTTGCGGCACGGCTGAACTCCCACCCCATCGACGAAGACCTGTCGATGGGGGCCCCGGTGAAGCCGTGCCCTTTCAAAACCAGTTTATGAGATAGCCTCTAGTGTCCATTCATCTTGGCGCGCGCATCTTACCTATCCTGAATCGGTTGCCCGTGGATGGAGGATTGGGAAGCAGGAGCCAGGTGGCGATGGAAGCGATCACCACCAGTGCTAGCGCTAACAGAGTGCCATGCAAGTCAAGAACCCGCGTGGCAATCGCCGCGCCGAGAATGAAGCATCCGCCCCAGAGACAGAAGCCGGCGACGGCGCGAAGAATCTGCCTCACCCACGGATCGAAGGGAAGCGGCCGCGCCGATCCGCGGAAAGAGGCCAAAGGATCCGCATAGTAGACGCGCCC
>PMTP01000169.1 GCA_003167305.1 Acidobacteriaceae bacterium
GCATCCCGAGGGGTTGATCGAGGTCGCCTATCAACGCCAGGGAGCCGGCCTGGACGCGACCATCACGCTGCCCGGCAGGCGCACAGGCGACTTCATCTTCAATGGCCAGAGCTGGCCGCTCACTCCCGGACTCAACAGGATCAAGCAGCCGTGACGCAGGGGCTGCGCATATCAAATTCCAGGTAATTTGAGCTGGCAGGGGCGATCCCAAGCGGCAAAATACTTCAGGGATATTGTCCATATCCCTTCTTACCCCTTCTCGACTGCTTGCATATCGCAAGATTGGTCCTGTTATTTGTGTTGGCCCTGGGGGCGCGTGGAAAACCCTTGCATTCCGCTCCGGCCTGTGTTAACTCTTATGCTAATAATCTTTTGATGGCTACCTCGCGAGTAACGCCGGTGGCCGTCGAACAGGAGCTTCCCCATGCTGAAGATCGGCACCGCCATCCGCGCTTACCGGCTGCAAAATGGGCTTTCTCAGGGAGACATCGAAAAGAAGACGGGCCTGTTGCGCTGCTATCTCTCGCGCGTGGAGAACGGCCACACGATTCCTTCGCTGGACACGCTGTCGAAGATTGCGCGAGCGCTCGATCTGCCCATCACCCAGTTCTTCACCGACGACTCGCTGGGCAAGCAGGCCAACCTGCAAAAGCTCTCCGACGAGGAGCTGCGCTTTCTCACCCAGATCCGCCGCTACTCGACGAACCTGAACGACAGCGACCGCAAGCTGCTGCTGGCCATGGTAAAGAAGTTCGCCGCCACGGCGACGCGCTAGAGCAAAACCAGGGATACTGTAGCCTGATTAGCCTCGTCGAAGGTCGCCGCTCTCTCCACCCCAGCGACGAAGACCTGTCGCCGGGGACCCCGGGCTGTTGGTCGCGTCGACTTGAGTGTGTTGGTTTCGGGATACGCCATCCCTGGTTTTGCTATAAATGGCAGCCTTCGGCCAATAGAGCGGTTCTCCAATACATATGTCCTTACCGGTTTTGTCGAAGGTGGCTTTTTCTTGAGGAAAAAGCCACTCTGCGGCATGATTCCTGTGTACAGCAATTGGAGAACCGCTATAGCCGCCCTATACGTCATTCCCCAGTTGGAAGATGGGCTTGGCGGTCTGCGCTCCGGCGAGCAAAGCCTTCTCCTCGGCCGCATCCAGCGGCTTGAAGTTTTGCGCTACATCCATCGCCAGGCGGAAGTAGCGTTCATCCCCCGGCGGGATAGCGGCGGTGATGGAATGTCCAAGGGTCCAGCGCAGGCCGAGCGAGGCTTCATCGGGAAAAGCCGCCGGCTGATACCAGCACTTGGGAACGGGATGATTCTGCTTCTCGGCGGCGGGCCACACGCTCTTGGCCATGGCCTTGAGGGCCAGGATACCGATCTTCTTTTCCTGGGCGCGCTGAAGAATCTGCGGGCCAAAGTTGGCCTGGGTGAAGAGAACCCAGTTGATGGGAAAAAGAATCGTGTCGAAGTGGTAACGGTCCATGGCCGCCAGCGCGGTCTCCGCCGAATGAACGGAGAAGCCGATGAAGCGGATCTTGCCTTCCTTCTTTGCAGCTTCCATCGTTTCGATTGCGCCGCCGGGGCCAAGTGCCTTCTCCATGTCCGCCATCTTGGTGAGTGCATGGAACTGGTAGAGGTCAAAATGATCGGTCTTGAGCAGTTTGAGGGAGTTTTCGAGGTCAGCGCGCGAGGCTTCCCTGGTGAGGCCGTCGGTCTTGCAGGCCAGGAAGCTCTTGTTGCGATAAGGCGCCAGCGCCGGTCCCAGCCGCTCCTGGGCGTTGCCGTAACTGGGCGCGACATCGAAGTAGTTCACGCCGCGGTCCACGGCCTCGGCCACAATGTTGGAGGCCGCGCCCGTCTCTTCATTCATCACCACAATCCCGCCGAAGCCGATGATGGAGAGCTGCTCGCCGGTCTTGCCCAACGGGCGGCGGGCGATGGGACTGGGGGGCGTCGGGGCTGAGGCGTTGATCTGGTTGGTGGATGCGACGGCCGCGGCGGTGATGGCGGCCTGCTTGAGAAATACGCGGCGTTCCATGGTATGCCTCCAGGGGTTTAAAATTGGCGGCCAGCTTACGGAAGTTATTGTTGCACAGGATGCGCGCGGCGGGCGAAGTTCTGTTAACGGGGCAACTGCGCCAGATAGAAGCCGAAGAGCACCAGGATTCCGATCACCAGGACCAGGGCCACGCGCAGACGGAAGAGAAACAGATCACGGGACGAGCCAATCCGGGGCACCATTGGAGCCGCGAAGAGCAAGCCGCAACTGAAGCCGCCCAGGTGGGCCATGTTGTCGATGCTGAGGCCGGAGTGCGCCACCATGGTGCCAAAGCTGATCGAAAGGCCCAGCACCAGGTTGATGGCGGCAAAGTAGATCACCGACTTGCGCAGCTTGTGCAGTTCCTGCGGCGGCACCGGCAGCCGATGCGACTTGAGCAGGATAATCAGCGCCCCGGCAATGCCGAAGACCGCGCCTGAAGCGCCCGCGCCGGCCGGAAAGACGCCCAGGTCGTGAAACTTCACCCAGTCCTGATTGAACCAAAACCAGTTCACGCAGGTGGAGAGCAGGTTGCCCGCCGCGCCGGTGAGTATGTAAACCGCCAGCACACCCGTCGAACCCATCAGTGGCTCGGCCAGCAGACCCAGGTTCCACAAGCACCACATATTCGTTGCCAGGTGCAGAATGCCCACATGCACGAACATTGCGGTGACGATGCGCCACCACTGGCCCTGGAGGAGCACATTGCCGGCGTTATCAGCGCCCCAGTAAAGTAACTGATCGGAGGTGGGATTGCCCACGCTGACGTGGTGCGCCACCATCACCAGAAAAACCAGGCAATTGATGCCCACCAGCACGTACGTTGCCGGCGCGTAGGACCACGAGCGGCGCGGCCGGCGAACCGGAGGAGGAGGCGGATTGAAACTGCCGTCCGGACGCAGAAACTCCGGATCGGAAGTGGGGGGAGAACTTCCCATAACTCAACTTTAATGCATTTCCGGCGGCAAGGCAGCCGGATGCCGCTTGCGCAACAAACCAACGTGTGCTGTACCACGATGTGGTCTGCTCCTTTGCTCCTCCAGCGGCGAAGAATCGGCGCGGATATTCCTGGCTAAAAGTTCTATTCCGCGCTCTCAAATCCCGTATCCTTGAATCAATACAAACAATTTGTTGGATCGAGGAGTGCAAAAGTGAGTGCGGAAAAGCGAATTCGGCGGGCGTTGTTGAGTGTGACCGACAAGACCGGCCTGGTGGAGTTTGCCCAGGCTCTGGCCGGCTATGGCGTGGAGCTGGTCTCCACCGGCGGAACGGCGCGTGCCCTGCGCGAGGCCGGCCTGGCCGTGAAGGACATCAGCGATCTGACAGGCTTTCCGGAGATGCTCGACGGCCGCGTGAAGACCCTGCATCCCAAAGTTCACGGCGGCCTGCTCTATATTCGCGGCAACCCGGAGCACGAAGCCGCGGTCGCCGCGCACTGCATCTATCCCATCGATATGGTGGTGGTGAACCTCTATGCCTTCGAGAAGACGGCTGCTCAACCCGGCGTCGCCTTTGGCCATCTGATCGAGAACATCGACATTGGCGGCCCGTCGATGGTGCGCTCGGCGGCCAAGAACTTTGAGGACGTGGCCATCGTCACGCGCGTCTCGGACTATCCGGTGCTGATGGAAGAGTTAAAGGCTAACCGTGGAAGTTTGAGCCGCGAGACGCGCTGGCGTCTGGCGCGTCAGGCCTTCGGGTTGACCGCAGCCTATGACACGGCGATCGCCAACACTCTCGACCAGATTTCGGATGCTCCCGCATCCGATCAAACCTTGCCGAAGGCGTCTGCCGCACCGCAGGTGCCGACGCTGCGCATCAATCTCCCGCTGGCGCAGTCGTTGCGATACGGCGAAAATCCCCACCAGCGCGCCGCGCTCTATGCCGATGGCTCGGGTCTCGGAATCGCTGGCGCTCGGCAGTTGCAAGGCAAGGAACTCAGCTTCAACAATATCGTCGATCTGGACGCCTGCTGGGAGCTAGTGCAGGAGTTCGACGAGCCGGCCGCGATCATCATGAAGCACACCAACCCCTGCGGCGCGGCCACCGGCGCGACGATCCTTGAGGCTTACATAAAGGCCCTCGCCTGCGATCCGGTCTCGGCCTTCGGCGGAGTCATCGGCATCAACCGCGAGGTGGATGGCGACGCCGCCGAGGAGATCGCCAAGCTCTTCGTCGAGGCCATCGCCGCTCCCGGCTTCTCCGCCGAGGCCCGCGAGCGCTTCGGCGCCAAGAAGAATCTCCGCCTAGTCGAAGTGCGCTCCGCGCCACCGAAGCCGGTCGTCAAGCACGTGTCGGGAGGTTTATTGATGCAAGACGCCGACACCGGCCGCGTCAACGCCGCCGCGCTCGATCCCGGCCTGAAGGTGGTCACCTGGCGTCCGCCGACGGCCGAGGAGCTGCGCAGTCTGCTCTTTGCCTGGCGCGTCTGCAAGCACGTCAAGTCGAACGCCATTGTCTATGCGCGCGACGGCCAGACCCTCGGCGTAGGCGCTGGCCAGATGAGCCGCGTGGACGCCGCCCGCTTTGGCGCGATGAAGGCCGTGCTGCCACTCAAGGGCTGCGTCGCTGCTTCGGACGCATTCTTCCCCTTCGCCGACGGCCTTGAAGCCGTGGCCGCCGCCGGAGCCACCGCCGTCATCCAGCCCGGCGGCTCCGTAAAAGATCAGGACGTAATCGACGCCGCCGACCGCCTCGGCATGGCCATGGTCTTCACCGGGATGCGGCACTTCCGGCATTAAGATTTCAGTGCTAATTTCTGTACTCGCACAGGTGATCTCAGGCACAACTCCGGTTCCTACGCCCGTCGTAAGATGCGCACAAGTACGCAGCTCGTCGTTTGGCGCGTATATTTACGTTTCTGTCAGGAAAGGAAAACCAGGTCATGAGACGAATCGGCTTCGCGATCACCCTCATCCTCGCCTCGCTCCCGTTAGCAGCCAGCGCGCAGGCTCCGGCCCCACCTGCCGCATCGGCAACCGTTAAGAGCATCCCCGTCGTCGGAACCTTCGACAAGCCCTCCATCGTGCTCGCCTTCTACCGCTCGCCCCTCTGGGCGGCAATTCTTGCTGACCGCCGATTTGAATTGAATGCCGTCAAAGCCGCCAATGACACGGCCAGAGCCAAAGAACTGGAAAAGTATGGCGGGGAGAGCCAGGATCTCGCCATGCAACAGATGTTCGGTAAAGCTCCCATCGACAACATCCTGGTCGTCCTGCAGCCTGAATTCAAGGAGCTCAGCAGCAAGATGAAGCTCTCGGCTATTGTTGACTCGTACGCTGCTGACCCGAAAGCTGCCACTGTCGATGTAACTTCTCTGCTCATGGACTGGCTCAAGGCAAGCTCGGAGACCCGCAAGATGGCGGAGGAGATGCACCAGCATCCGGCCGGGAAGTAGCGGCTTGTTTAAGCCACTGTGCGCGAAGAAGCCGCATTCCCCCGCTGTGATCGCAAAGTCAAGATACACGCCATCAGTTGCCGTGGTCATTGGCCCGATAGCAGCGCACCACTCGTTACCTCTACCGGTAATATGCCCCTTCTCACCCAACTTTAGTAAACTCACCCCAGAATGTTTCTTTCGTCCCTCACTCTTCGCCGCTCCCATTTTGCCTCCCGTCTCGCTGCGCTGGCCGTGGCCTTGATGGCCGTTGCCTCTCTCACCGCCTCAGCACAGGGCACGCACCTGTGGACCCAGTCGCGCCTGGAGGAGTTTGAAAAAGGCACGCCGCAAGGCGTCGCGATCCTGAGCGACGGCCACCTGATCGAGGGGCCCGGCTTGACCGAGTTGGCCACCACGCCCTCGACCTACGTCTGGTCGGTCGCGGTGGACAAAGTTGGCGTGGCCTACGTTGGAACCGCTTCGCCGGCCACCGTGCTGCGCATCGCCGCTGACGGCAAGGCTTTCACGCTCTTCGAGACGAAGGACCTGGCCGTGCAAGTCGTGCGCCTTGGCCCGGATGGCGCGCTCTACGCAGCCACGCTGCCCAGCGGCAAGGTCTATCGCATGAAGCCCGACGCCACCGCCAAGCAGGATGAGAGCAGCGCGACGGTGGTCTTCGACGCTGCCAAGCTCGACGACGCGACGGCTAACGACGGCAGGACGGCCGCGGAGAAAAACGCAGACAAAGGCGCAGATAAATCCGAAGCGAAGGCGCATTACATCTGGGAGATGACCTTTGACTCGGCGGGCCGCCTGTACATCGCCACCGGCGGACCGGGAGCCATCTATCGCGTGGATGTAACCAAGCCCGGCACGAAACCGGAGCTATTTTTCAAGAGCGACGAGGAGCATATCCGTTCGCTGGCGTGGGACGCGAAGGGCAACCTGATCGCCGGCTCGGACGGAAGCGGCCTGGTCTATCGCATCAGTCTCGACGGTAAGGGGCCTGACGGCAAAGGCTACGTGCTCTTCGAAGCGCCGCGCCGCGAGATTACCGCGGTGGCCGTGGCCGCCAACGGAACCATCTACGCGGCCAGCGTGGGCGATAAGAGCCGCAATCCGCTGCCGCCTCTGCCCGTGCAGGGCACCGCGTCGATGACCATGACCATCGTTCAGCCGGGCTCGATGCAAGCAGCCAACACCAGCGCCGCGGTGCCCGAAGGCAGTGAGATTTACGCGCTGGCGGAGGGGCAGGCGCCGCGCAAGCTGTGGTCCGGCAAGGAAGAGATCGTCTACGCTCTGACTGCGCGTCCTGACGGCCTGATCGCGCTCACCGGCAATCGCGGCCGCGTCTTCCGCATCCAGGACGACGGCAGCTATGCCGACATCGCTCACCTGGAGGCGCAGCAGGGGCTGAGTCTGGCTGTGGCGCAAGAAGCGAGCGGTATCCTCATCGGCACGGGCAATACCGGCAAGCTGGTTGTCCTTGGGCGCTCCGACAAGCACGAGTACGCCAGCGATGTGCTCGATACGGGCGCGATGGCTCGCTTTGGCCGCGTCGAGGTCGAGCCGGGCTCGGCGAATTTTGATTTGCTCACCCGCTCCGGCAACGTCGAGCAGCCTATTAGGGACTGGTCGGAGTGGCAGCCGCTCAAGGACGGCGCGGTGGCCTCGCCCGCCGGACGCTACCTGCAATGGAAGGCCGTGCTCGGCGCGCATGGAAGGCTGGGCAGCGTGGGCGTCAACTACCTGCCTGTGAATGCCGCTCCGGTGGTGGACGATTTGGTCGTCGTTCCCGGCGCGCGCTATAGTTCGCAGAACAATGCCGCGCAGCCGCCAACGGTCAACATCACCTTTCCTTCAGCGGGCCAGAACGCCGGAATGAGCTTCGATGGCGGAGCCGCCGCACCCTTGCAAGCGGCCAAGGACCGCACCGCGATTACCGTTCGCTGGGCGGGGCACGACGACAACGGCGACGAGCTGATTTACACGCTCTATCTGCGCGGGGACGGCGAAACCGTCTGGCGGCTGCTCAAGGCTGACATTACTGACAAGGCTTACACGTTCGATTCCGCGCTGATTCCCGACGGCGGCTATCAGATCAAGGTCGTCGCCTCCGACGCGCCCTCGCACACCCCCGTCGACGCGCTGCGCGGCGAAAAAGTGAGCGAGCGCTTCGAAGTGGACACCACACCGCCGGTGATCGCAGCGCTTCACGCGGCTGTGGCAGACTGCAAGCCTTCGCCCTGCGCGAAGCACATTCATGTGACCTTCGACGCGGAAGATGCGGCGTCGCCCATCGCTCACGCCGAGTATTCGCTCGATGCTGGCCCCTGGCAGTACATCGAGCCGGTAGGCGGGCTCTCCGACGCGCGGCGCGAGCACTATGATGTTCTGATTCCCGCGCCCGTGGAGGCCAAAGCCAGCGAGCATCTGATCGCCGTGCGCGTCTACGACCGGTACGACAACATAGGCGTGGGCAAGACGGTGATTCCCGCCCCGGAGAAGTAGACTCGAATCAGGGAAGACTCCATGCGATTCGAGCTGTACATAGCGGCGCGGTACCTGAGGGCCAAGCGGCGGCAAGCCGTGGTGGGCGTGGTCACCACCATTTCCATCGCGGGCGTGGCCGCGGGCGTGGCTGCGCTCATCATCGCGCTGGCCATCACCAACGGCATGAGAAGCGACTTGCAGGGCCGCCTGCTGGGCGCCTCGGCGCACGTGGACCTGATGCGCGTGCAGTCGGACGGCATTCGCAACTGGCAGCCGCTCGTCGAACACCTGCGCCACGTTCCCCACGTCACCGCCGCCGCGCCAGGAATCTACGGGCAGGTGCTAGTCTCTCGCGGCCCGCGCGCCGGCTTCGCGCTGATCAAAGGCATCGTTCCCGCCGAGGAGCGCACGGTCAGCAGTCTGCTCGACACCATCACCACCGGCTCGGCGCGCGACCTTGATCCGGAGGCGGCCACTGAGCAGCCGCTTCCCGGCCAGAGCCAGATCAACGTGCCTTACCCGCCGCTGGTGCTGGGCAAAGACATCGCCGAAACCATTGGCGCGCAGGTGGGCGACTCGGTGCTCGTCACCAGCCCGCAGGGTGAACTGACGCCGCTCGGCCTCGCGCCCAAGTACCAGCGCTTCCGCGTAGTGGCCATCTTCCACTCAGGTTTTTATCAATACGACGCGGCGATGGCCTTCATGCGCCTCACGGACGCGCAGCGCCTCTTCAGCGAGCCCGACCTGCTCTCCGTGATCAGCTTCAAAGTGGACGACCTGTACCGTGCGCCTGCAATTGCACGTGATCTGGAGCAGGCCGCGGGCAAGGGCTACATGACCACCAACTGGATGGAGACGAACCGCGAGCTCTTCCGCGCGCTCAAGCTGGAACAGGTGGTCACCTTCATCATCATTGCGCTGATCGTGATCGTCGCCGCGCTCAACATTCTCATTGCACTTACCATGATGGTGATGGAAAAAACTCGCGACATCGCCGTGATGATGAGCTTCGGCGTCGAGCCCGCGCAGGTGCGGCGCATCTTCCTGCTGCAAGGCCTGCTCATCAGCCTCATCGGCACGGTGCTTGGCCTCGCGCTCGGCTACCTCGCCGCCTGGGCCGGCGGACATTATCACTTCATCCACTTATCCGCCGAAGTTTATTCCATCGACACGCTGCCCTTCGCGCCGCGTCCGCTCGATGGCCTGATCGTCTCCGTCGTCTCGATTGGCATTTCGTTGTTGGCCACGCTGTATCCGTCGTCGGCTGCCGCCAGCATCCTACCCGCCGAAGCGCTGCGCTATGAATGAGGTGGTTCGAGTCATCTTCTTGACAATGTGACACATTATGTGTCACATTTAGATCATGCAGAGCATCACCCTTCGACAGCTTCGTGACACTCGCCAGGTCAAAGCCTGGCTCAAGGCCGGCGTACAGATTGAAGTGCGCGAGCGGAAAGAAGTATTAGGCGATCTGGTGCCGCGAACTCCGCCCAAACTGAGCCCCGTCGAGTGGCCGGACTTCGAGGCCCGCGCACGCAAAATCTTCGGCGACCGGATGATCCCGATCGTGGAAGACATGATTGAGGAGAGGAACAGCCGCTACTGATGATCTATGCGGATAGCAGCTTCATTGCATCTCCCTACGTCAATGACGTGCATTCGCCGGAGGCGCGCCGCCGCATGGCATCAAGGCCAACGGTTTGGCTCACTCCGTTCAACCGGACCGAAGTCGCTCATGCGCTCTATCAGCAGGTATTTCGGAAGCGCATATCGACCGCTGAAGCGCAGCTTGCATGGATTGATTTTCAACAGGATTGCACCCAAGGCGTTTGGAGTCCGACGGAGCTACCGGAACGAACCTGGGAGACTAGCATCGATCTCGCCCGGCGATATGGACCTACTCTCGGCGTGCGCACTCTGGATTCGCTGCACGTAGCTTGTGCGCTGGAATTGAGAGCGGAGTGCTTCTGGACCTTTGATGAGCGGCAGGCTCGACTAGCCGAGGCCGTCGGACTCGATACGAGCGCCTGAATCTCACTGCGGAGTGATAATCCCGCCCAGCGCATGTCGGCGGGGCAGAACGATGCCGCGATGATCGACCTCCTGCGGTGGGGGCAACATTGGAAGATCCTCGACAGGGAGAGTAGCCCGTTCGACCAGCGCGCCACCGCAGGCCGGACACCAGTCGGCCATAGTCTTTTCGTCGAGGACTGCGTGGCAGTGGCAGCAGATGCGTTCCATCCTTTCAAGATTACCGGATCGGGCCATAACATCCCAGCAGCTAAACTGGAGATATGCACCCTGCGGTTCGGCTGGCGGCAATCGATATGGATGGAACACTGCTGCCGACCTTTGCGCAGGCGTTAACGCCACGCACGGCGCGGGCGCTGAAGGCTGCACAGGAGGCAGGCATCACGGTGGCCATCGCCACGGGCAGGCGCGCGGCATACACGACGCCGCTGCTGGCGGGGCACGGTTTGCGAGCGGATACGCCGCTGATCACGTCCAATGGAGCTGTGATGCGCACGCTGGGCGGCGAGATGATCGACCGCTGCACGATGGAGTCGCGTGTGGCGCGCGGGTTGTGTGGGCTGCTGCGATCGTTTGGGGCTATGGTCTTCACCTTTGATCGCCCGGGGCGCGGCGAGCTGGTGCTTGAAGACCTGGAAGTTGCGCAGGGGCGCGTGGCCATTTGGGTCGAGGCCAACCGCAATGCGATTGAGGTGGTCAAGCCGCTGGAGGATGCGCTCGTGGACGGCGACGATCCCATTCAGGGCATGGCGGCGGGCACCGTGAGCCAGATGCGCACGGCTGAAGAGGCGGTCAAGGCCAGCGCATGGGCCGGCGATTGCGCGTGCGTGCGGACCGAGTATCCGGCGCGCGATCTGTCGATTCTGGACCTCCTGCCGCAGGGCGTATCGAAGGGCGCGGCGCTCAAGAAACTGGCGGCTCGCCTAGGCATGGAGCGCGAAGAGGTGATGGCCATCGGCGACAACTGGAACGATGTGGAGATGCTGGAGTGGGCCGGACAAGGCGTGATCATGGGCAATGCGGCGGCCGAGTTGCGCGCGATGGCCAAAACGCGCGGCTGGAAGCAGGCTCCGTCCAACGACGAAGACGGCGTGGCCGTGGTGCTGGAGGCCATGGTGGCCAAGCGCGGAGCGGCAGGAGTTGGATTGAGTTGAGCAAACGAATGATGCGCGGAAGTTTCGTGATCGCGGCGGGGATGATGGCGGCTCTGGCGGCTTTGGCCCCATTCGCCCACGCAGCTGAGCGCATCACGCTGCGCAATGGCTTCGAGATGCGCTGCGACCATCACGCCGAAATCGAAGGCCGCACCCGGCTTTACCTGAGCGCCGGCGAGGACAGCTACATCGAGTTCCAGCCGGAAGAGATTGCCGAGATTGAGAAACAGCCCGATCCGCCGGCTGCGCCGAAAACCGCGGAGAACTCGTCCGGACCAACTTCCGCGGCCAGCCCTAAAGCAAGCACGATTTCCCGTCGGGACGCCAAGCTCTCTCCAGCGGATCTGGGCGAGATGCTGACCCAAGCTGGCCATGCGCACAACCTGGATGTGGACCTGCTGGCCAGCCTGGTGAAGGCTGAGAGCAATGGCGACGCGCGCGCTGTCAGCCGGGCGGGCGCGCGCGGTCTGACGCAACTGATGCCCGCAACGGCCAAGGATTTAGGCGTCACCGACAGCTTCAAGCCGGAGGAGAACGTACGCGGCGGGGCGACCTATTTGGATGAACTGCTCACCCACTACCACGACAACCTGGCGCTGGCGCTGGCCGCCTATAACGCGGGTCCGGAGGCGGTAGCGAAGTACCACGGCATTCCCCCCTATCGTGAGACGCAGGCCTATGTGGCGCGGGTGATTCACGAGTTCAACCGCCGCGTGCTGGCGCGCGAGGCGCAGGCGAAACGGGCGGCGCAGGCGGCGGTCCATCAGGGAAACCCACCCCGCTAGAGCATTCTTCACGCACAGGTGAGAAACTAGAGAAGAGATGTTGATGGCTGCGGGAACGGAGAGCGCTTGAGGAAAAGGCAATGGATACTGGGTTTGGCGGTTCTGGCGGCGCTGTTCGCGCTGGTGGTTTATGCGCAGCATAAATATCAAATTACTTGGCCGAAGTTTCTGGATAGCTGGCAAAAATTCTTGCAACAATTCCAACAGGCGGAGTGGCGCAAAATCGCCATTGCGCTTGGCTGCATTTACGTCTGCTACGCGATCCGCTCGGTGCGCTGGGCGCTGCTCTTGCGGCACAACAAGAAGGTGGGGCCGTTCACACTGCTGGGCACGCAGATCATCGGTTTTACCGCGATTGCACTCCTCGGCCGCGTCGCGGAGCCGGTGCGGCCTTACCTGGTGGCCAAGAAGACAGGCCTGACCTTCAGTAGCCAGGTCGCCGTCTACCTCGTCGAGCGGCTTTTGGACGCAGGCGCGATGGTGCTGATTTTTTCGTCCGTCATCCTGCTGACGGCGTGGTTCGGAGCACCGGGCGCACTGCCCCACGTTGAGGTGATGAAGAAGGTAAGCTACGCAGCGCTGACGACCACCATCGCGGGCGCGCTCTTCCTGGTTGCCGTGCGCATGGCGGGCGAAATCATCGCATCGTTTTTTGAAAGAGCCTTCAGCTTCGTCTCCAAAGGCCTGGGGCGCGCGGTTGGCGAAAAGATTCGCGCCTTCCGCACCGGCCTGAACACGCTGCGCACCCCCGCCGATTTTGTGATCGCGATGGCCGTCTCGCTGACAATGTGGGGATTGATCACGATGGCCTATCTGGAGATCACCACGGCCTTTGCCGCCAGTCCGCAACTGGCGCAGATGACGCCGGCTAAATGCATGGTGCTGATGGCTTCGAGTTTGGCGGTCAGCGGATTTCAATTGCCGGTGATCGGCTGGTTCACACAGATTGGCGTGGTGGAAGAAGCCTTGAGAAACTTCTTTGGCGTAGCGCCAGAGGCGGCCACCGCCTGCGCTGCCACGCTGCTGCTGGTGGGCTTCCTGGGCATTGCGCCCATCGGCCTGATCTGGGCGCAGTTCGAACACGTCAGCCTGCGCAAGATCGCCGCCGAAAGCGAACACGCGGAAGAGGCGCTGGCGGTGGATGAGCCGGTCGATTGACTTTGGATTGCAGCCAAGAACAAATCCCTGGCCAAGATCAAGCCATTGGCGCAGGCGGCGTAATCTCCGCGGCCAGCGCGGGCTGAGAGAAGCGGATCGTCTCCGGCCCCACGGCGCCGCCGGTCATGATCATGCTCATCGCCTGCTCCATGCTCAGGTCCGTTTCCGTGACTCGGCTGATGGGCAGAATCTGCAAGAAGGCCGAAGTCGGGTTGATGGCGCAGGGCACCAAGACCGCAGCCAGCAGTTCGCCGGTCGTTTCGTCGGTCAGCATGCGCGTGAGGAAGCCTATGGACTTCTGGCCGGGGATGGGAAAGTCCACCAGCACCACACGCTGGGTGGATTCTTTCTTGGCCATCATGCTGTCGATCAGTTGGCGCACCGACGAATAGATCTTGGCTACCACGGGCAGCCGATCCAGCGTAGACTCGAAGAGTTCGAGGGCCTGGCGGCCGACCACCAGGCTGGTGACCCGGCCCACCACNNTTGATCACCGGCAAGCCCGCCTTGGCCAGCGTGCTGAGCAGGAAGCTGAAGATCAGGTAGGTCACAAACAGCGGCCCGATGGTGATGATGCCGGCCAGGATGTTGCGTTGCAGGCTGCGCAGCGTACGGGCAAGAACTGGGTTCACGCACGTTCTCCTCGCTACGAGGATACCCGATCCGGGCCGCGGCGGTCTGTATGAAAGCAACAAACTCCGGGGTATCGACGATAATGTTAAGTAGGCAGGTCAATCACCGCTCGGTTTTCTGAGCAAGGATTTTCAGAGTGAAACGGCAAGAGCGCATCGGCCGGCTAGGGGAGTTTGTTCATGACGCGCAGTTTGTTTGACTTGAACGGACGGGTTGCGGTGGTGACCGGCGGGACAACCGGGCTGGGCCACGCAATCGCGCTGGGCCTGGCGGAAGCCGGAGCCGACGTGGTGGCCAGTTCAAGGCGTCTGGAGCGAATGGAGAAGGTGGCCGCGGAGATTGAGGCGCTGGGCCGCCGCACGTTACGCGCGGCCAGCGACGTGGCCAGCCGGGATTCGCTGTTAGCGCTGCACGATGCCGTGCTAAAGGAGTTCGGCAAGGTGGATATTCTGGTGAACGCGGCCGGGATTACCCACAAAGGCCCGGCGCTCGAAGTGGACGAGGCCGACTGGTCGCGGGTGATGGAGACCAACCTGACGGGAACACTGCGGGCCTGCCAGATCTTCGGCGCATCGATGCTCCGCGCGGGGTATGGGCGCATCATCAACATCGCTTCCCTCTCTTCGTTTGTCAGTTTCTATGAGGTGGCGGCATACTCGGCGAGCAAGGCCGCGGTTGCGTCGCTGACCCGTTCGCTGGCCGTGGAGTGGGCGCGCAAAGGGGTCAACGTGAATGCCATTGCGCCGGGGATCTTTCCTACGCCGATGAACGTGAAATTGATCCAGGGAACGCCGCGCGGGGAAGAACTAATTCTGCGCACGCCGATGGGCCGGTTTGGCGATGCGTGGGAGATCGCCGGGGCAGCGGTATTTCTGGCTTCAGAGGCGGCTTCGTTTGTTACCGGCCAGGTCATTGCCGTCGACGGCGGCTTTCTGGCCAGCGGGGTGAATCAGTAAAACAGGGATCAGGGATCAGGGATCAGCTAGAAGCTGCTGGAGCGCGTTCGGCCATGAAGATTACCAAAGCAACCGTGAATATCACCTCACCGGGAAGAAACTTTGTCACACTGAAGATAGAGACCGACGAAGGCATCCATGGCCTGGGCGATGGAACACTGAATGGGCGCGAGCTGGCGGTGGCTAGTTATCTTACCGACCACGTGATTCCCTGCATCATCGGCCGCGATCCATTCCAAACGGAAGACCTCTGGCAGTATCTCTATCGCGGGGCTTACTGGCGGCGCGGGCCGGTCACCATGTCGGCCATCGCGGCGGTGGACGTGGCTCTTTGGGACATCAAAGGCAAGGCGCTGAACACCCCGGTCTACAACTTGCTGGGCGGCAAGAGCCGCGAGGGCGTTCTGGTCTATGCGCACGCCAATGGCAAGGATACGGAGCACGCGCTGGAAGACGTGGCGCGCCAGCGGGAGTTGGGCTTCAAGGCGGTGCGGGTGCAGAGCGGAATCCCCGGGCTCTCGACTACTTATGGTATTTCCAAGGGGCCGGGACGCTATGAGCCGGCGGAGCGCGGACTGCCCTCGGAGGCCGAGTGGTCCAGCGAACTTTACCTGCGCCATGTGCCCAGGCTCTTTGCGCGGGTGCGCGAGGTCTTTGGCGACGAACTGCACCTGCTGCATGACTGCCACCACCGGCTGACGCCCATCGAGGCGGGACGGCTGGGCAAGGAGTTGGAGCCCTTTCACCTCTTCTGGATGGAAGACCCGACGCCGGCTGAACTGCAGGAGGGCTTCAAAATCATCCGCGAACATACGACCACGCCGATCGCGGTGGGCGAGGTCTTCAATTCGATCTGGGACGCGCATGATCTGATCCGCAACCA
>PMTP01000101.1:0-4883 GCA_003167305.1 Acidobacteriaceae bacterium
AAGAACATGATCACCGGCGCGGCGCAGATGGACGGGGCAATTCTGGTGGTTGCGGCTACCGACGGTCCCATGCCGCAGACCAAGGAGCACGTGCTTTTGGCGCGCCAGGTGGGCGTTCCCTGCGTTCTGGTGTTTTTGAATAAATGCGACGCGGTTGATGACCCGGAGCTGATCGATCTGGTGGAGATGGAGGTCCGCGAGCTGCTGACCAAGTACCAGTTCCCCGGCGACGATGTGCCGGTGATTCGCGGCTCGGCTCTGGGCGCGCTGAACGGCGAGCCGGAGTGGGAGGCGAAGATCGACGAGCTGATGGAGGCGGTGGACACCTTTGTGCCGCGTCCGGATCGCGCGGTCGACAAGCCCTTCCTGATGCCGATTGAGGACATCTTCTCGATCTCCGGTCGCGGCACGGTGGTGACGGGCAGGATCGAGCGCGGCAAGGTGAAGGTCGGCGAGGCGTGCGAGATCGTGGGCTTCCGCGAGACCCGGCAGACGGTTTGCACGGGCGTGGAGATGTTCAAGAAGCAGCTCGAGGAGGGTCTGGCGGGCGACAACGCGGGCATTCTTCTGCGCGGCATTCCGAAAGAGGATGTGGAGCGCGGGATGGTTCTGGCCAAGCCGGGCTCGATCACGCCTCACACGGTTTTCAAGGGCGAAGTGTACGTGCTGAGCAAGGAAGAGGGCGGGCGTCATACGCCGTTCTTCAAGGGCTACCGACCGCAGTTCTACTTCAGGACAACCGATGTCACGGGAGTGGCGGAGTTGCCTGAGGGCGTGGAGATGGTGATGCCGGGCGACAACGTGCAGTTGACGGTGGAGCTGATTACGCCGGTGGCGCTGGAGAAGAGCTTGCGCTTTGCGATCCGCGAAGGCGGCCGCACGGTAGGCGCGGGCACGGTCTCGGAGATTATCAAGTAACGAGTGAAGAAGTGAAGTGGCAAAGAAACGACTGTTCACTTTTTCACTGGTTCACGGTAGTTGAAAGGGTTTGGAAATGCGGGAAATTGTTACATTGCAGTGCACTGAGTGCAAGGAACGGAATTACTCGACGACGAAGAACAAAAAGACGACCACCGGCCGTCTGGAGTTCAAGAAGTTCTGTAACCGCTGCCGCAAGCACCAGCCGCACAAGGAAACGAAGTAGAGCAGCCGTAAGCTTCTAGCTCCTAGCTTCTAGCTTTTTTATGGGGATGGGCAAGGTTTTCGCCTATCCATGAATTAGCTAGTAGCTAGAGGCTAGAAGCTAGAAGCTGTTTTTAGGGGCGTAAGCTCAACGGCTAAACTGTCGGTCTCCAAAACCGAACTTGGGGGTTCGAATCCCTCCGCCCCTGCCAGATTGATTCCTGATTGAGTCAGGATGTGCTCGGCCCAGCGCCCGGCGCGAAGGAACTGCAAGTATGGCAACGAAGGTAGCATTAGTGAACGGCGATGATCGGCCGGGCAGGCGGCAGGGAAAGAATCCCGTGTCGAAGTTCATCGACAATGTGGTTGGGCAGTGGACGGAATTCGCCCAATTTCTGAGCGATGTGCGCGCGGAGATGCGCAAGGTGGTTACGCCCTCGTGGAAGGAAGTGAAATCCACGACCACGGTGGTGATCATCGCGGTTTTCATCTTTGGGCTGTTTTTCTTTGTGGTGGACTCGATCTTCAGCAGTGTCATGGACAGGCTTTTCCACAAGCTGGGCGGCTAGCGCGCCTTGAGGCGCGAAACGAGAGCAGAAGATGGCAGAAGAATTGGAACAGGCAGAACAAGCCGAACAAGTTGCCGAACAGGCCCCGCCGGAGCGCAACGAGCGCTTCAAGTGGTACATCCTGCACGCCTACTCGGGCTTTGAGCGCAAGGTGCGCGAGTCGATTCAAAGCCGGATCCAGGCCTTCGGGCTGGGCGACAAGGTTGGCCGGGTGATGATTCCCACCGAGCCGGTGACCGAGATCGTCAACGGCAAGAAGCGCACCACGGAGCGGGTCTTTTTGCCCGGCTACGTGCTGGTGGAAATGGAGCTGGACAACAACCTGTGGCACGTCCTGAAGGACACGCCCAAGGTGACGGGTTTTCTGGGCACGGGCGACAAGCCAGTGGCGCTGAGCGAGGAAGAAGTGAGTGGCATCCTCTTCCGTTCAGAGACCGCCAAGGACAAGCCGCGGCTCAAGATCAAGTTTGAAAAGAACGAGCAGGTCCGCATTACCGACGGGCCATTTGCCAACTTCAATGGCGTGGTGGATGAGATCAACGAAGATCGCGAGACGATGAAGGTCATGGTGACCATCTTCGGGCGTTCCACACCGGTCGAGCTGGAGTTTGGCAAAGTGGAAAAGATTGAATAGCAGCTTCTAGCTTCTAGCTCCCAGCTTCTAGCTGGCTGTACTTTCTAGCGGGCAGCCGGTTGGGATCGAGCGTGTGGTTGCAACTTCAAAATTTGTAGCAGGAACAAACCAGCTAATGGCTAGCGGCTAGAAGCTAGAAGCTGGTTCCAGAGGAACCAATGGCACCTCCGAAGAAAATTACGGGTTATGTCAAACTGCAGATCGTGGCCGGCAAGGCTACGCCGGCGCCGCCGGTCGGCCCCGCGCTGGGCCAGGCGCAGGTCAACATCATGGAGTTCTGCAAGCAGTTCAACGCGCGCACCTCCAGCAAAGAGATGGAAGGGCTGGTTATTCCGGTCGTCATCTCGGTCCATGCCGACCGCAGCTTCAGCTTCATCACCAAGACGCCGCCTGCCGCGGTTCTTCTGATGAAGGCAGCTGGGGTCGCCAAGGGTTCGGGCACGCCCAACAAGGACAAGGTCGGCAAGGTGACCGAGAAGCAGGTGCGCGAGATCGCCACGCAGAAGATGCCCGATCTGAACGCCGCTTCGGTGGAGACGGCGATGAAGAGCATCCGCGGCACCGCCCGCTCGATGGGGATTGAAGTCGTGGCGTAAACCGTCGGTTTGTTTGAACGCACGAAGGCCCTCCTGCAATGGGAGGGCCTTCGTGTGTTCGGGCTGTATGGGTCTCAAAACATTCTCAGAACAAGCGCCCCAGCGTGAGGAAAACCTTGCGGTGGCCGGCGTCGCCGTCTGAGACGCCAAAGGTGAACAGGCCGCTGGGCGAGTTGGCGACCAGGCCGATAAAGCCATCTAGGCGGAGAATCGCCCGTGCCTCCGGCGACCAGACTTCTCCGGCTTCATAACCGAAGAAGCCGTAGAGCCCGTGTCCCAGGCCGGTGGGCAGAGCCGCCAGGCGCATCGGCCCGCCCAGCGTGAAACGGTAGGGCTGAGCAACGTTAGCCCGCAGGTAGGAGTTGACTTCGCCGCCTAGGTCGAAGATGTTGGCTTCAATCCAGGAGCGGGTTGCGCCGACAGAGAACTTGACCAGCGGCGCATTCGAGCTTGCCACCGCGTGGTAGAAAGCGCCGGCTGAGGTGGCGATGCGGAACCCGTTGGGCGAGATGCCGCCGGAAGATGCTCTGTCAATGTTGATGCGCAGCAGACCGGTCTGCGCGGTTCCGGTGAGGTATGGGCCGCCGCCGGAGCTTGTCGTGAGGCTCCAATGTGTCTCCTCGGCGCGCCATTCGGCGGAGATTTGCAGTTGATTCGAAAAAGTCCTTCTGGTTTCGAGGCCCGCATCGAGATTTTGCAGAAAACGATCGGCGACGCGCTTCTGGTTGACCCAGATGTAGACTGGCGCGCAGGATGCCGGCGCGCGGTTCCAAATAATAGCCGCTGGGAACGAGCCGCCTGTAGTATTCGGCGGAGAGATTGGTCATGTATCCGATGCGGGCGGTAGTGCGCAGCTCGGAGCCGAAACCGCCAAGGTTCTGATCGACCAGGCGAAAAGTCATCTCGCCGCGGCTGATGTTGGAGGTGGCGGCGGTCAGTTCGGGGCTGATGAGCAGATAGGGAGGGCCGGAGCGGCTGTTGCTGAGGCGAATCAGTAGGCCTGTGTCGGGTGCATGCGGGCCTGCTGTGGACGAGCCGGGCGCGGGCGGCGCGGCTGAGGTTGGCGCGGGCGCAAAGGTCTCCCAGGTTGGGGTGACGCCGCCGTAGGATTGAACGTCGCGTAGCGCGTCGAGGGTGGTTGCGGCGCGATGGACCGGCCTTCGATGGGTTTCAGGTCGGCGAGAACCTCACGGACGGCGCCGGGCTTTCCACCTTCCACGCATACCTGACGCAGCATGCCGGGCTGCGGGTGGCGGCGGCTCTCACGCGCGGTCATGTAGGCCTTCCAGCCGTCGGCGTCGACAGCGTAGCGCAACAGGGCGGTGCGGCTCTGGCAGCCGGGTTGCTCGAATCAGGCCGAAGGCGCAAAAAAGCTCTCTCAGGGCAGAGAAAGCCTTTCCGCGTCTCAAGCGCGGCGCTCTGGAGCGGACGAACGGCGATGGTCCTACTTCGGCGGAGGGGCCGGCGCGAACCCTTCACGTCTCTGAGCGGGTTCCGGTTTAGGCTTCGGCTTGGGCGCCTTCTTGACTTCTTTCCTGCCTTTGTCTTTGCTTCCCATGTGTGCAAGTGTGCCACAACGGGGGGCATGGGTGGAAGGCCTGACGGAAAAAATGACCGGCGTCTGTTTCTGAATCCGGCGCCTGGACCCCAATCCGGAAGAGGATCAGGTCCTCAATCGCGCGCCGATTCTTCCGGTAGCATAGAGATACCAGGCCAGATAAGCGGGCATGGTCCATAGGTAGTATGGTGAATTCACTCGGACGGCATTGAATATTTCGATCTGCGCAACGGCCACGATCAACATCAGCGGTAGCGTCGAGCGCCTTAATTCCACGGCCTGATAAAGCCCGGCCAGTACCGCGGGAAGCAGCAATGCTTCGTCGGTAAGCCAGGCGTAGGGAGCTGTGGCCACCGAGATGAGAAGCAGGATCATGCCATGATCCATCCAATTCCACCGGGCGC
>PMTP01000101.1:4927-24927 GCA_003167305.1 Acidobacteriaceae bacterium
AGCAGCGTGACCGAGAATCCAGCGAGGATGCGGTAGGACTTCCGGTACACCATCCAGAGAAGCAGCACGAGGCCAAAGGGCGCCAGAAGATGCGGCTTCATGGCGTAGGGAAAAAGAACGGCTCCGGCCAGAAAGGGACGGGATTCGCGCCAGAAAAGAAAAAGTACGAGGCCGAGCAAAAGGAAGATGCCGAGCTGCCCGACCAGAAAGCAGGCCAGCAGGGGAGGAAAGAGGTAGCAGTAAATGTGCAACTGGCTGGCTTGACGCCCAAACAGAATGCCAAGAATCCGGATTGAGGCCGCGGCGCAGGCAGCGAGAACGAGCATCCAGAGCAGGAGGCCGAGCTTGGCGCCAACCAGGCCGAGCGGCAAGGCTAGATCGTAGGCTACGGGCGGACTGATCGAAATCTTGAGCACGCCGCCTTCGAGTCCTTCCGCGGACTCCATGCGCAATAACTCGTTGGGATCATAGGGGTTTGCGCCGTGAACAAGCTGTTGTTCCGCCGCCCAGTACTGAATGAAATCGCCACTCGTCAGGCTTCGCCGGTCCCAGCCTTTGACTACGATGGCGGAGATAATGCAGAGTCCAGTTACGACAATGCAGGCAGCGGCGAAGATGCGCAAAGGACTACGTTTCATGGGCAGGGCCGATCCGCTTGCCGGCAACTCCGCCTGAGGTCGAAGCGGACTTCAGGCGGAGAGTCCGGTCAGAACGTGAGGTGATTCACTCCATTTAATGTACACACCTGCAGGGAGCCTTTCAAAGGGCGGGCTGGCTTGGTGTCGTCATGCCGTTGACTCCGGGGCGCGATTCCGGTATTCTGAAATCCTTGCGCGGTGTTGCGCCTGGGGTCTGTGTGTTTTCACCCGGACCCGCTGGTTGATGCCCTGGATTGATGTTCCCTGGGGTTGGCCGGAACAGGATGTCGGCTGCCGGATTCGAGTTTAGGCGCGCGGTTAGGCGCCTCCGGCGCTGCCAGAGTCCCTTCGAGGGTCAGTGCCCGCACTCCTCACCCGAACAGATTTGTTTGGCAGTGGGTGGATGAAGGCCCGTGCGTTTGATTGCGCGGGCGAGAGCGCTTTGCGCTGGTTTTTAGTTTTTTTTGAAGGCGATTTGAAGGCAGGAGAGCGATGGGTACCTTTGTTCCGAGCGGCAAGAATATTGACCGTAAGTGGTTTGTAGTGGATGCCAGCGGCAAGACGCTGGGCCGTTTGGCGACCAAGGCCGCCGACGTGTTGAGCGGCAAGCTGAATCCCCAGTATGTGCCGTACATCGACGTGGGCGACCACGTCATCATCATCAACGCGGAGAAGGTCCGCCTGACAGGCCTCAAGGCGCAGAGCAAACTCTATCGCCGCTACACTGGCTTCCCCGGCGGACTGCGCGAGGAGTCCTTCACGCGCCTGTTGAACCGCAAACCTGAGATGATTCTGGAACAGGCCATCAAGGGCATGCTGCCCAAGAGCAAAATGGGTCGCCAGATGGCCACCAAGCTCAAGGTCTATCGCGGCGACAAGCACCCCCACGAGGCGCAGATGCCGGTGGCGTTGGAGATCGCGTAAGAGCAGCCGCTAGCTACTAGCTTCTAGCTGCTAGCTTTTTATCGGAATTCGAACTTTCGGGCTTTGGTTTTTAGCTAGAAGCTAGAAGCTAGAAGCTAGAAGCTAAGAGGAAACGAATGGCAGATTTGGTTCAGTATTACGGGACGGGGCGGCGCAAATCGGCGATCGCGCGCGTCTTCCTGCGTCCCGGCACGGGCGAGTGGAAGGTCAACGGCAAGGCATTCGAAGTCTACTTCGTCACCGAGCAGCAGCGCGTGGCCGCCAAGCGCACCCTGGCTCTGGTCGAATTGGCTTCGAGCTTCGATGTGGTGACCACCGTCAAGAGCGGCGGCGTTTGCGCGCAGGCCGATGCCGTCAAGCTGGGCATTGCCCGCGCGCTGGTCCAGTTCAACCCCGAGTTGCGCAAGGTGCTCAAGGCCGAAGGCCTGATGACCCGCGACTCGCGCATGAAGGAACGCAAGAAGTACGGGCAGAAGGGCGCTCGCGCAAGGTTCCAGTTCAGCAAGAGATAGTTGTCAGTTCTCAGCAGTCAGTGCCGGCGGTTTCGGTTACTGACAACTGAAAACTTACAACTCGTTCCACCCAATCTCCCGCATAAGCGGGTTCAATTCGGGCGCCGGCATCGACCACCCGGATGCAATCCACGAAGGAGGCCAATGGCCACGATCACAATGAAGGAGCTGCTCGAAGCGGGTGTTCACTTCGGGCATCAGACCAAGCGCTGGAATCCCAAGATGAAGGAGTACATCTTCGGCGAGCGCAACGGAATCTACATCATCGACCTACAGAAGACGCTCAAGCTCTTCAAGGAAGCGTCCAAGTTTGTTACCGAGCTGTGCGCCAGCGGCAAGACGATTCTCTTCGTCGGCACCAAGCGCCAGGCGCAGGAGGCTGTGGCCGAGGAGGCTACGCGAGCAGGAATGCCGTACATCAACCAGCGCTGGCTGGGCGGCCTGCTCACCAACTGGGTGACGGTGCAGAAGTCGGTGAAGCGCCTTCAGGAGATCGATGAGATGGCCACGGATGGCCGCTACGACCTGCTGACCAAGAAAGAAGTGATCCGGCTGGAGCGGGAGCGCAAGCACCTGCAAGCCAACCTGGCCGGCATCAAGACGATGAAGCGCCTGCCCGATGCGCTCTTCATTGTTGACTCGAACAACGAGGCGATTGCCGTGAAGGAAGCCCGCAAGCTGGGCATTCCCGTGGTGGCCGTGGTGGACACCAACTGCGACCCGACGGTCGTTGATTTCGTGATTCCGGGCAACGACGACGCGCTGCGCGCCATTCGCCTCTTCACATCCAAGATCGCCGACTCGGCGGCCGAGGGCGTGAATCTGGTGGGCGACAAGGCCTTTGCCGATGAACTGCCCGAGCCGGTGGCTGAGGCGGTGGCCGCAGAGGCTTCGCCTGTCGAGGAAGTGGACCTGGAAGCGGCTTTGGGCGGCGGCATTCGTAAGGCGCCCGCCGCGGTTCTGGCCCTGCTGGACGAGGCTGACGTGGCCGAGGGCGTTCTTTAATCCGGACAGTTCTCAGTTCTCAGTATTCAGTTGTCAGTTTTTCTGGACAACGCCTTGCTACAGCCGTGGCCGGTCTGAATCAGACCGGCCTCTGAGAACTGAGAACTGAGAACTGATAACTGATAACTAGGAAAAGAGAGAAAGACAGTGAGCGAAAAAATTGATGCCAAGCAGGTGAAAGAGCTTCGGGAAAAGTCCGGCGCGCCAGTGGGCGACTGCCTCAAGGCGTTGCAAGAGACCAAGGGAAACATCGAGGAGGCCTTTGTCGTGCTGCGCAAGCGGGGCATGGCCTCGGCGCAGAAGAAGGCAGCCCGCACCACCAACGAGGGCGCGGTGGGCACCTACATTCACGCCGGCGGCAAGATCGGCGTGCTGCTGGAACTGAATTGCGAGAGCGACTTTGTGGCCCGCACCGAGGACTTCCAGGGGCTGCTGAAGGATGTCGCGATGCACATCGCGGCCAGCGATCCGCGTTATGTGAAGTCCGAGGACGTGACCGCTGCCGATATGGAGCGCGAGAAGGATATCTACCGCGCCCAGGCCGCTGCCACCGGCAAGCCGGCCCCGGTGATCGAGAAGATCGTTGAAGGCAAGATGGCCAAGTTCTACGAGGAGGTCTGCCTGCTGGAGCAGCCCTTCATCAAGGACCAGACCATCAGCATCAAGGAGCTGATCGCGACCAAGGTGGGCAAGCTGGGCGAGAACATCACCGTCCGCCGCTTTGCGCGCTTCAAGGTTGGCGCGCCCGACTGGACCGTGGCCACCACCAAGCCCGTGGAAGCGGCAGCCGAGTAGTTCCCGCACAACCTTAGTAGATTGCAAAAGGCCCAGGGCGCAAACCCTGGGCCTTTTTCGTGCATCAAGACGGCGTCTCTCCCGGAAAAACTGTAGAATGAAAGGAATTATTTCGCCGAGGATGGTTTGGATTGAAGCGTAGAGAGTTTTTTGGGCCGGTACTCGGAACCGCTGTTTTCTCGGCCGTTCCCCGAGCCTTTGCTTCCCTCAGCCAGGCGGAAGCAGCGCAGCCAACTGCACACGAGAGGAACAGTATGAGTGAACCCAAAAGAAACCGGCCCGAGATAGGGATGTTATTGTTTCCCGGTTTGAATTTTCTCGATCTGATTGGACCTCATACCGTCCTTGCCCACTCGGCAAACGTACATCTGATATGGAAGAACTTTGACCTGCTCACGGTGGATTTAGGCATCGCAGTGAAGCCGACCACCAGCATGGAAAACTGCCCGAAAGACCTCGATGTACTCTTCGTCGGCGGAGGGCCGGGCCTTACCGATGCAATGCAGGACCGAGCGTTTCTGGATTTTCTTGCCGATCGGGGAGGTCGGGCAAAGTATGTGACCTCGGTGTGCAGCGGATCCATGTTGCTGGGAGCCGCCGGTCTGCTCCGCGGATACAAAGCGACTTCCCATTGGGCATTCCGGGATCTTTTGCCGCTCTTTGGCGCGGTGCCAGTGCATCAGAGAGTCGTCATTGACCGAAACCGGATCACCGGAGGCGGAGTGACGGCGGGAATCGACTTTGGATTCACACTACTCTCGATCCTGTTCGGGGAGAATCTTGCAAAGGCCATACAGCTTGCAAACGAATACGATCCGCATCCTCCCTTCGACGCAGGAACCCCGGAAAAAGCAGGCCCCCAGATCACTCAAGCAGTGCTTGCTCAAATGGGGCCTCGGCTGGAGAAGGTGAGAGAGCTTGCCCGCAAAATGAACATTCAATAGCGACCCAGCTCGACTCGTTTTTCCATTGGCGAGAGTGCAACAGCCGCCGGTATGCGATACTCGAAAAGGTATGTATAAACGGATCGTTCTCAAGCTATCGGGTGAGGTGCTGGCCGGCCCGCGCGGCTTCGGCCTGGACGCCGCCAAGGTCGCCGAGATTACCGGCGAGATCGTCGATGTGCACTCTCTGGGCGTGGAAATCGGCGTGGTCGTGGGTGGAGGCAACATCTTCCGCGGCGTGGCCGAGCAGGCCCAGGAGATGGACCGCGTGGCCGCTGACAACATGGGCATGCTCGCGACGGTCATCAACGCCATCGCCATGCAGGATGCACTGGAACAGCGCGGCGTCGAGTGCCGTGTGATGAGCGCTGTCTTCATGAATCAGATCGCCGAGCCGTACATTCGCCGCCGCGCCGTACGCCACCTGGAAAAGGGCCGCGTGGTGATCTTCGCAGCGGGTATCGGCAATCCCTTCTTCTCCACCGATACAGCGGCCAGCCTGCGAGCCATGGAGATCAAGGCCGATGTGCTGCTCAAGGCTACCAAGGTCGATGGAGTCTACAACGCCGATCCTGTGCTGATGAAGGACGCGGTCAAGTACGACGAGATCACCTACATGGAGATTCTGCGCCAGGGGCTGAAGGTGATGGACCTGACCGCCGTGAGCCTCTGCAAGGACAACAACCTGCCCATGATCATCTTCAACATGAACCAGCCGGGGAATATCCGCCGGGTAGTGCTGGGCGAAAAGGTAGGATCGCTGGTGACGGCGTGAAGGCAGGGAATAGGGAATAGAAAAAAATCGTGGAGACGCGCAAGCCAGCACGGCTGAATGCATTGACGGGGTTGCGCTGTCTTGCGGCTGTCAATATTGTCTTGTTTCACTTTTCCAATCCACAATCGTTTGGCTTTCTTGGGCCGGTAGTCAACGCCGGCTACATCGCGCTGGGCCTGTTCTTTCTGCTCTCGGGCTTCGTGCTGGGCTATAACTACGCCGGGCAGGCCCGCGCGGGCTCGCTGGACACGGTGCGCTTCTGGAAGGCCCGTTTTACGCGCCTGTATCCCATCTACCTGCTGAGCCTGCTGTTGAGCTGGCGAATGGTTTCGGCCGAGTACGGCGCCCACACGCATCGAATGTTCTGGACAGGCATGGTGCTGACGCCGCTGCTCTTGCAGGGCTGGATTCCGTCGCTGGCCACCTTCCTGAACACGCCCGCCTGGGCGATGCCCGCCGAAGCCTTTATGTACGCTCTCTTTCCCTGGCTGGCCAGGGTGAAGCGGCCGGCGCGGGTTGGCCATTCTCTGCTTCAGTTAGCCGGAGTGTGGGCCGTGGGCATGGCGCCCGGCCTGCTCTATCTGGTTTTCCAACCGGACGGTATTGCCCATCCCGACCGCTGGAGCTGGGGCCCATGGCTGCAGGCGCTCAAGTACACGCCGCTACCGCACTTGGCCAGCTTTTTCTTCGGCATTCTGCTGGCCGGGCTGGACGAGTTCGTGCCGCGCGCCGGTCGCCTTCGCCTGCTGCTCGGAGTGGCCGGTTTAGCCGGGGTCTTCATCTTGCTGGAGTTAGGGCCGCTGGTTCCCTACGTCCTCCTCCACGACGGCCTGTTGATGCCCCTCTTCGGCTGCATCGTTCTGGGCCTGGCCGGGGAGAATTGGCTGGCGTCTGCATTCAGCGTGCGCCCGCTGGTCGTTGTGGGCGAGGCCAGCTACTGCCTCTACCTGCTGCACTTCAACCTGTGGAACTGGATTCACGACACCCATCTGCCGGAACGGCTGGGAGTGGCGCGCTTTGACCCATGGCTCAGCTACACGGTGCTGCTGGCAGTGGCTCTGGCGGCGCTGTACCTGGTGGAGAAGCCGGCGCAGCGGCGACTGCGCAAGTGGATGGGCGCGTAGTTTTCGTGGCAAGATTGGGTTTCATCGTCTCCCACCCATGCGCCAGAAACAAAGCGCATGGATGGGGCACGGGGCGTTTTTGGCCTCAGGAGCAACTCCCGCCATCCACTATTCCTCGGTAAAGGCCGCAAAGCTGTGCGCAGCGACCTCGACGTGGAAGACGGTGCGCGGGGGCTGCGCCGGACGTTTCCGCGCGGGGATCTTGTCTGTATTCGCCTCTGGAGAGGGCTTGCTGCTATCCACCACCACCCCGCTGGCCAGATTGCGCAGTTTGCTGAAGTTTCCAAGTGTGGAGACGGTCACCTGCGCCGGAGCATCCAGGAACGACTCCACCACAAAGGAGTGGTTGTCGTAGGCGAAGAGACTCACCTTGCTGGGCGCGTCGATCTCCACCGGAAAATCGCGCAGCAGGTATTGTTTGATCGCGGTCAGCGCCGGCTGCGGCAGCGCATACAGGTCGTTGGGATTCTCCGGGATCGTCAGCACAAAGAGAATGCCCTTCGAGTAGCGATCCATGATCAGCAGAGGCGCGCCGCGCCCGTTGGCGGTGCCGCGCACCACTGGCCAGGCGTCGTTGGTCATGAAACTCATCTCAGGTACCAGAATCTCCGCTGTCGAGCCCAGATTGGCGCCGCCGCCCGCGCCAAACGCGCCCCAATAGTCCGTGACCTTGAGGACGCTGCCGGTGGCATGAATCTCCGCAATCTGCGCGATGCCTTTGCCTTCCAGCGCCCGCAGCAGCCCAGAGGTGATCACGACGTTGCCGCCCTTTTCCAGATGCGTCTTGATCTCTCTCACAATCGCCGGATCGAATTTGGCGGACTCGGTGAGCAGAACCGTCTTTGCCTCAACCGGAAACTCGGGATGCAGATCGATGGGAATGCCGATCATGCCCAGATAGTTATGCAGGAAATCCTCGCCGGTCGATTGATAGGGCTTGTAGCTGGCGATGCCGATGGGCGTGCCCAGCTTGCCCACCACGGCATTCACCGTGGACAGGGCGTAGCCGGCCGCGGTGGCGTAGCTGGCCGGCGCAGTCGAACCGGAGGCCGCGCGCCACTTCTCCAGACCAGCCAGATTGAAGCTTGTGGCAGAACTGGAATCGGGACCGCTCCAGGCCTTGCGATCCCCAGGCTCGGCTGAATTCAGCAGATTGCTGTATTGGAAGAGCATGATCTCCGGCGTCTTGGCTAGCATCGTATCCCACAACTGTTCGGCGTAGCGGTCCAGATAGCGGTTGTCGTAGGTGTCCACCCAGCCGCCGCCGTTGCCGCCCGGCTTGACATTGTCGAAGTAGCGCATGATCTGGTAGCTCTCGTACTGCTGCAAGTGCTGGTCGGTAATCACCGGGTCGCGAGTCTCCGTGCCGGTGTAGATGCCGTCGAAGATCTTCGGCTCCTGCTCCAGGTCGTATCCGTTCGCCTGAAAATGCTCATACCAGTTGGGAAATTTGATGACGATCTTCACCTTGGGATTGACGGTTCGCGCCGGACCCACCACCAGGGTGCGCGCCACATCGTCCATCAGTTTGAGGCGGAAATCGCTCCAGCTCGCGCTGCCTTTGGCGGCGATGTCGGAGTCGCGCTTGGTGTTGTTGAAGAAGAAATCGTCCAGGATGATCTCGTCGAAATGGCGGGCGGTAAGCTCGGAGATCTGCCTGACGTAGTCGCGTGCTTTGGGGTCAGTGTACGAAAACGAGACAAACTGGCCGGACTCCACCTCATTTGGCGTAAAGCCCGCTGCATCCCCTCCCGCAGCAAAGGCGATGCCTCCCGCCACCTGGACGCCGCGAGCCGTGAAGAAGGCCTTCACGGTTTCCAAAAGCGCATCGTCGGCCAGTACCCCGCTGCGGTAGCTCTCGATGTAGACCTTGTCCACACGCACCTGGCTCGCGATCTGCTCCCAGGAGTGCTGTAGCCAGATTGGATCCTTCATCCTCTCCACCACGCCGACGGGGATGTAAACGGCGACACGGAAGTTCTCGTGGACGGGCGGCAAAGCCTGGGCTGGAGCCATTCCGGGGAGAAGGCAGATGAAGGCAAGAAGGAACAAAAGCAGCAAGCGGGTGCGGAAAGTCACGTGTGGATCTCCTTGATTACGTGGTTCGTGTGGATGCCTGGACCGTCGGGTCGCGTAAAATCGCCCTGCCGGGCGCAATGCCAGTATATGTTCTTAATGCCTTGAGGCAATTTATTCAGGCATGAATCTATGCCTCGCTCTGGATTGAATCAGGTCGCCGGCACAACCACGCTCAGCAAAAAGCCCNNGGGCTTTTTGCTGAGCGTGGTTGCTTCCCTTTGCTAGTCGACCGCCTGAATGGCGTGGTTGCCGTGAGGAATGGCGACGATGGCGGTGGGCATTGTGCCCGTGATGGGGTACGGCGAGGCTTGAGTGGCCTTCAGCGAGCCCGAAGTCGGGTCCAGCACGAAGCCGGTGACGGAATTGCCCAGGTGGTTGGCAGTGTAGACAAACCGGCCCAGCGCCGGATCTACAACGATGGCGACCGGCTGGGTGTCGGTGGAGTCGAGCGGGCTTCCTGTCACATTCACCGTGATCGTAGGAGTGCCGGTGGGCAGGTCGATGGAGTAGGCTCCGACCGTGTTGTCCAGCTGGTTGGTGAGATAGAGGAACTTGCCGCGCGGATCAATGACGATCGCGGAGGGTTCGTTCCCGGTCTTGTAGGGACCGTTGGTCAAGAAGCTCAAGGTGCTGCCATCCAGAATCGAGTAGCCGATCATCTGGCTGGAAGCGTAGTCGGTGACGTAGACGAAGCGATTGGTGGGGTCGGCGACCAGGGCGCTGGGCTTGACGCCGGCCTGGTAGGGACTGTTCGTGGCCGCGGTCAGCGCGCCGCCCGAGCCGACGGCATAGCCGAAGACCCAGCCGGGATTTGCGGTGCTGGTCGTGCTTCCGCCGGGATTGTAAGCTGACTGATCGTAGGCTGTAACGTAGACGGCAGCATTGTCGGCCAGCACGGTGATACCGGTGGAAATGATCGTGTCGCCCGCGAAACCGGGCACGGTGAGGGGCACTGAGGCGGTGGCCGCGGTTCCGATTGTGCCGGAGGAGAGAGCATATTCTGTCAGTGTGGCGGAAGCGGTTCCAGAGACCACATAGAGGTAGGTGTCAGCGGCGTTCACCGCGATGGCAACGGGCGTGGTGCTCAGCGTGACTGAATCCTTCTGCGTCAACCCACCATCCAGGCCGATGGTGAAGTGGACGATGGTTTTGCTTCCCGCATTGGCGACGTAAAGATTCTGATAGTCGGAGGTGACGGCCATCGAGACCGGGGCCACTCCGCCGGTAGAGACGGACGCCACGTCCGTGCGCATCGCGCCGGAGCCGGAGTCCACCGCGTAGATATCGATCTGTCCGTTGTTCGATGTCCCAGTGATGGCGGAACTGGCTACGTAAACAAAATCAACGGTTACGATATCGCAGGCAGTCAAAAGTGTGGCCACGAAAAGGCCGAGGAAAGAGACCAGAAAAAGCTGGCTCAATTTGCTGAACTTCATGCGCTTCCTTCGTCGTGGGCTTGTCAGGTGCGAGCCCAGGAAAAACCGGTTAAGTTGCCCCGTAGGTATTGTAAAAGCCAGCTACGGGGTGTTGCCAGAGTCTTCGGTGGCGGGCCGCATTCCGAGCTACTGCGGTTTGCCGCCGTCGTGCGGAACCGCGGCCACGGCCGTCGGCAGGGCGTTGGACGTGTAAGGAGAGTGTTGCGTATTGATAAGCGTGCCGGCAGTGGTGCTCATCTCAAAGTCGGAGACAGTGCCGTTGGCGCCGTTGCTAAGGAAGTTGACGGTAAAAACGAAGTGAGAGGTTCCCGGATCAATGCCGATGGCCACCGGATTAATGCCCGCGGCATACGTGCCGACGCTGGTCAGCGCTCCGCTGCTGCCGATCGAATATGCGCTCACGTTGCCGTCCAGTGTGTTGGCAACGTAGACGAATGGATACTTGGGATCGACCGCGATCGCCGAGGGTTGATTGCCGGCCGGATACGGACTGCCGCTAAGCGGACTCAGTACTCCCAATGCAACGGAGAATCCGCAGACATTGCCGTTTGCGGAATCCGTCACATACACGTAGCTGCTGGTGGAATCGCTGGCGATCGCCGAGGGATGGACGCCCACGGCAAAGGGCGAACCGCTGACGGCAGAGAGTACGCCGCCTGTTCCGATCGTGAATCCGAAAAGATAGCCGGTGTTGGCTGTCGAGTCGTAGGCGGTCACATAGAGGTAGGCGCCTGAAGCCAGTACATTGACACCGGTCGGCAGAAGGATGTCGGAAGAGCTTTTTCCGGAGAGCGTCAGCGGCCAATAGTCGGCGCCATTGCCTGGATTGGCGACCGGTGATCCCGGCGCGCCGCCAGGCGTTGCGCTGGAGCCGGTTCCGGAGGCTGCTGCAAGAGGAAAGACTCCCACCGACCCCGAGCAAGGCGACGCGGGAGAGCATGAGGGCAGCGGCTGATAGGTGTCGATAACAAACAGGTTCGACCCATTGACGGCAATGGCGAGCGGGAAGATTCCGGGCGTATTCACGGTGTTCTGCGGATAGAGCTTGCCGTCGCTGCCGATCATGAATTGAACGATGGTGTTGTCATCCTTATTGACCACATATAAGTTCGAGTAGTCGCCGGAGACGGCTTCAGCCACCGGGTTGCGTCCGCCCGAAGGAAATGGCGAGGTGGGAATCTGGCGCATGAAGCCGGAGACCGAGTTGATCTCGAAGACGTCGATCTCGCCGTAGTTGTTGGTTCCCGCTGCCTGGGAACTAGCCACGTATACGAAATCCACGGTGTCGGTGCCGCAGGCGATCATGAGACCGGCCGCCAGGAGGCTAGCCGCGGAAACCAGCAGCAGTTGACTCGTTTTGTTGAACTTCATGCGCATCTTTCGTCAGCGGGCCAGTATCATTGGCGCGCATTAAATCAGATTTTGAACCGAACCCCAGGGCGCGCAAGGGATAGATCGTGCTCTGGTATTCAGCGGCGTTCTTGAAGACTGCGGAGCAATCTTTGTTTGGCCTTGCTGAAGCGGGGGGCCAGCCACCGCTCCAGGCAACGGCTCAGAGTGACGGTTAGCCGATGCGCCCATCCACCAGGCACCAGGTGGGTGGTCCGGTAAGCGAATACTGGTCGGGCACCTTCGAAGTCTGCGAGAGCGGCGTGAGGTTGCCCCCCTGTTCGTTGATCTCCTGCCCGGATATGCTTGAATCGTAGGCGTTAGCCGTATAGAAAAACTGACTCGATGGATCCTCGACCAGGCACTGCGAGCCGCCTCCGGAACCGTAATTGATGGGCGTGCCGGCGATTTCGGCGGGCTGGAACGGAGAGTTGATGACGTAACCGGAAATGCCGCTCAACGGAAGCGTCGGAGTGCTGGGGTTCCCCTGGTTGGCCACGTAGAACCACTTGCCCTTGTTCTCCACCGTCAGAAAAATGGGGTTGGATTGGTTGGCGTCATCGGGAATGGGTCCGCTCACCGCCGCCTGCAGCCCGCCGTTGGCGATGGGCGTGAAGGGCAGAATCTGGCTCTGCGATGATACCACCCCGTTCACTGTAATCGGCTCGTTGTCCAGCACATAGATATAACCTAAGCCGTACACGATAGCCGTGCCCTGCGTGATGTTCAGCGTCTGGGAGCTATTCTGGCTCACTGTCAACTGCCCGTTGATGGGGCTATAGGCGTACGGGAAGACCGAATCGCCTGTCGCCGGTGTGCCGCTCAATACGAATACGGCTACACCGGTCATCATAAAGTCAATCGGATTGGCGGGAACCGGGAAGTAAGTCAGCGAGGAAGAACCGCCGCCGAGGGTCGAGGTTACCTGATTATTCATAACCAGGCTCAGGCGTCCTGTGGTCTGGTTGACCTGGAAGGCGGTAATGTCGCCGCAGGTCTGCACAACACCGCCCAGGGCCAGCGCGCAACCGTCCTTGCTCGACTGGTTATAGTTGTCCGGGGAATCATGATCCAGCACGTAGATGTAATTGCCCGCGACGTCGGGGATGATGCGGAAAGGGTTGACTCCCTGGGTGGCGAAGGTCTCCTGCGGCGTGAGGATGCCGTTGGCGCCGACTTCAAACTGAGTGATGTTGGAGTTCTGGCAAGGGTCCGCAGTGGTGCAGTTGCCGTTACCCTCTTTGTTGACGCCACGGTTCAGAACATATAGAAAACGGCTGCCGTCAATCAGGATGGCGCGCACCGGGTTGGCGCCGCCCGAAGAGACGGGCAATCCGTTAATGGGGGTCAGAAAGCCCGTATTGTGGTCGATCTTGAAGCCGCTGATAATGCCATTGCCGCTCGTCCCGGCGGTCACTGTCCCGGTTACATACAAGTAGCCAACCGAATAATTCTGGATGCAAGACGTAACGCCGAGGACAACGCCAGCCGAGAGGGCACTCATCAGAAGGGCCTTGCCGATTTTCTTGAACTTCATGCGATTCCTTCATCCTGGTCAGGCCTACGCCGCCAGGTTTGCAAGTTCCACAGCAGAGCTGGGTTGGGACGGGTCCCTGTTGCATTGTAAAAGCCCAAGGCGGGTTGTGCCTAGTTTTGGCTGAGAACGCAGCAAAACAGCGTATTATTCCCGGCCTTCCCCGCCTCAGGCGAGGCAGAAACCGCGGCCTGTCGGGCGGACTGCTCCATGATTGGCCATGGCTGAGGATTGGACGCCCGAAGCAAGGGATACGTCAACACACTCGCATGAGGAAACAGGACGCGCGGGGAGGCGTGAGTGTGAACAGGCCCTGACAAACCACGGCTCCAAGCCACAGCTTCAAGACCGGTGCTGATCTACCACACTCGGCAGGAATTCACCGGGGCCATGGGCCGGCCCTGGACGCAGCCAAAGGCCTTGCCGAACTGGTCAAAGTTCTGCACCGTGCCGTTGACGCGCCAGCGGCCGGGTGAGTGCGGGTCCGTCAGCGCCGCCTGCCGGGCAGACTGCTCTGTCTGGTTCTGGCACCACACCTGGGCAAACCCCAGAAAGTAGCGCTGCGCCTCGGTGTAGCCGTCGATCTTGTGGTTGATGCTCTTGCCCTCCGCCGCGAGTGTATCCAGTAAGGCCATGTAAGCGATGCGCAGGCCGCCATTGTCGGCCGTGTTCTCGCCCAGTGTGAGTTTGCCGTTCAGCTTCTGCGCCGGGGTATCGCCCTTGGCCGGGGCAGCCTCAAAGCCGCTGTACTCGTTGGCCACGCAGTCGGTCCGCTCGGTGAAGGCCTTGCGGTCTTCCGCTGTCTGCCACTCGCGCAGGTTGCCCTTGCCGTCGTACTTCGAGCCCTCGTCGTCGAAGCCGTGGGTCATCTCGTGCCCGATCACCACGCCGATGCCGCCGAAGTTCACCGCCGGGTCGATGGTGAAGTCGAAGAAAGGCGGCTGCAAGATGCCGGCCGGGAAGTTGATGTCGTTCATCGACTGATTGTAGTAGGCGTTGACTATGGGCGGCGTCATGCCCCACTCCTTCTCGTCCACCGGCTTGCCCAGGTGGTCCAGGTTCCAGTCGCGCTCGAAGACCGCGCTGCGATCCAGGTTGCCGAGCAGGTCGTCGCGATTCACCTTCAGCGCCTTGTAGCTGCGCCACTTCTCCGGGTAGCCGATCTTGTTGCGGATCATGCCCAGCTTCTCTTCCGCCGCCTTCTTCGTCGCGTCGCTCATCCATGGCAAGGTCATGATGTCGCCGCCCAGGCTCTTCTCCAGAGCGGCCACAAGCTGGTCCATGCTGGCCTTGGCCGCGGGCGGAAAGTTCTTCTTCACCCAGTCCTGGCCTACCGCCTCGCCCAGCGCGCGGTCGGTCAAGGTGGTGCACTGCTTCCAGCGCGGCGTCGGTTCCTTCTGTCCCGCCAGGGTCTTGCCGAAGAAAGCAAAATTCTCGTCGAAGTAGGCCTTCGGCAGGTTGGTAGCCGCTCCGTGCAGCGCGTGCCAGCGGAAGTACGACTTCCAGGCTTCGATCGGCTCTTTGGCAATCAATTCACTGAGGCCCTTGAAAAAATCCGGCGTCGCCACGTTCAGCGTCTCAAACGGGCGTACCTTCACATCCTTGAAGTACACCGAATAATCGAACTCCGGGGTCAGCTTCTGGAAGTCGGCCACCGTATAAATGTGGTAGCGGTTGGCGGGATCGCGCAGGTCGGTGCGGCTGGTCGAGGCCTTGGCCAGCGCCGTCTCAATCTCCATCACCGCCGCGGCTTCCTTGGCCGCTTGATCTGGAGAGTCGCCGGCCAGTGTGAACATCTTCGTCACGTGCTCGACGTACAGCTTGCGAATCTCCTGGAAGCGCTTGCTGTCCACAATGTAGTAGTCGCGGTCGGGCAGTGAGAGGCCGCTCTGCCCAATGACGGCAATCTGCCGAGAGGAGTCCTTGTCATCCTGCTCGACGTAGAAGTTGAATATGTGCACCGGGCTTCCCTCGGCGGCCAATTCGCCCATCAACGTGCCCAGTTTATGGGCGTCGTTGAGGGCCGCGATGCGCTTGAAGGCCGCCTCCAGCGGCTGGAGAGCATTCTTCTCAATCAGATCGGTGTTCATGCAGGCCGCAAAGTAGTCTCCATACTGCTTTTCCAGCGCGCTCTTGGGACTGCTGGCCGCCGCATCCAGCTCCTGCCACAGCAGATAGCGGTTGCGCTCGGCCAGAATGGAGAAGGTTCCCCAGCGCACCTGGTCGTTCGGAACGGGATTGCTCTTGACCCAGTTGCCGCAGGCGTACTGGTAAAAATCCGCGCAGGGATCGGCAGTCTTATCGATGGCCGCCGGATCGAAACTCTTGATGGCCGCGGGCGGCACAGGCTTCGAGGCATCAGGCGCCTGCGCAATCGCCGACGCCGCAGCCAGAATCAGGATGGATGCAAAACGGAAACAGTTCATCGAATCTCCTCTTGGACACAGGGTCAACCGGCTTCTCCACCATTGCTGCAAGCGCCGGTCGATAGAGGCCATGATTGAGCCCAAATCGAATTTGCAGCAGCCAATACCGTGCAGACTACTCCGCCAATCAGCCTATCATGCTGGCTGGATGGCATACCCCTCGCCAGCAGTGATTGGGGCGCCCTGACAGCCTGGCGGAGGTTTGATGTGAAATCAATGAAGCGTGCCAACCCAGGTGTTACACTGTGGTCCGTGCCGAGCGCGGCGAAAACGCGATTCCACGGCGCCTGGAGGTAGTTTATGCGCATGATCATGCTGGTTCAATTCCCCATTGAACCGTTCAACACTTTGGTCCGGAACGGCACGGTGGGAGAGAAGATGCACCAGATTCTCGACGCCACCCAACCGGAATCCGCCTATTTCACTGAGCGGGAAGGCCATCGGGGCGGCATCTTTGTGGTGAACATTGATAGCCCTTCCGATGTTGCCAGGCTGGCCGAACCCTGGTTCCTTCAATTCAACGCCGAAGTCGAGTTTCGGATTGCCATGACGCCCGAAGATCTCGGTCGCGCGGATCTGGGAGCACTGGGAAAGAAGTGGGCATAAACCAATCACCCCGGCAAGATGCCTGCGTCTCTCGTGGCCTCTTTGCTGGGGTGTCCCATCCTTGGCGCTGTCATTCTGAGCGAAGCCGAAGAACCTGCTACTTTGAACTTTTGCACCAAGGGTGGTATACCTCAATCCTGAATCGGATTTGTATGTAGGAAGCAGCCCAATCTGCCGCTGCAAATTATGCCTGAAATAAGTCACCGCCAACTTGCTAACCCGCGATCACCGCGAAGCGGTGGCCAACCCGCTAAATGTTTTCCCAGACCTTCCGCCTTCCAGTGAAAGGGTGGAGAATATTGTCTCCTCCATTGATCTTGTTCATTGGGAACCTATTGCACAGGCGCAACGGCCGCCGCCGTGCAAACCTCCGCCAGCCGCCCGACGCCCTCCCGAATCTGTTCCGGCGTTGCATTGGAGAAGTTCAGCCGCATGAAGCGCTGGCCGCTGGCATCGGGAAAGAAATCCCGCCCCGGCACAAAGAGAACCTTGCGCTTGAGGGCTTCCATCATCAACTCGCATGTATCCACACCCTCAGGACAGGTGACCCACAGAAACATTCCTCCCTCGGGATGGGTCCACGTGAAGCCCGGCGGCATCGTCTCCCGCAGTGCCGCGTCCATTATGGCGAAGCGTTCCCCGTAGGCCCGCCGGATGCGCTCGACGTGGGCCTCGCTGTCGAAGTCGGTCAGATAGCGATGTGCGATCCGCTGATCCAGGCTCGACGTATGCAAATCTGCCGCCTGCTTGACGATCGTCAGTTTGCGGCGAATCTCCTCGCTGGCAACCACCCAGCCAATCCGCAGGCCGGGCGCGATGGTCTTCGAGACGGTGCTGAGGTAAATCACCAGCCCTTCCGTGTCCAGCGATTTGATCGGAGCAATGGGCTCGCCTGCGTAGCGCAAAGCCCCGTAGGGGTCGTCCTCCAGCACAATCAGCCCGTAGCGAGCGGCGATTTCGTAAAGCTTACATCGGCGCTCGGCGGTCAGAGTTACTCCCGTTGGGTTCTGGAAACTCGGAATCGTATAGAGGAACTTAGGCCGCTCGCGCTCGATCAGCTCCGGCAGGGCCTCTGGAATCAGTCCTTCCGCGTCGGTGGGCACGGCGGCAAAGCGGACCTCATAAGTTTGAAAAGCCTGCAAGGCCGCCATGTACGTTGGGCTTTCGGTCAGAACACAATCGCCCGCGTCCAGAAAGATTTTGCTGGCCAGATCCAGCGGCTGCTGCGAGCCGGTCGTGATGAGAATATCTTCGGCTGTGCAATCAATTCCGCGCTTGCGCGATTCCGCCGCAAAACACTCTCGCAGCGGCTCAAAACCTTCGCTGGGGCCATACTGCAAAGCGCCAGGACCGCCGTCGCGCAGCACGCGCTCGCAGGCAGTGCTGATTTCTTCTACAGGAAAGAGTTCCGGAGCTGGAAGGCCGCCCGCGAAGGAGATGATATCGGCCTGCTCGGTGACCTTGAGAATCTCGCGAATCGTCGAAGGGCGCATGGCGCTCATGCGGCGCGCAAACCGTGTGTTCATGCCACTTTCCTGCTTCTCATTCTGGATTGCACTCATACCGAATACCGCTTGTGCTTGTCGAATCAGTCTATCAGGAAGGCTTATTGATTTGGAAAATCCGTACGCGCTGTCCGCAGGCCGGGTTCGACTCCCGGCGCAGGCCCTTAAAAAAATTGCGGAAAGCTTCATTTATTGTCTTGACAAGTATAATCCATAGCACTATACATAGTTATACGAGGTATGAAGCTATGGCAATTCAAAGAGCGCTACCCGCCGATGGCGACCAGCCGGACCGCTGGGAGGCGCAACTGCGCAAGGGCGCCGTGGAGATGGCGGCTCTGGCCAGTCTCTGGCAGGGCCGCCTCTACGGCCTTGAAATCATTCGCTTTCTGGAGAGCCAATCGCAACTGGCGCTGGCGGAAGGCACCATCTACCCAATCCTGAACCGGCTCAAAGCCGAAGGCATGCTCACCTCTGAGTGGGTGGAGGCCGAGGCCGGACATCCGCGCAAGTACTACTCGCTCACCGACGCCGGACGCCAGCGCCTTCGCCAGATGGCCGAAGCCTGGACCAGCTTCTCTCGCGGCCTGAGCCACCTTCTTGAGTCCGTACTGCAACAACAGGAGAAAATCCAATGACCACAGAAACGCAGATCGACAACTACTTGACCGCCCTCCGCCTGCATCTGGGCCCGCTCACCATTGCTGAGCGGGAAGAGATCGTTCTCGAAATCGGCGCGCACATCCGCGACTCCGCCGAGCAAACCGGCGCTTCCATTGAAACCGTTCTGGCCCGGCTGGGACCGGCTGAGGAGTTGGCCGCTCAGTACCGTGATGGGCTGCTCATCCGCCAGGCCAGCCGCAGCCTATCGCCCCTGGTGCTATTGCGCGCCACTCTGCGCCTGGCCACCAAAGGCCTCTCCGGCATCGTGGTCTTCTTTCTGGCGATCTTCGGATACCTCATGGGAGGCGGCCTGGTGCTGACCGGCCTGATCAAGCCGATCTTTCCCGCGAATACCGGCGTTTGGTTCAATGACGACCAGCTCGTTTCCTCGGGAACCTTGTTCCCGGCGCCCGCTCCGCCCGCGCATGAAATCCTGGGCATGTGGTATATCCCGATTGCGCTCATGTTAGGAAGCCTCACCCTTCTGCTGACGACCTTTCTGATTCGCCGGTCGTTGCGGATCTCCCAGCAATTGCAATCGAAGCTGTAACGCCAGGGCCGCGGAATACTGCGAAAACGGGAATAGGGCTGATTGATTTCGCTGGGAGTCCCTGTCTGCAATCAGCCCTCGTCACGCCGGTGCTACAGTGGTTTTGTTCCCACTTTGTTGCCGGAGTCTCTCTTCTTGCTGGGTTATCGCTCACTGTTCGTGGCCGTTCTCGCGTTCCCTGTCGCCGCCCAGGCTGCTTCGCGCGTTCAGGCCGCGCCGGTGCCGGCGGAGATGCGCTCGACGGCCTTCACTGTCACCGTGAACGGCCAGAAAGTAGACCTGGCGCACGCCGCGGCGAGTTATGAATTTGTCAGCTTCGACGGGAAGGGCCCGTTTGATGTTGCCATCACCGCCGCGGAGCCGGGCTTCTGGGAGAAGGGCGTGGACATACAGCCCTGGCGGCTGGGTTTGCGGCCCATTCGTCAAGGCCAGACCATCCGCTTCCGGCTGGCGGGGCCAGCCAAGCTCTCCATCTCCCGGCCCGGCGACTTCCTGAACTACGCCAAAATGCTCTTTCTCTTTGCCGGCACGCCGCCGCCGCCCATGCCGCGCAAGCAGGCGATCCACGCCTACGAGCCGGGCGTCTACCACGGAAGCCTCAATCCCAAGAGCGGCGAGACACTTTATCTTGCGCCCGGCTCGTACTTCTTCGGCAGCTTGAATCTATGGAAGGTGCATGACGTCAAGATTCTGGGCCGGGGGACGATTGTCTACGAAGGCACCCAGGACCCTACCAGCGACGAAGGCTGGATGCAGAAGCCCGACTGGCACTGCATCGGCGCTCTTGAAGCCCGCAACATCGAGATCGACGGCCTGACCTGCATCGTGCGCGCCCGGACGTGGTCGATCCAGATGAAGGATTCCACCAAATTTGTCTACAACGACCTGCGCGTGATCGGCGGCAACCCCGGCAACGCCAACCAGGACGGCATGGATTGGCTGGGCGGCGGCGACGCCATCGTGCGCGACTCCTTCCTGCGCGCGTCGGACGACGTTTTCGCACTGCAAGGCAACTGGGACGGCTACACCGACGAGGAGATTCTTCTCCCGGGCCATGATGTGCAGAACATCGTCATCGAGCACAGCGAGCTATCC
>PMTP01000110.1 GCA_003167305.1 Acidobacteriaceae bacterium
CGGAGAATCTTGCAGCTCTCCATGATCTCCAGAGCGCGAACCAGCAAGCGGGCCGTCACGTCGCCGGCCGGCTGCACCGGCACGTCGAAATCCATCTCCGCGTAGGCCGCGTAGGGAGCGGCGCGGCGAAGGTCCTGGGGCAGCCCGGAGGCACGCGCCACGGGACCGACAACGCCGAGCGCGACTGCCTTCTCGGTGGTCAGAACGCCGATGCCCGCGCAGCGCGAACGAGCCGTCCGGCTGGTGGTGAAAATGGGAATCACGGTGCGGCCCATCTCCAGCTCAAGCGCCTCGACCAGTCTGAGAATCGCCTGCGGGTCGGTAATGTCGCGATTGACCCCGCCGATGCGGTTCATCGAATAGTTGACGCGGTTGCCGCTGATCGCCTGAAGCACGTCCATCACCTTCTCGCGCAGTTCAAAGCAGGTCATGAACATCGTCTTGAAGCCCATCAGCTTGGCGGCGATGCCCGCCCAGAGTACGTGCGAGTGCAGCCGCTCCAACTCCGCCATGATGACGCGAATATACTGTGCGCGCGGCGGTGGCGTGAGGCCGGTCAAGCCCTCCATGGCGTTGCAGAGCGTGAGCGTGTGGATATTCGAACAGATGCCGCAGACCCGCTCCATCAACGCGATGACCTGAATGTAGTTGCGCGTCTCGGCCAGGTGCTCGATGCCGCGAAAGTTGAAGCCGATGTGCAGCTTGGCGTCGATCACCGTCTCGCCTTCGCAGATCAGATCCAGCTTGTAAGGTTCTTCGAGCGCCGGGTGATATGGGCCCATGGGGATTTTGTAGCTCATTTTTTCTCCTGACTGGCGGCCACGGCGTCGCGCAGGTTCACGCCCGATGTATCACCCTGGCGCAGCAGCAATGGTTCGTACTCACGGCCCTGAAAGTCCAGGGAATATTCCTCATGAATCTCGCGCTCAATCCAGTCCGCGCCCTCGCACAAGTCAAAAATGCTTTCAATCGAATTGCCGGTCAACAGAAAGGAAAAGCCCAGCAACTGGCCATCGAGGTCCCAGTGGTATTCCAGGCGAAAGCCCTCTTCTTTTGGCAACTGATAGGCGGTGATGGTGATGAAGCGCGCATGAAGCTCGTTCATCGCCTTGGCCAGCTCGCGCACATTCGTCGCGCCCAGCGTGAGCCAATGCACGCCGCCCTTTTCAATCCAGGGTTCGGTGATCCCCAGTTTTTCTGAAATGCTTTCGAGCGGGGTCATTGCGTGCCTCCAGGGACGGGTTCTGCCGCGGGTACGGCGGCTGCCGGCGGCGCAGCAACGGCCGGCTTGACAGTCTGCTTGCGGGCCACGGTGTAGGATTTTTTCAACTCGCCGATGGTCAGGTAAATTGGCGGGCACTCCGAGTCCTGGCTGAGCGCGTGTTCCTTGCAGCCCTCGACGCACCGCCCGCAGAAGGTACATTGGCCGGGATCGTAGCTCCAGGTGAACTCGCCCTTGCCGCCCTTGAACTCGATGGCGCGCGCGGTGCAGCGCATCTTGCAGATTGCGCAGCCCGAGCAGAGCGCGGGATCGAAGCGGACAAGGCCGCGGTAGTGCTCACTCACTTTGGGGCGCGCGGGAAAGAGCGTTGTCCGCGAGCCGCCCCACAGGTTCTTCCACATCATGGTCAGAATATTCATGCTCTAAACCTCATAAAAAGCGCGGATGCAACGGCCAGAACCGCGAAGATCAGCGTGCATTGCCAGTAAAAGCGCACCGTGGTATCGATCTGCAAGCGCGCCGTGGCCGCCGCCACCACCGACAGCAGAAGCACGAGGCCGAAGGAGAGCGCGACGAAGACCAGAGCGGCAACCCACCAGAGCGTGAAGGCCGGAGCAATCAGCGTGGCCACCAGGCCCGTCGCCGCAACCCACTCCAGCCCATGCGAAAGCTCCCACATGGCCAGCTCGGGTCCGGCGTACTCGGTCATCGGCCCGGAGTAGATCTCCTGCTCCGCGTTGGGCAGCGAGAAGGGATTCAAGTGCAGCTTGGCGGGCAGGCAAACCAGAATCGCCACAATGCCCAGCCAGCGCAACGGCGAGCTGGGCAGTTGCGCCAGCGCCTGGAGGCTGAAGGTGTGCTGCGAGGCGGCGATGGAAAGAATGGCCAGCAAGAAGACGATGTTGTACGAGACGCTGAGGACGGCTTCGCGCGCCGAGCCGATCTCGCCGAAGATTGAGCCGGAAGAAAAGCCTGCTGCGATGATGCACATCGACGGAAGTTCAAGCAGCGCCAGCAGCAGAATCAGATCGCCCTGAAAGCCGCCCGATGCGGGCAGCACCGGCAACAGGCCCACCGCGCCCGCCGCCGCCGAAACCGCAATCAGCGGCCAGGCCCTCATCAGCAGGCCGGCGATGCCGATGCGTGGTGGCGTGGACTTGCCCAGCAGCTTGATGAAGTCGAAGAAGGGCTGCATAAAGGGCGGCCCAATGCGCCCCTGCATGCGCGCAACCGCCTTGCGTTCGACCCAGAGGAAGAACCACGCGGCGGGCACGGCGAAGAGCAAGCCGGGAAAGATGAGCAGGCGCGCTAAGGCAGTTTGTAATTCAAGAAACAGATTCATGCCTGCACCTCTTCATTTTTCGTTTCCGTTATGGCCGCGCATGAGCAAGCGCCATTGCATCCCGGCCCGACCAAAGGCATGACGACCGGCGCAATGGGCAGCTTTTTCGAGGCTCTCTCGGCCAGAATCTCCGCCGCCTTGGCGACGCCCTGGATAATGGCGTCGGGACGAGGCGGGCAGCCGGGGACAAAGACATCCACCGGAACGTGCCGGTTGAGCGGCCCGTCCAGCGTACGGCTGTCAATGAAGACGTTCGTCGTCGCCGGGCAGGAGCCGATGGCCACCACTGCCTTGGGTCCGCAGACCTGGTCGTAGACAGTCTTGATGGCGTTCACCGCGTTGTGGGTTACGGGTCCGGTGATGCAAAGAATGTCAGCGTGGCGCGGCGAGCCTTCCAGGCGCACACCCAACTGCTCGGCATCGTAACGCGGCGTGAGGCTGGCGATCAGTTCAATATCGCAGCCGTTGCAACTGCCCCCGTTCATGTGGAAGAGCCATGGGCTGTGGCGCCGGGAGTAGCACATCAATTTGTTCCAGAGGTTCATGGCCTACCTCCCAGCAGCATTTGCAGCGCGTTCGGCCAAATGCCGGCAGCCAGCAGCAGCACCACCAGCGCAACGATCACGGCCTGCAAAACAAAAGGCTCCTTTGTTGGATGCGATGGGGTTGGCGGTGGACTCGGCTCGCCCGGCGGACCCCACCAGATGCGGGTCAAAGCCAATGTGTATGCAATCAGCGCCAGGATCGACGAGACAATGAAAACCCCTGCCAGCGGCCATCCAATCTGCACGGCTGTCTCGTAGAGTCTCCAGCGGCCGATGAAGCCCATCGTCGGCGGAATGCCCAGCATCGCCAACATTCCAAAGAGGAAGCCAAAGGTGCTGACCGGGTAGCGCACGGCCAGGCCCTTCGGTTCGCCTTCGAGTGCGCCGTCAGCCTCGGGGCCGCTGAGGCAGATGAAGAGCAATGCCTTGGCCAGAGCGTGAGTAGAGGCTGCAATCACTGCGCCGTCCAACCCAAGCAAACTGATAGAAGCTGCTCCCAGTATCAGGAAGCCGACGTCCTCGACCGTAGAAAGAACCAGTAGGCGCTTGAGGCTGCATTGCGAAAGCATCAAAAGAGCAGCCAGGAACGATGTCGCGGCCGCCACGCACAGCAGCACTGGATGAAGATGGTAGGAGTCAGGAATGGTGCGCGCGGAAACGATGAACTCGCCAAAGGCGGCCATATCAACGACGGCAATAATCAAACCTAGAACTACGGCCGGAACTTCGTCGGCCAGACTGAGCAGCCAGAAGAATAATGGCACCGCGGCCAGCTTCACGCAGACGCTGGTGATAAACAGCGCCCAAGCCCATTCATACTGTCCCTGCTCCAACAAAAGACCGCTGGCCACAAGGGACAATGCCGAGATAAGCACCACGGCCAGGTAAGTCAGCTTTGCCGCTTGCGTGCGCGCGCTCTGCCAGACCAGCGCCACGGTCAGGAATGCGCCCAGTTCCAGGAACCCAAGGCGCAACCAATGATTGGGAACAACCACAACCAAGCCCGCCACGGTGGCAGCGCCGGCCAGCGTCATCAGTGGCGCAAAGCGGCGGCTCTTCTTGTGCGCGAGAGCGGCCAGCACCAAGGCGAGTCCGGCCAGGCCGCAAGCGGCAATCAGCAGCTTCGGCATCTCCAAATTCGGCAAGGCAATGATCGAATTCCAGCCGGATACGCCAAGCGCAAACCAGCGAACCCCAGCCAGTATCGCCGCCGCCAGCACTATCACCAGCGCCAATGCATGCCGTTCCATCCACGAAACCACCACGCCCAACCCGCGTGAAGCAGCCAGCAAGCCGCGCCAAACGCCCAGATAAACCGCGTCCACATTCGACCAGCGGAAGAACTCATGCCAGTTTTGCAGGAAGATGCTGGAGAAATCGCCCGCAGTCAGTCTTCCCTGCTCTGACAACGGCTCGCCTCCGGTGAAGATTCCCCCTCCGGCCAGCGCCGCTCCGGCACTCTGCGTAGGACGCGAGACGTAAGCAACCGCGTAGATCGCCCCGCCCACAATCAACGAAAACACCGCCAGCACCAGGCCGCCCACGCTGGAGAAGCTGCCCGCATCGGACGACAGCCCAAGCCACGTTACATTCACCGCGCTCATTTGCAGCGCATTCAGAATCGGATTGAGCAGGTAGTTGACCGCCAACTGCGGCGCGACGCCCAGAATGACGCTGCCAGCGGCCAAAAAGCCCATGCCCCAGACCATCGTCGGCGGGGACTCGTGCGCGTCTTTGGTCGCCTCGGTCGTGGGGCCCAGAAAGACCGCGCTGGTAGCCTTGGCGCAAAGAAAGACCGTGCCCAGGCTGACCGCCCAGGCCACCATCGCGGGAACGGCCCATCCGGCCTGCAACGCCGCCGCGTAGAGCATCCACTTACTGGCGAAGCCGCTCATCAGCGGAACGCCCGCCATGCTGCCCACGCCGATCAGCCACGACAACGTCGTCCGCGGCATCTTCTGCGCCAGGCCGCCCAGCTGGTTCATGTCGCGCGTGCCAGAGGCGTGCTGCACCGAGCCGGCGGTCAAAAACAGCCCGCCTTTGAAAAATCCGTGATTCAGGCAATGCAGCAGCCCCGCGGCAATCGCCAGCGGCGTGCCGATGCCGATGCCCATCATCATGTAGCCGATCTGGCTCACCGTCGAGAAGGCCAGCATACGCTTCAGATCCGTCTGCACCATCGCGTACATCACGCCCACGGCCATCGTGACAGTGCCGATCCAGACCAGAGTCGCGCTGCCCCAGGCGAATCCGCCATTCACGGGCCACGCGCCAAAGCTGTGCATGCGGCAGGCCAGATAAACGCCGGCCTTCACGTAACAGGCAGCGTGCAGCAGGGCGCTCACCGGGGTGGGCGCGGCCATCGCTTCGGGAATCCAGGTGTGCAGAGGCACCTGCACGGATTTCGCCACCAGCGCCACCAGCATCAGAACAAAAACGCCGCCGGTAAAGGCATGCGCCACCGCCGGATCGGTCCACAGCGCGCTGCCCGTGCGGTGGTAGACCACCAGAATCGCCGCCAGCAGGCCGTAGCCCGCGATGTGGGTCATGAGCAGCACTTTGCGCGCTCCAGCGACCGCCTCGCGGTTGGTGTACCAGAAGCCCACCAAACTGAACGAGCACAACCCGACCAGCTCCCAGCAGAGATAGAAGAAGAAGAGGTTGGCGCTGTAGACCAGCCCAACGAAGCCGGCGATGAAGACCAGCATCGAGGCGTAGAAGCGGGTGGCGGCCTTGTCGTGCGCCATGTAGCCGATGGAATAGAGCAGCACGAATGCGCCCAGCCCCGACCCCATCAAAGCAAAAAGGACGCTGAGCGCGTCCACGTGAAAGACCAGAGCCAGCGGCCCATCCCAGTGGAGCACGTTCAGATCGATAGCCTGCCCTGCCTTGACCCAGCCAATCAGCCCCGCCACGGAAGCCACTGCCGGCAGGCAGGCAAGAAAGGCCAGTATCCCCTTAGTCCTTGCGGAACAGAGCTTTGCGACAAGAATCTGCAGCGCGGCGCCCAGCAGAAGCGAGCACGGCGCGATCAGGATAAGAGTTGCTGCGTTCATACCTGCAATGCTAGTTTGCAAGTGCTCTCCGGGCTGTGATGAGCCTCACCTTTAGGGTCATCGTCCTGCAATGCGGGACGATTCACCGCACTGCCTCCGAATCTTCCTGAAGTCGAACGCATTTCTGCCGCTATCCTAAATCGATTCGATAGATTCCAAAACGTCAAGCCGGCATATCCCGCAGCCCGACAAGAGGATTATCGGCAGAAAAAAACTGGACTACCGCAGATTTCCTGTTAACCATTCAAGGCTCCCGTGTGTTATACCGGTGGTTTCAAATCTTCAGCCTGGAGGCAAGTATGGTGGACATATTGGTACCGATCGCAGTATTCACAATGATTGGCTGGATCGTGTGGGTGATCTTCTCTTCCGTGCGGCGCTACAAGACGGCCAAGGTGCAAGGGGAAGTGGCCGAGGCGCTGCTGGCCCGCTTTGACTCAGCGCAGTCGATGCTGGCTTACGTGGAGACCGAGGGCGGCAGAAAATTTCTTTCCTCTCTGGCGCAGGAGTCGGGAACCGCCTACGGCAGTATCCTTGACTGTACGCGGTGGGGTCTGGTCTTCCTGATCGTGGGCGGAACGGTGTGCTGGATGCACTCGGCCGGAGTGGTTGACCACGATGCGCAGGTGATGGGAATCCTGGCGGTGGCGCTGGGCATTGGACTGGAAGCGTCGGCGGTGGTTTCCTACTATGCCTCCCGCGCGCTGGGACTGGTGAACTCAAAACCGAAGGCTTGATCGCGGGTGGCGGAAATGGAAGATGCGCGCATGATTGCGGCCTGGATCGCACCGGGGCGCGAGCAGACAGCAGCGGGCGAGGAAGGCTTCAGGCGGCTCTATGAAGCGACTTCCCGCCCGCTTTGGGGCTATCTGCAACATGCCAGCGGACGCCCCGATGTGGCCGACGACCTGCTCCAGGAGACCTATTGCAAGTTTCTCTTGCGCGAGACGCCGGCGATGGATGAGGCTGAGAGCCGCTCCTATCTCTTCCGCATCGCCACCAACCTGCTGCACAACCGGTTTCGCAGCCGCGACGACGCCGCCCTGGAAGAACCTGCCGAATGTGGCACGCAAACGGACGAAGACGCGCGCCTGGATGTGCGGGCGGCGATGCGCCATCTGAAACCGCGCGAGCGGGAGCTGCTTTGGCTGGCGTATGTTGAAGGAATGAGCCACGCGGAGATTGCCACCGCCACCGGACTGGGCGCAATGAGCATTCGGATTCTGCTCTACCGCGCCCGGCAAAAGGCGAGCCAGTTACTCCGTCCCGAGAGGATCAAATCATGAAGCCAATGAGTTGCGAGCACGAGAGCAGCATCATCCGGGCCTTGCACTCGGGCGAGTGGAGCAGCGAATTGCGGCTTCATGTGGCAGAGTGCGTGGATTGCAGTCAGGCGCTGCATCTGGCCGAAGCGCTGCGCGCAGCAGCCCGGCGCGCGGAAATTCATTGCCATCCGCCCGATGCGCATTGGATTTTGCAGCGGTCGCGGCGGATGGCACGCGAAATCGCCGTGCGGCGCATGACCCGCCTGCTTGCGGCCATGCGCGCCCTGGCGGCAGTCTATGTGGCGGCGGCGGCTTTGTGGCTTTTGCGCGGCTCTGCGGCGCTTCAGTACCGTGAAGTCGCTTCGTCGATGCACGGAGTCTCCAACTGGTTCGCACTGATGGGGGCCATGGTTGCCGCGGTGTGCGTGGTTGCCGGCCTGTGGCCGATTCTGCGCGATAGCTCTGAAGCGAGCTAAGGGCGGCAAAAAGATAGCGATAACCGCAGTTTCTTATCCCGCCAGCGGCAGGAAGCGCCGCATTTGCTCGTCATACTGCTCAATGCGGCCGGTGAGGATGTCGTAGTACCAGCCGTGCACCGTGAGTCGGCCCTCGACGACCGCGCGCGCCACCGACGGCTGGGCGCGCAGATTCTGCATCTGCGCCACTACGTTGCCGCGGATCAGCGAGGCTAATTCGGCGTGTTCGCCGTCTGCCGGGTTCGAGGGCTGGCGCTGGCTGAAGGCTCCCTCGACGTGGCTCAGCCAGCGGCGAGCCTTGGGCAGGCTCTCCAGTTCCTTACGGTCCAGCGCCGCCTTCAGCGCGCCGCAGTCGGAGTGGCCGCAGAGGATGGCGCTCTTCACCTTGAGCACCTCGACGGCGTACTCGATGGTCGCCGTCACGCCGTCCACGGCGTTGCTGTCGATGGGCACCACGTTGCCGGCGTTGCGGATGATGAACAGGTCGCCCGGCCCCGTGCCCAGGATCAGGTCAGGCACAACGCGCGAGTCCGAGCAGGTGATGAAGAGCCACTCCGGCGCCTGCCGGTCGGCTAGCAATTGAAACTGGTCCCGCTTGCCGGGAAAGACCTGGGCCAGAAACCGCTTATGTCCTTCGATCAGCCGATCCAACTGATTCCGCTCGCCCCTTCGCCTCCATCATACCTGCCGATCCGTTCCCGCCTATTGCATCGTCCCGGGAGTTTGTCGGGAATCGATTTCTGTGAGCGACAAAAAGTTTAGGGTTATCTAGTGTATCTCCATTATAATGAGATGCATGGGGAAGTTTATTCGCTGCGAATATCTGGATGAGAATAGATAAATAATTGGTATTTTGGGCTGTTTGTCAAGAGATTTTCTCTCTTTCCCCACCGCAAAGCAAGAATGTATGAGCCCCGCCTTGTTGGCGGGGCTCACAGACGACTCAAATGGAATCCTGGCATTGATGAGACCGGTTGTAGTCCCTATTCCCTATTCCCTGTTCCTAAAACGCTCCCACCGTCTGCCGCAAACTATACGAGCTGAGCGTCTTGATGTAGTTGCCGCGGTCAAACGGAGAGGTGTCGGGGACCGAGCGGCGGCTCAGGCAGCCGCGCGTCTCCCACAGCGAGGTGTACTCGCGCTTCTCCAGCCAGTAGCGCACGTCGGCCAGCACTCTGCCGATGTGCTCGATGCCGTGAATATGCAGCGCCGAGGCCATCATCGTCACGCCGGCTCCGGCCATGATGCCCTTGAGCACGTCTTCCGCCGAGTGAACGCCGCCGGAGATGGCCAGGTCGAGGTTCAAGTGGCCGTAGAGGATCGCCGCCCAATGCAGCCTTGGCAGCAGCTCCGAGGGCGTGGAGAAGTGCAGCGTGGGCCGCACCTCCAGCGTCTCGATGTCGAAGTCCGGCTGATAGAAGCGGTTGAAGAGCACCACGCCGCGAGCGCCCGCCTCCTCCAACTGGGCAACCAGGTGCGGAATGCTGGTAAACGACTGCGACAGCTTTACCGATACCGGCACATTCACTGCGGTGGTAACCGCAGTCACCAGCTCCAGGATTTGCCCTTCAAGAGCCGTGGAAGTCTGGCTCTTGTCGGTGGCCAGCGCGTAGGTGTTCAACTCGATGGCGTCGGCGCCGGCCTGCTCCACGTCCTTGGCAAAGCGCACCCAGCCGCCGGTGGTGGCGCCATTCAGGCTGGCCAGAATGGGAATCTTCACCGCATCCTTGCAGCGCCGCAGGTGCTCCAGATAGACCTCCTGCGTCATGCGGTAGTCGTTTAAATCAGGCAGGTAGCCAAGCGACTCGGCAAAGGAATCCGTGCCCCGCGAGAGGTCATCGTCCAGCGCCTTCGACTCCAGCGCCAACTGCTCCTCGAAGAGCGACACCAGAACAATCGCCGAGGCCCCCGAATCCTCCATCCGCTTCACATTGTCAATGTTCTCTGACAGCGGCGTGGAGGAAACCACGATTGGACCGCTCAGCTTCAATCCAAGATACTGCGTGGAAAAATCGATCATTCCGCACCTCCGGCAGCCGCGGCCGCCAGCTTTTCGTCTTTTTTATCCTCAGGCTTCTCTTCCGGCGCAATGTGCGGCGTCTCTCCACGGCCGGGCATTGCCGCCCGCGCCGAGTAAACGCGCCACTGCCGTTCGACATCGTCCTGCGCCTCCAGCAGCAGCAATGCCGCCAGCTCCGGATTACTGCGCGCCAGCATAGTGTAACGCGCCTCGCGATAGGCGTACTCCTTGAGTCGGATCGCGGGAGCCTTGGAGTCGAGCTGGAAGGGATTCTTGCCCGATTCGCGCAGATCAGGATTGTAGCGCATCAGCGGCCAGTAGCCCGACTGGACAGCCAGTTTTTGCTGCTCCAATCCATGCACCAGGTCGTAACCGTGAGCGATGCAACTGGAGTACGCGATGATGATCGAAGGCCCATCGTGCGCCTCGGCCTCCTGGAAGGCCTTGGCCACGTGGCTGTCGTTGCCGCCCAGCGCCACCTTAGCCACATACACCGAGCCGTAGCTGACGGCCTCCATCGCCAGATCCTTCTTGCTGTTCTTCTTGCCGCTGGCGGCAAACTTCGCCACCGCGCCGCGCGGCGTCGCCTTGGACATCTGCCCGCCGGTATTCGAGTAAACTTCGGTGTCCAGCACCAGCACGTTGATGTTCTTGCCGGAGCCGAGCACGTGATCCAGTCCGCCGAAGCCAATGTCGTAGGCCCAGCCGTCGCCGCCCAGAATCCACACGCTCTTCCTGACCAACGTGTCGGCAATCGCAAGCAGGTTGCGCGCATCAGAGGATTCGTTGCCGGCCAGCTTTACATTGAGCGCCTTAACGCGCTCACGCTGCTGGTCGATCTCGGTTTCGGTCTTTTGTGAAGCGCCCAGCAGAGCCGCGACTAGTTCGTCGCCAATCGCAGGAGCCAGCCGCGTCACCAGAAGCTCCGCGAACTCCTTCTGCTGATCCAGCGCGGTTCTCATGCCGAAGCCAAACTCGGCGTTGTCCTCGAAGAGCGAGTTAGCCCAGGTCGGCCCGCGACCCGCGTTGTTGGAAGTGTATGGTGTGGTGGGCAGATTGCCGCCGTAGATCGACGAGCAACCCGTCGCATTGGCGATATACAGCCGGTCGCCGAAGAGCTGGGTCAGCAGCTTGATGTAGGCCGTCTCTCCGCAGCCCGCGCAGGCGCCGGAAAACTCAAAGAGCGGCTGCAACAGTTGCAGATCCTTTACCTGGGCGTGCGAGAGCTTGGAGCGATCCATCTCGGGCAAGCCCAGGAAGAAATCCCAATTCTCGCGCTCTGCCTCGCGAAGCGGCGGCTGAGAGGCCATATTGATAGCCTTCTTGCTGGCGTCGCTCTTGTTCTTGACAGGGCAAACCTCGACGCAGACCGCGCAGCCGGTGCAATCCTCCGGTGCAACTTGCAGCGTGTAACGGTCCTGCTCCATGCCCTTCCACTTGGGCTTGGCCCATTGCAAACTCGCGGGCGCGTTGGCCGCCGCCTCCGGTGAGTAAACCTTGGCACGAATCACGGCGTGCGGGCAAACCATCACGCACTTGCCGCACTGGATGCAGAGCTCCTTGTCCCACGCCGGAATGAACTGCGCGATATTGCGCTTTTCGTACTGCGCCGTGCCCGTGGGGAAGGTTCCACCGGCCGGAATCGCGCTCACCGGAAGCAGATCGCCGTGACCCGCGGCAATCTGGCCCAGCACGTTGCGCACAAACTCCGGCGCACGGCTATCGATCGACGGAATCAGATCGAACTCCGACGAAACTGCCTCTGGAAGCGTTACCTTTTCCATATGCGCCAGCGCATGGTCCACGGCGGCATAGTTCTTGGCCACCACCGCCTCGCCGCGCTTGCCGTAGGTCTTGTAGATGGCCTTCTTGATCTGCGCGATAGCCTCCTCGCGCGGCAGCACTCCGCTGATGGCAAAGAAGCAGGTCTGCATGATGGTGTTAATGCGCGTTCCCATGCCGGCCTTGCGAGCCACTTCGTAGCCGTCGATCACATAAAACTCGATCTTCTTGCGCAGAATCTCCTGCTGCGTGGTCCGGGGCAGATGCGCCCAAACCTCGCTGGCCGGGTAAGGCGAGTTCAGCAGGAAGACCGCTCCCGGCATCGCCGCCTCCACCACATCCATCTTCTCAAGGAAGCTGAAGTTGTGGCAGGCCACAAAGCTGGCGCGAGTGATCAGATAAGAGGACCGGATCGGGTTAGGCCCAAACCTTAGATGCGACGTCGTCATCGAGCCGGACTTCTTCGAGTCGTACACAAAGTAGCCCTGCGCGAAGTTGTCGGTCTCGCTGCCGATGATCTTGATCGAGTTCTTGTTCGCGCCTACGGTGCCGTCCGAACCAAGCCCATAAAACAGCGCCCGCACCGTCTTCGGATCCTCGGTCGAGAACTCCGGATCGTAGCTCAAGCTGGTGTGCGAAACGTCGTCGTCGATGCCAATCGTAAAGTGATTCTTCGGCTCGGCCTTGCTCAGCTCGTCGAAGATGCCCTTGACCATCGCCGGGGTAAATTCTTTGGAAGACAGCCCATAGCGGCCGCCGATGACCTTCGGCTTGGCGGCGAAGGGCAGCGAGGCTTCGTTCTCGGCCAGCCCCCTCTCGGCAAATTCTGTCACGATGTCCATGTACAGCGGCTCGCCAGGTGCGCCCGGCTCCTTGCAGCGGTCCAGTACCGCGATCGACTTCACCGTCGAGGGCAGCGAGGCGAGGAAGGCCTGCGAATCGAACGGACGATAGAGCCGAACCTTGACCATGCCGATCTTCTCGCCCTGCTTCACCAGCAGGTCCACGGCCTCTTCGGCAGCTTCCGCGCCAGAGCCCATCAGCACAATCACCCGCTCCGCATCCGGCGCGCCGTAATAATCAAACAGGTGATAGGCGCGGCCGGTCTCCTTGGCAAAGCGATCCATCACATTTTGCACAATTCCCGGAACCGCGGCGTGGAAGGGCGTACAGGCCTCGCGCGCCTGGAAGAAGACATCGGGATTCTGCGCCGTGCCGCGAATGATCGGGCGATCCGGGCTGAGCGCTCTCTGGCGGTATTCGATGATGTACTTGTCGTCCAGCAGCGCGCGAATCGTCTCGTCGCTGATGGGTAAAATTTTGCCCACCTCATGCGAGGTGCGGAAGCCGTCGAAGAAATGGATGAACGGGATGCGGGATTCCAGTGTGGCGATCTGCGCCACCAGAGCCATGTCGGCCACTTCCTGCACGGAATTCGAGGCCAGCATCGCCCACCCCGTCATCCGGCAGGCCATCACATCGCTGTGGTCGCCGAAGATCGACAGCGCGTGCGTGGCCAGCGTGCGAGCCGTCACATGCATCGTCGCCGGGGTCAACTCACCGGCAATCTTGTACATGTTCGGAATCATCAGCAGCAGGCCCTGCGAGGCGGTGAAGGTGGTCCCGAAGGCCCCCGCTTGCAACGCGCCGTGCAGCGCCCCAGCCGCGCCGCCCTCGCTCTGCAGCTCTTCCACGATGGGCAACGCGCCCCAAATGTTTTTCTTCCCCTCCGAGCGCCACTGATCGGCCCACTCGGCCATCGGCGACGAGGGGGTGATGGGGTAGATCGCGACGACTTCAGTGAGACGATAGGCAACCGAGGCGGCCGCCTCGTTCCCATCCAGGATAACCATGCTCTTTTCACTCATTACCAATTCCCTCATAGTGCGGCCCGCGGAAAATCTGCCGCTCCTCTGAGTCTCATCTCCAGGGGTCAGACTCGCTGTGATGCAAAGCACATCACGGGGGTGAAATCCCATATTGTGCGATTAAGTTCTTATAATGAAGCCCCGAATAATCTCAGATATGGTCTTTGTTTTGTTTGAAAAGCCTGGGTTTTCAGGTACAGACATGAATCGCGCTTGATATACTCGCGCGTAATGGCGAATGAGCAGGAAATCGTACCGGAAAAACTTGCGGAACCGGAAACCGAAGCTGCGCACGAGGAGTTTCCCGTCTCGCAACCGGAGGCCGAACCCGGCGAAAACGCCGAAGAAGCGCCCCAGCCCGAGCCGGTCGCGCCCGTAGTGGTGGAGGCCGAAAGCGAGGCGGGCTGTCCGATCGAGATGGGACGGTACGGCGGACAACTGAGATGCGGCCGCAAACTCCACGCCGCGCTCGAAGGAGTAGACGAGCAGCCTGTATGCCTGATGCACTCGAAAGACCCGGACAAGCAATTAGGTCCACTTTTTGATGCCTTCTGGCTGGAGTTTGAGAGGATTCTGGAAGAGGCAGGGGAAAATAAGGCCCACTTCGAGGGATTTTTCATTCCCCGCGCTGACTTCAACCGAAGGACGTTCAAAGCGATCTGCCGATTTGATCGAACGACCTTCATGCAGAGTGCAGACTTTAGCGGAGCGACCTTCACGCAGTACGCACTCTTCAGCAAAGCGGCCTTCACGCAGGAAGTAAACTTCAACATAGTAATCTTCATGCAGAACGTATTTTTCAACGATTCGACATTCGCACAGAACGCATACTTTGGCAACGCGAAGTTCATGCAGAACGCATACTTCAGTAAAGTAACCTTCACGAAGGACGCATACTTCAGCGGAGTGACCTTCACGCAGAATGCAGACTTCTGCGGAGCGACCTTCACGCAGGACGCAGACTTCGGCAATACGACCTTCACGCAGAACGCAGACTTCGGCAATACAATCTTCAAGCAGAACGCAGGCTTCAGTAGAGTGACCTTCACGCGAAACGCATCCTTTGGCGATGCGACTTTCACGCAGAACGTAGGTTTCAGCAATGCGATCTTCAAGCAGAATGCAGACTTTAGTAGAGTGAATTTCAAGCAGGACGCAGATTTTTGTGAAGCGACCTTCACACAGAATGTAATCTTCGAGCGGATAGAATTCTGTGGAACGGCCGATTGGCATGAGTGCAAATTTCTCGATCAAGCGGAATTCCGGCATATAGATTTCGAGCCTAAGGAGCCAGGAAAGCCAGGTGCCGTCTTTATCATGGCGAAATTCGCCAAGCCCGGAGAGATCGTCTTCGAGGATGTCGATCTCAGCCGCGCTCTCTTTCTCAACTGCGATGTGAGCGCAGTCAGGTTTACCTCCTCCGTAGATTGGGCAGAGCGCAAGGGGCATCGCGGCCTTGCGGTCTTTGAGGAGGAGATTCTTCTCGATCCGGAGCTTTCCCAAATACAAGAGGAATACGGAGAGTTCGACTATGACGCGGTGGAGCAGATCTACCACCAGTTACACAAGAATTACGATGACCGTTTGGATTATCGCAAGGCCAATGACTTTCATTATGGCGAGATGGAGATGAGGCGGTTGGAGCCGCCATCATACGGTCGATTACTGACCGTGCGCTGTATCCTCCGCCCTTGGATGAGTCTGCTCAATCTTTATCGGCTGGCCAGCGACTACGGCAACAGCTACGCCAAGCCTGGAGCCTGGCTGCTTGCAACCCTCCTGGCGGCGACGCTCTTGTTTCCCATCCTAGGGCTTGAACAGAAGCAGCCCAAACCAGGAAATCCCGCTGGAAACGCAATCGTGACCTACTCCAGCGTTTGGAACCGACAGGACACGGATACGAATAATCGTTGGACAGAAGCAAAACTGATCGGCAAGAGTGGAATCACGGCTATCGATACGGCCACATTTCAAAGAAATCCGGAGTACACGCCCGTCTATCCGCGGGGCCGCATCCTGGGAATCCTCGAAACGTTGCTGACTTCCTCCCTCTTCGCGCTCTTTCTGCTCGCCATCCGCCGTCAATTCCGCCGGTAGAGTTCGACTTTCCCGATCTTCGCCGCCCAGCGCTGGCCGAGCGCCAGTTTCTTGCGCGCGGATTTTGCGCATAATAACCTTCCTCCGGCGCAAAATCGAAGTATGACCAATGGCCCGAGCCGCGATGTTTTCTGTTCCTTAGTCCCTGGTCCCTGGTCCCTGTTTTCCGTGAACGGCCGGGAACAACCCTG
>PMTP01000020.1 GCA_003167305.1 Acidobacteriaceae bacterium
GTCTTCGTCACTGGGGTGGAAGGAGACTGCTCATGCCTAGGCTGGTCTCCCATCCCGATGAGGTCAAGATCGTCTCGCGACGCTTTGGCCAGGACGCGGCCAGGATCGACCGCTATCTCGAACTCGGCGGCTATGCGTCGGTGCGGAAGTGCCTGGAACTGGGGCCGGAGTGGATCATCAATGAGATGAAGGCCTCTGGCCTGCGTGGGCGCGGCGGCGCGGGATTCCCGACGGGAATGAAGTGGTCCTTCGTGCCCAAGCAGTCCGCCAAGCCCAAGTANNGTGCTGGTCAACGGCGACGAGAGCGAGCCGGGAACCTGCAAGGATCATCTTATCTTTCTGCATGACCCCCACGCGGTCATCGAAGGCACGATCATCGCCGGCCTGGCCATCGGCGCGAGGCTGGGCTTCATCTATCTGCGCGGCGAGTACCGCTATCTGCTCGAAATTATGGAGAAGGCCATCGCAGACGCTTACGCGCGCGGCTTTCTGGGCAAGAAGATCTTCGGCTACGGGACTGAGTTTCAAATCATCACGCAGACCGGAGCGGGCGCGTATGAAGTAGGCGAAGAGTCGGCGCTGATGGAGTCGCTGGAGGGCAAGCGGGGGATTCCGCGCATCAAGCCGCCCTTCCCGGCCGTCGTCGGCCTCTATGGCGGCCCAACGGTCATCAACAACGCCGAGACCATCGCCGCCGTTCCGCACGTAATTGCGATGGGCGGCGCGGCCTTTGCGGCGGTTGGTTCGCCGCGCAATGGAGGGACGCGCCTTTTCAGTATCAGTGGCCACGTCGAGCGTCCCGGCGTCTACGAACTCCCGATGGGCTACAACCTCAAAAAAATGATTTACGAGGTCGCGGGCGGCGTGCGCGGCGGGCGCGGATTGAAGGCCGTCGTCCCCGGCGGGTCGTCCACGCCGGTTTTGCTGCCGGAAGAGATCGACATCGGCATGGACTTCGACCAGGTGGGCAAGGCCGGCTCGATGCTCGGCTCTGCGGGCGTGGTGGTCATCGACGATCAAACCTGCATCGTCGAGTTCGCGCTGCGCACGATCAGCTTTTATCAGCACGAAAGCTGCGGCTGGTGCATCCCCTGCCGCGAGGGAACGGACTGGCTCAAGAAATCGTTGACGCGCTTTCACGCGGGCTTCGGCGAGCGAAAGGACATCGACAACATTCAGTACCTTGCGGAAAATATGCTGGGCCGGACCTTTTGCCCATTGGGCGACGCGGCGGCGATGCCGATTCTGGGCTTCGTGAAGAAGTTCCGCAAGGAGTTCGAGGAGCATTTGAACGGAAAGGCTTGCCCGTTCACAAAGCACGTGGAAATTGCATTGGTGTAAAAGCCAGCAAGAAAGGAAGACAGCGCCATGAAAACTATCACACAGCAAAATGAGACAAAACACAAGGCAATGGCAAGTCGAATTGTTGAGCTGAGTAACGGTGTGCTCTCGACTGGAAAGATAAAATCTGGATACATTCCACTCAAGATCGAATATGGGCCATACAGCAATGCTGTTTGCGTACATAACAACCTAGTCTCCTTCTTCATTCGATCAGGAGATCTCCTTAACAGGGCAAAAGCAGAAGGATTCGCCCCAGAACCGGCGCCGAGAACCGTGCCAATGGACGAGCACAAGATCCTTTTTCGGAATTTAGGCCTGAGTGATATTCAGGCTCACGAAGCGCTCTTTAGAGAGATCGTGATGGAATCTGTGAGGACGATCATGGACCTGAGGCCAAAGAAGAAATAGGGATTTATGCCGGACGTAACCTTCATTGTCGATGGAAAGACGCTGACGGCTCCCGCGGGGACGCTGCTGATCGACGCTTGCCGCAAGGCGGGCATCGAGATTCCGGCCTTCTGTTACTACCCTGGCCTGAGCCTGCAGGCCGCCTGCCGGATGTGCGTCGTGCGCCAGGAGAAGGTTCCCAAGCTGCAAACCGCCTGCACCACCACCGTCGCTGAGGGCCAGGTCTTCGTTACCGAGTCCGATGAAATCGCCCAGGCGCGCAAGGCGACCCTCGAGCTGCTGCTCGGCAACCATCCCCTCGACTGCCCGGTCTGCGACGCCGGCGGCGAGTGCGAGTTGCAGGACATGACCTTCAAGTACGGCGCGGGCGAGAGCCTCTACGCCGAGGCCAAGCAGCACCGCGAAGAGCAGCAATGGTCGCCCGCCGTCTACTTCGACCGCCCCCGCTGCATCCTCTGCTACCGCTGCATCCGCGTCTGCGGCGAGGGCATGGACGTCTGGGCGCTGGGCGTGCAAGGCCGCGCCGTCAGCTCGACGATTGTGCCCAATGGCCGCGATCATCTCGACTGCGAGCAGTGTGGAATGTGCATCGACATCTGCCCGGTGGGCGCGCTGACCAGCGGCAGTTATCGCTATAAGACGCGGCCGTGGGAGATGAACCACGTGGCGACGGTCTGCACGCATTGCGCCGACGGCTGCAAGGTGACGCTGGGCGTGCGCCAAACCAACGACGGCTCGGAGATTGTCCGCGCCGATAATCGCAACAAAAGCGGCATCAACGGCGACTTTCTCTGCGCCAAGGGCCGCTTCGGCTTTGATTTCGTCGCCAGCCCCGAGCGCCTGACCCACCCGCTGGTGCGCAATACCGAAGGCAAACTGGAGCCGGCTACATGGGAGAAGGCGCTACGCATGGCGGCCGCCATTCTCAAGGAAATGCGCGACAGCCGCGGCGGCGCGGCGATCGGCGTCATCGGCTCGAACCACACCACCAACGAAGAAAACTACCTGCTGCAAAAGTTTGCGCGCACCGTGCTGCAAACCAACAACATCGACCACGAGCGCACGGCGGATTACGCGGCCTTTGCGCGGGCGCTGGCCGGGCATGAGGGCAAAGCCGCCAGCCTGCGCGAGACGGCTACTGCACCCGCCATTCTTCTCATCGGCGGCAATCCCACCGAAGAGCATCCGCTGCTGGCTTGGAATCTGCGCACCAATGTGCGCTTGAATCACGCGCGGCTCTACATCGCCAACGCCAGGGCGATCAAGCTGGAGCGGATGGCCAAGGCCGCATTGCTGTTGCCCGCGGACGGTTACCCCGCTCTTACCGCTTTTCTGGACCAAAGCAACTCCGACTTCAGCAAGGCTGTGCTGGCCGAGGAGTCGCTGCTCGTTGTCTTCGGCCCCGAATACAGCGGCGCGCAAGTCACGGAGTTGGTGGCGTGGGGGCTCAAGCGCGGTAATGTGCGCTTTGCCTTCCTCGGCGGCTATGCAAATTCGCGCGGCGCGGCCGACATGGGCCTCTTGCCAGACCTGCTTCCGGGCTATGTTCCGGTCACCACTCCCGGCGCCTTTTCCGAGTACGCTGGCCTGCCCGCAACGCCCGGCAAGACACTCAAGGAGATGAAGCTAGCGACGGCTAGCGGCGAACTGGGCGCATTGCTGATCGTCGGCGCTGATCCCGCGGCAAAGCTGAGCGTGGATGCTGCGGCGCTGAAGAAGACCTTCGTGATCGTCGCCGATATCTTCCTCACCGCGACGGCGGCGCTGGCCGATATCGTCTTCCCCGCCGCCAGCCTCTATGAGAAAAGCGGCACGGTGACCAACACCTTCGGCGACGTGCAATTGGTCAGCAAGGCTGCCGACCGCGCCGGTGTGAAGCCGGAGTTCGAGCTTCTTGTCAGTCTCGCCGGAGCGATGGGTGTGGATGTGAAGACGCTTGTGCCTTTCGGCCAGCGCGGCACGCCGG
>PMTP01000177.1 GCA_003167305.1 Acidobacteriaceae bacterium
TTCCGCGGCGCGCTGAAGGTGATCCGGTAGACTTGTTTCCATCATGACTCGCGCAACAAAACCCGTAGCCGCCGCCCACCTTCGCCCCGAAGGCCTGGCCTTTCTGCGCGCCCTCGCCCGCCACAACGACCGCGAGTGGTTCACGCCGCGCAAGGCGGTCTTCGAGGCCGAATTGAAGGAGCCAATGCTGGCCATCATCCGCAAGGTGACCGATGCGATGGCCACCTTCGCGCCCAGCTTTGTGCGCCCCGCGGAGAAGTGTCTGTTCAGGATCTATCGCGACACCCGCTTCAGCGCCGACAAGAAGCCTTATAAGACGCATGTGGCCGCCTGGTGGTCGCATCAGGGGCTGGAGAAGACCTCCGGCGCGGGCTACTACTTCCACATCGACGCCAAAGAAGTGGTCATCGCCGCCGGAGCCTATATGCCGGAGAAGGATCAACTGGCCGCCATTCGCCATTGGCTGCTGGACAATCATCTTGAGTTCAGAAAACTCTTGCAGAAACCAGCCGTGCGCAAGACGTTCAGCGAGTTTGAAGGCAACGCGCTCACCCGCCCGCCGAAGGGCTTTCCCAAAGAGCATCCGGCGCTCGACCTGATTCGTTGTCGCCAGTGGGGGCTGAGTACCACGCTGTCCGCCTCAGCCGCTCTCGACCCCGGCTTTGCCGCTGAGCTGATTCGCCATTTCCGGCTGGCCGCCCCGGTGGTGGATGCGCTGAACACCCCGATTGCCGCAGCGCTCGCGCCCCGCAAAAAGGTGCTTTTCGGCCTGGATTAGGTGCTGCACTGCCATTTTATGCGCAAGAGTCCTGGCTTTTCTGCTTTGTTGCGCTCCGTTCCTAATGAACTGAATCAGTTCGCAGCTGAATTGAATCAGTTCGCAGCGCCCCTACAGGGCGCGAGATCGGTATTGGCATCTGTCCCAGGGCTGCGCTGCTCTTGCCCTGGGCTATTTTCGACGCGCCCCTCCGGGGCGGAGATTGACGGCTCGCTCATTTCAACCGTAACTCGACGTGGCGAGCCGGGCGACTGCTGACAAACGGGGCCGATTGAGTTTCGAGGTTTCCCACCCTTGCGCCAGAAATACGCGCAAGGATGGGGCACGGCATCGCAGGTGATTCGAGGATTTTGTTGGCCGGACATTCCTGTCAGAACCAGTAAAACCGGGCAATTCTCGGTAAAAATAGACGAAAAGTGCACAAATACCTAAGAATTTTGTGGAAATCGCGGTTTTTTCCTTGACTTTATACCGTCAAAAGTCGCATTGTAACGAACGACGGGTACTCCGACCCGCATGAATACAGGGGTTTCGTGCACGTGTTGCCTGACTCCCTCCTATCCATGCGGCGCGCAGTATGCGGCGGAAGCCCAGGCAACACCGGCGCGCCCAAGGGCACGCCCGAGAAGGAGAGCAACACATGGCAACTGGATTGACCAAGACCGCCCTGATTCGGCTTCTGGCCGAAAAACTGGAACTGACCAACAAGCAAGTCGCAGCCTTCCTGGACCTGCAGGCGGAGACCGCCGTGAAGGAAACCAAGAAGAACGGCGTTTTCGTAATTCCCGGCATCGGCCGCCTGGTGAAGGCGGAGCGCAAGGCCCGCATCGGCCGCAACCCCCAAACCGGCGCGGCCATCAAGATCAAGGCCAAGACGGTGGTCAAGTTCCGCGTGGCCAAGGCCGCCAAGGACGTGATCGCCCCCGTGAAGAAGTAGTTTCGCTTCGGACCAGAATCATACCCTGGACTGCGGACAGCAAAGGGGAGGAGCTTAGGCTCTTCCCCTTTTATTTGTTCCCATGGAGCCAACCCCTTGCTCCCGGAAGCGCTCATACTGCCTGCTCTTTCAAAGCGGCTTCCTGACGCGCGCACTGCTACTCCGTCCGCAGCGACTGCATGGGATCGATGGACGCCGCGCGGCGTGCGGGAATCCAACTGGCCGCCAAAGCCACCAGGATCACCAGAGTCGAACTGCCGGCAAAAGTGAGCGGATCGGTGGGCCTGACGCCATAGAGCATGGTCGATAGCAGCCGCATGGCCGCGAGCGAAGCCACCAGACCGATTCCCGCTCCAATTGCGGCAAGCGTCAGTCCCTGGCCGAGCACCAGCCGCAATATATCCCGGCGCTCGGCGCCCAGCGCCATGCGGATGCCGATCTCGCGGCTGCGCCGGTTCACTGTGAAGGCAACCACGCCATAGAGTTCTATGGCTCCGAGGAAGATCCCCAGCAATCCCAGCGCTGCCACAAAGCCCGCGGCCATCTGGTCAGCCCAGAAAGCCTGTTGCATCAGATAATCCACAGTGCGAACCGAGACAGGCACATTGCGATCCACCCGTTGAATCTCGCTCAGCATTCTTGTCGTCAGGGCGTGCGGATTGCTCTCCGCCTCGACAATGAGCGTTCCTTCCTCGCTGGGCATCTGCACAAACGGGAAGTACATATAGGGTTCCGGGGTTTCATGGATGCTGTTGATCTTTGCGTCCTCCACAACGCCGACGATCTGGCATGCCGTCCCGTCGGCCACGATCTGCCTCCCCAGCACCTCCTGGCCCGGCCAGAAGCGTTCCGCCATGGTTTGGCTGACGATCACGACCCGGCCAGCCAAAGGATTGTCACCGGAAGTGAATTCGCGCCCTGCGATCAGGCGCGTTCCAACGCTACGGAAGTAGTTGCCGTCAACCGCGTCCAATTTGATGGGAACGCTGAGCTGCCCTTGCGGCAATTCCACGCCGGGAATTGATACTCGCTGCGTCATTCCTCCTCCCGAATCGGAGAGCAATACGCGCCGCGCCATAGTCGCGTGGCGGACCCCCGGCAGCGCCGCCGCCTTCTCCTCCACTTGGTTGAAGAAGTTCGCGCTACGCTCCGAGTTGTATCCAACGATCCCAGGGTCCAGATCAAAGAAGATCAGTTGCCTTTGCCGGTCGAAGCCCAGAGGAAGCGAACGGCTGAAGAGCAGGCTGCGCACCACCAGCCCTGACGCCGTCAACAGCACTAACGACAGCGCAATCTCGCCCAGCACCAGCGCGTTTCGCATCGTCCATCGCCGCACACTGCGCGCAGCACCCGTCTCTTCGCCTTTGAGCGCCGAGACGAGACTCGTCTTGGAGAGCTGAATTGCCGGCGCCAATCCAAAGACCAGGACCGACAGAAGGGCGGCGGCTGCGGTAAAGGCAAGGACCGATGCGTCGAGGTGCAGGTCGAGCCCAAACTCAACCTCTGACGGAGGCATCAGCGCCGGTGCCAACCGAAGAAGCCCGGCTGCCAGAAGCAGGCCAAGCGCCGCGCCCAGCGAAGCGAGCAGCAAACTCTCGGTGAGCAACTGACGCATCAGGCGCAGGCGTCCCACGCCCAGCGCCAGCCGCATGGCAACCTCCTTGCGCCTTGCCTCGGCGCGGACCAGTACCAATCCGGCAACGTTGGCGCAGCAGATCAGCAGGACCAGTCCGACGCCGGTCATCAGAATCAACGTTGGCACCATGGCTTCGCGCAGGCGTTCTCGCTCTGAGATCAGGACAACGTTCCTGGCTTTGTCGATGGCAGGATAGGCCAAAGCCAGGCGGCGTCCAAGGGTGTCCAACTCAACCTTGACCTCTGCAGCGGTCACACCCGGCCACAGACGCCCGAGCACCTCAAACTCGCGGCTCTTCCGGTCGGCAAGCTCCTTGTTTGCGTATTCGGTCGCGACGGGGAGCCACAGGTCCGTGGGAACCCCGCGCGCCAGGCCGCGAAAACCCGGCGGCGCAATGCCCAGAACTGTGTAGCCGCGGCCGGTCAACCATATCTGCTTTCCCACCAGCGACGGATCTGCGTTGAAAACCCGATGCCAGAGCGAGTCGCTGATCACGACTCCTGGTTCGCTATCCGGTTGGGACTCGGCGGAGAACGTCCGGCCAAGCTGGGCATCGATCCCCAGGACCGAGAAATAATTGGGAGAAACGACGTCATCCCGCACCGCCTGCGATTCCGCTTCCACGCGGAGTGTCTTTACGCGGCGAGTGTAAGCGAGAATCCCTTGGAGCGATCTGCTCTGTCCGGCCAAATCCCGGTAGTCCGGGTAGGAGAACGAGTCTTCCTCGCCCTGCGGCGTCGTGGAGATCAGCCTGGCCAGCCGTCCGGGCTCTTTGGCCGGCCAGGAACGCAGCAAGGCCGCCTCCGCAACCGTGAAGACCGCCGTGTTCGCTCCGATTCCGAGCGCAAGAGTGAGGACTGCGACGGCGGTATAGCCGGGATTCTTGCAGAGGATTCGCAAGCCAAAGCGAATGTCCTGCCAGAGCGTTTCCAGCCAGGGCAGCGTGCGCCGCTCGCGATAGGCCTGACGTGTCTGCTCCCTGCCGCCCAGGCAAATGAGCGCTTGCCGCCGCGCTTCCGCGGGACTCAGGCCCGCGCGGATGCCGTCCTCGGTATGCATCTCCACGTGGCTTTCCAGTTCGGCGGCGAAGTCGTCGTCGTTGCGGCGCGCGCCGATCATGCCAAGCAGGCGAATCCAGAATGCTCTAAGCTTGCGCGGCATCATCATTTCAGGCCTCCTCTGCCGGGGTCAGGAAGCACGCCAGAATCGCGGTGGTCTGCTCCCACTCGGCAGCGGCCTTCTTCACCTGGCGTTGGCCCGCCTTGGTCAGCTCGTAGTATTTGGCGCGGCGGTTATTGTCTGAGAGCCCCCAGCGCGAACGGATGAACCCCTCCTGCTCCAGCTTAAGCAGCGCCGGGTAGAGCGTGCCATAGTTCAACTGCAACCGGTCGCCGCTGATCTGCTCAATGCGCCGCGCCAGGCCATAGCCGTGCAGCGGCCCCATTGATTCGAGCGTTCTGAGCGCCATCAGCGCCAGCGTGCCCTGCCAAACGTCGGATTTCTCGCCCATTTTCCACTCCTCTTGGAAACCAATAGGTGAAGAATACACCCGTATCTATGGGAATGCAATACGAGAGATTGAGAGCTTTGGTTCCATGATGGAGGTCAAACGAGCGTTGATGGGGGAACGCCCGGTCGCAAACCGCCGCCGTGGTCGCTTTCATCCTATGCGTAGCGCGATTCGCGGCACTCAGTAAATCAGCTTGAGCGAGAACTGAATCTGGCGCGAGTTGCCGGCGGTCTTGCTGATCTCGCCAAAGCCGGAGCCGGTAAGGATATTGTTCGGCAGGCCCAAGGTGACGATATTGAAGAGGTTGAAGAACTCACTGCGGAATTGCAGGCTCATGAGTTCGGCGCCGCTTTTGCGGCGGCCGAGGGGCGTGTCCTTGATCAGCGCGAAATCGAAGTTGTAGAAGGCGGCCCCGCGGAAGGTGTTGCGTCCCAGCGTTCCGAAGCGGCCCTGATTCGGGCCGGTGCCTCCGGTGATGTGGATGGGGATAAAAAAGTAATCGGTAGCGTCGTCCGCGCCTTCGCCGAAGTAGTCCTGGCGAACTTTGCGAGCGCTGGAAAGATGCGGCTGGGCAATCTGGTCCGGGCGGTCCGCGCCGTTAGCCCCGGCGCCGGTCTGCTGAATGCCGCTGTTGACGGTGAAGGGCAAGCCGGAGCTGATGCTGGAAATGCTGAGCAGTTCCCAGCCATCGGTAGCCTTCTTGCTCACGGAATGTAGAATCCCGGCGCTCTCCAGGTGCAGATCCTGGACCGCGCTGAGGCCGAAGCCATGCGTCACGTCGAAGGAAGACGGGCCTTTCTCGGGGTGGGTATCGTACGGATTCTGCGGAAAGCCGCTCATAGCCTGACTAGTGTCGTCGAGCGACTTGGACCAGGTGTAGCTCGCCTGAATGCCCGGCCCTCCATGAGCCATGGCGCCGGAGAGCGAGGTTTGCAGCGCGTGATAGGTCGAATGGGCCGTTGCAGCCATGACGTTTTCCACGCCGAAGCCGCCGGTCACGTTCCCATTGGCATCGAAGGTGGTATGCGTCGCAAAGGCCGGGCTGGCCCCCGGATAGGCGTTGGGAAAGCTGGTGCGCGGCAGCTTCTCGGCGGCGGTGCCCACATAGCTCGCATCTGCCGTAAGATTGCCGAACTTGCGCTCCAGGCCTGCCGTCCATGTGTAGAGCGTGGCGTTGCCGAAGGAATGGTCGATGCCGCTCAGGTTCAGATCGCTGACGACATTGCCCTGGGTCAGCGCGGCCAGGTCCTGTTCATAGCGGTTCACGTCCATCACGGTGTTGGGCACGATAGATTTGGTGGGTCCAGCAAGGATGTTGGCTCCGGCGGGCGTGTAGGCCTTGGGAAGCTGCGCAGGAGTGAGCTGGAAGCCATACGGAATGGGAGCATTCGAGGCGGAGAGCAGGCGTGGATAAACGGCGAAGGGCGTAGAGCCGGTGAGAAAATTGTCTTGCCAGATGTTGGGAGGGATCACCATGATGCTGCCGCCGGCATGCGCCGAGATCGCCTTGCTGACCTGCCACGCCGTCTGCACACGCGGCTCCCAGGCATTCCAGTTTGTCTGGTAGCCGGGCTGCGGATTGATCACAAACTCCTGCGCGCCGTTGACGGTGAGGAAGCTGGAGGTGCGGTGAGCGCGTTCGGTGATGGGCTGGTAGAGATCCCAGCGGATGCCGTAGTCCAGCGTGAAGCGGTTGCTAACCTTCCATGTGTCTTGCAAATAGAAGCTGAAGTTGTTGCGGCTGATGGCCGCCGGGCCGATGTGGTCGCCGCCGGAGACCTCCGGGGGCGCGATGGCAACGGTATAGACAAAGGGACTGCCGGAAAGAAAACTCGATAGTGTGTCCGGCAGCTGGTCGCCCGGATGGATGTCATGGGTTCCGCTCTGTGACGGAATCGCTTCGGTGGCATAAGCAGCGCCGCCGCCGAAGTCGTACTCGCCGTTGGGACTCATGCCGAAGTAAGTGGTATCGCGATTCAATCGCGCCTCAACGCCGGCTTTGAAGGCATGATGCGCCGCGGTAAAAGCCACATTCTGGCGGCCTTGAAAGAGGTTTCCGTAGGCCTGCATCACCGATCCGCCCGCTGAGTTGAAAGCCTCAAAGAGGCCGTCGTTGAACTTGACCGCGGGATCGGTATGGTTGGGCGTGGGAAAGCCAGGCGTGGAGCGCGTGATGCTCAGCGAAGACTCGAGGATCAGCCGCTGAGAAACGGTCCGTGTGTAAGTGCCGACGACATTGCGCTGGCGATCGATGTACTGAATACCGAAGGAGGGGTCGATGGCCGTCTGGTCGGGATTGGTCGTCGGTCCAGTGAGGTTGTCCATGTTGAAGCGGGCAAAGAACTGGTCCTTGCCGGAAAACTTGTGATCGAGCCGCAGCGAAAACTGGTTGGCGTTCGTAACAACTTTCGACGCGGTGGCATAGGTGCGAGCCTGGAAGGCGCCCGCAGCATCGTTGGGCAGCGGATAGCGCGCCATCACCGCCGCGATTCCCGGATCGACGGGAACGGTGAGCGTATCCGTGGAGCCGTCGGGGTATGTGATCGCATCCAGGCCCCCGCGCTCGGCAAGCGTCGGCACCGCCATCACTTGCGTGGTTCCCAGCACCTGGCGGAAGCCCTGATACTGCGTAAAGTAAAAAGTACGCTTGCG
>PMTP01000119.1 GCA_003167305.1 Acidobacteriaceae bacterium
CAGGTCGATATGCTCGCGGTCAACCACTTCCATGATGTTTCCGGCAATGTCATTGCCAACTTCGACGCTGGAACTCGCCTTGATTCCTCTGGCAGCAAGGGCAGCATGGCACTTCTCCAGATGCCGCTCGGCAAATGTTCTCGCTTCCTGGAGATATTCGGTTTCCGGAATCAGGTCAGGGAGAGTGGTAGTAGGGAAAAACGGGATGACGTTTACAAGGTGGAGTTCGGCATGAAAGTGCTGAGCAAGGTCAGCAGCCATCTCCAAGGCCGCCTGGGATGAGAGGCTAAAGTCGAGAGGCAACAGGATCTTTGTGGGGATGGAAGGGAAAGCGCGAACTTCAGGCATAACGGTCTCCTCGCCTAATCAGAAAAGCGGCTGGAGTCCAATTCTCCTCTGGTTAAGAAAGCAAAAGCTGTGCTCTATTGGACATCTGCCGCGCAGTCAGACCGTGCTGAAGGGGATGGTCTTAGATCTGTTCTCCAATACATATGTCCTTACTGATTCTATCGAAGGTGGCTTTTTCTTAAGGAAAAAGCCACTCTGCGGTGTGGTTTCGGTGTATAGCTATTGGAGAACCGCTATAGCTTGCGTCGCTGGACGTGGAAAAGGCTGTGGCGCATCAACACACCGGATCCCAGCACTTGGCAGACGCGATAGAGCGGGCATTCCTCCATGTGGAACGCGCGGCATTGCCGGAACCCTTACCAGCAAACCAATAGGCATAGTTTTCTTGAGTGGGCACACAATTAGGCACAGTCGAAAAATGGCAATTTCGCAAATGTCCGTAAATAGTTGGTGCGAAAGGGGGGACTCGAACCCCCATGGATTGCTCCGCCAGATCCTAAGTCTGGTGCGTCTGCCAATTCCGCCACTTTCGCATCCCTTGTCAATTTACCATGGAGGCGGACAAGCGAGCGGCTAAAGCGGCTTCGAATTCGCGCGTTCCGCGCCATCCCCGCCCCAAACGGGGTAATCTGGAAAGACTATGAGTCCATCCGCGCAGCAGCCGCAAATGACCCTCGTCCAAACCCCCGACTACCGCGAGTCGTACGCCAACAGCGTGCAGGTTCGCGTCAGCGTTTGGGACTTCCAACTGGTCTTCGGCCTGGCCTCCAGCGAAGCTCCCGACCAGATCACGATCCGCAACCATCAGGCCATCTACCTCAGCCCGCAGCAGGCCAAGGCCCTGTGGAATATGCTGGGGCAGAACGTGGCCCAATACGAACATGCCTTCGGCGCGCTTAACCTGGAACCGCAGAGCCACAGCTTCCCGATGGGGCCGATCAATTAGGGACTAGGGACTTAGAGACTAGCCGCTTGCTTTTAGCTGCTCGGTGCCCGATCCGTTCCGTTTTTTCTGCGGAAATGGCGAGAAATCGCGAACCACAAACGCCCCTATTATCAGGAGTGATTCTTTGCGCTGGAAGATTCTCAAGCAACCGCGACTGAACGCGCCGCTGCCCACTTGGATGATCTTCCCGGCAATCTTCGCGGCGCTCGGCTTGAGCCACCTCACCCTGCTCAAGCTGCCCTACTACTGGGACGAGGCCGGCTACTACATCCCCGCGGCCTGGGACTTCTTCCGCACCGGTTCGCTGATCCCCATCACCACGCTGACCAACGCGCATCCGCCGCTTCCCAGCATCTACCTGGCGCTCTGGTGGAAGCTCTTCGGCTATTGCCCGCTTGTCACCCGTCTGGCCGTGCTGGGGGCTGCCGCGCTCGGTCTCACGGCGGTCTGGCGGCTGGCCATGCGCCTGNNNNCTCTGCAAGGAGACGGCCATCGTCATCCCGGTCGCCCTGGCCGCCGTCAGCCTCATTGAAAGCTGCCGCGCCTCCGGAATGGCCCGCATCCGGCTCAAGCGCGAGGCCGCCTGGCTCGCCGGTTGCGTCCTCCCCCTGGCCGCCTGGTTCGCCTACCACCGCTGGAAGACCGGCTTCCTCTTCGGCAATCCCGAGTTCCTGCGTTACAACGCCCAGGCCAACCTGGAGCCGCTGCGCTTCCTGGCCGCCTTCGGCCACCGCATTCTGCATCTGACCGCGCACATGAACCTCTTTGTCCCGGTGCTGATGACCGTTGCCGCGCTGCTGCTGGAGCCGCGTGGAGACAGGAGTCAGGGGTCAGGGGTCAGGGATCAGGGATCAGCCAACGGAGTTGACGCTGCCGTCCAGGTTCGCCCCGGCATCGCCCCTGACGCGCTGCGCCGCATTCTTCTTCTGCTGCTGGTGAACGCGCTGCTCTTCAGCTTCCTGGGCGGAGCGCTGCTGACGCGCTACCTGCTGCCGATGTATCCGCTGGTGCTGCTGGTGGCTGCATCCACTTTTTATCGCCGCGTGCCTTGGTGGCAGGGGCTGGCCGCCTTCTGCGCCGCAGCCTTCGTGCTCGGTATCTTCATCAATCCGCCCTATGGCTTTGCTCCGGAAGACAACCTGGACTACGCGCGCGTGATCCGCCTTCATCAGGCCGGCATCGCCCAGCTTGAAGAGCGCTACCCCGGCGCAACGGTGCTCTCCGCCTGGCCGGTCACCGACGAGCTGACCCGCCCTGAGCTGGGCTACCTGAAACAGCCCTTTGCGGTGGCTCCCATCGAGGACTTCTCCGCCGCCCAGATTACCCGCGCCGCTCAGGAGCCGGAAAAATTCTCCGCCGCGCTGGTCTTCAGCACCAAGGCCGATCCGTCTTCGCCACTCTTCACGCTGGGGCAGGCGAGCAAGGCGATGGACGAGCGCTACTTCGGCCTCCATCACGACCTGCCGCCCGAAGAGATCGCGATAGAACTCCACGGCACGCTGGTCTGGAAGCAGGAAGACCATGGGCAGTGGATTGCGCTCATCCGGTTCAAACGCTAGTTTGACGCGCTGGCGGAGGCTGGGAACGATCAGACAGAGAAGGCAAGAAACTTTTCAATTTTGCATTTCCTCATGGGTGTTCCAATCCGAAGATTCAGAGCGAAGTTTTTCAGCCTATTGTTAGAGTTTTCTATTTTCCTGGAACCCAATTCTGCACAATGCTTCAGCCCCTCTGCCCTGCTCCTCGCCCCCGCAACCGGCCGCTCGCGGGCCGACGGCCTATAATCAGCGTGTCGTGCAACCATTTTTTTCATATCGTTCAGGCCGGGTTCGGCGGCTGTTGGAAGTGGCACTTGTGCTGCTCCTCTCTATAGCGGTTCCTGCGCGCGCTCAGGCCTCCGCGGAGGCTGTCCGCGCCGCGGGCGGCCGCATCCTGCTGGTGCTGCCTTTTGACAACCGCACCGGTCAGCCCAGCCTGGAGTGGATTCGCGAGGCCTCGGCGGAAATTCTGACCAGCCGTCTGGCAGCGGCGGGTTTCAGTCCCATGAGCCGCGCTGATCGCCGGTACGCTTTGGATCACCTGGGGCTGCCGCAGGGCTTTCACCCCTCGCGCGCCACCTCGCTCAAACTGGCTGAAACTCTGGACGCCGATTCGATTATTGTGGGCAGCTACGTGACCGACGGCGCCGGCATTGTGGCCGAGGCGCAACTGGTGGATGTGCCCTATCTGCGCATGAGCAACGCGGTCACCGCCCGCGGCGAGATGCGCTCGCTGATCGCGGTCTTCGATTCGCTGGCCTGGAAGCTGACACGGCAGCTCGACCCAGGCTTCAAAGACTCTGAAGCAACATTTTTGGCCGCCGATTCCGGCCTGCGCCTGGACGCCTTCGAGCAGTACATTCGCGGCATCACCGAGCCTGACCAGCCGGAGCGTCTGCGCCATCTGAATCAATCGGTCGCGCTCAGCCCGGAGTTCTCGCCGGCTTGGATGGCGCTGGGCCGCGAGGAGTATGCCGGCAAGCAGTACGAGCAGGCGGCAGCGGCCTTCGCCAAGGTGGGGGGCAACGACGCCGACGCTCTTGAGGCTGGCTTCTACCGTGGCCTATCGCTGTTCTTCTCCGGCGGCTACCCCCGTGCCGAAGAGGCCTTTGCCGGCGTGGCCCGCGTGCTGCCGCTCCCCGAGGTTCTGAATAATGAAGGCGTGGCGCTCGCCCGCCAGGCCAAGGACGGCATACCGCTCTTTCGCCAGGCGATGGCCGCAGACCCCAACGAGGCCGACTACCACTTCAACCTGGCCGTCAGCCTGCAACGCCACGGCGACAAAGCCGAAGCCCTGACCGAACTGGCCCAATGCCTGCGCCTGCATCCCAATGACAGTGAGGCCAAGGCGGTGCAGAGGGCCTGGATAAAGCCGGACAAGCCTGCCACGGCGAAACCCATCTCCGCCAAGCCGGGAACGGCTCAGACGCCGGCCGCGCCACCAGCCGCAGTCGCGCCGGTCGAGGCGGGAGGCTTGGACGAAGACGCCAAAGCCGACCCGCTGGAGCGCATCAAACGCGGCTTTGACGCTACAGCCTTCCACCAGGCCGCCCTGATGGTGGACCAGATGGATGCCGCGCGCCTGGCTCAGCTTGCGCCGCGAGAGCGCGCGCAAAAGCTCTCCGCACAGGCGCATGAGTATCTGGAGCGAGGACTGCTGCTGGAAGCCGAACGGCACTATCAGGCCGCCCTGGCCGCCGATCCAAGGTCCGCCGCGGCCCACGCCGGGCTGGCTCAGGTACATGAGCGCAGCGGCGACGCCGAGGCAGCCCGCAAGGAAGCCGTTACCTCGCTGGAACTGATGCCGTCGGTCGATGCGTACCTGGTCATGGTCCGCTTGCAGATTGCGGCCAGCCATTTGTATGAAGCGCAACGTAACCTGGATGCGGCCCTGCAAATCGACCCGCAGAACAAGGCGGCGCTGGAATTGCGCAAGCAGATTGAGGCCCTGGACGGGATGAAGAAGTAATAATATGTCAGGGAACTTTGATTAAGTTCGTGTTTTGAACGGGCACGGCTTTAGCCGTGCCGCAATTGCAACAAAAAACGTAGGGCTTTAACCCGGAGGGAATGATTGATTGCAATAATGATATTTTCGGAGCTTTCCTAAGGATGAAGATTGTTGGAATTTGGGCTTCACTCTGAAAGGATTTATCATGACCACGCGAAAAACTGGAAAAGGCCCGCAATTTGTAAGGTTTTTTGGTCCGTTACTTGATGCGCTGCGAAAATTGGGTGGTTCTGCCACGCCAGAGGAAGCCGTTGAGCAAATTGCCAAAGACCTTGGCATTACCGATGCAGAGCAAGATGAAAGATTAACATCAGGTGAACCTAGATTTAAGAATCAAATTGCCTGGGCTCGCTTTTATCTTGTGCGTGATGGGATGCTTGACTCATCAAAACGAGGAGTTTGGAGTCTGACAGATAAAGGGCGCACTGCCACACTTACACATGAGCAGGCAAAAGATATTTTTCTTAGGCTAGCAAAAATCTTTCGAGTTCAACGCGTCCCAGAGATACATGGAAAAGAAACAGAAATTGAGCAAATTGCAGAAGAGGCAATTAACTCTCCCAGTAATTACAGAGAACAGATAATTCAGCTTTTACTTTCACTTCCAGCGAAAGGTTTTGAACGTCTTGCGCAGCGGATATTGCGTGAGTCTGGATTTACCCAGGTTGTTGTAACAGGACAAAGCGGAGATGGTGGTATTGATGGAAATGGGACTCTGCAAATCAATCCACTTCTTTCATTTAAGGTGCTATTCCAATGCAAGCGTTATAAAGAAACAGTCGCGCCCACGCACGTACGGGATTTTCGAGGAGCAATGGCAGGACGCGCAGACAAAGGGATCATTCTGACTACAGGTACATTTTCGGCGGAAGCTCGTCGCGAGGCATCACGCGATGGAGTACCACCAATCGAACTTATAGATGGAGAAAAGTTGGTTGATCTGCTTGAGCGATTAGAGCTTGGATTGAAACCTATAACAACGTACGAATTAGACCCGAACTTCTTTAACGAGTTCAAGTGATCGAAAGGAGCAAGCCATGATTCATCGCGTACACAGTTATACGGTACTGATCGGTTTGGTTGCGGCCTGCGGGTGGGCCGCTCCGGCCCGCGCCCAGCAGCCGCAAGTCGACAAGTTCATCCTCGCCGACACTATCCAGCCGGTGACGCAGGGCGAGCTCGACCGGGCCATCCAGAGAGCCAACGCCGACGGCGCGCGCGCTTTGCTGATTGAGCTGGACACGCCCGGCGGCCTGCTCGACTCGACGCGCACCATGGCCGGCGCGATCCTCTCCTCGCGGGTACCGGTCATCGTCTATGTGGCTCCGGCGGGGGCGCGCGCCGGCTCAGCGGGCTTCTTCCTGCTGGAGTCGGCCGACATCGCCGCTATGGCTCCCGGAACCAACGCCGGAGCGGCCCATCCGGTGATCGAGATGGGCCCTCAGCCCGACGCGACGATGATGCAGAAGATCGAGAACGACGCGGAAGCCTTCCTGCGCTCCTACGTAACAAAACGTAACAGGAACGCCGAAGCGGCCGAGGCCGCCGTCCACTCGTCGCACTCCTACACCGCGCAGGAGGCGCTGGACCTGCACCTGATCGACCTGACCGCCGCGAACGACTGGGAGTTGCTGCGCGCGCTTGACGGCCGCGAGATCACGCGCATGGATGGAACGAAACTCACGCTTCACCTGGCCGGCGTACGCATCGAAGACTTCAAGCCCACGCTGCGCGAAGAGCTGCTCGGCTGGCTGGTCAATCCCAACATCGCGCTGCTCTTCGGGGTCTGCGGCGCGCTGCTGATCTATTTGGAATTCAACACGCCCGGCACCATCGTTCCCGGCGCGCTGGGCACGCTGATGCTGCTGCTGGCCATCTTCGCGCTCGACCTGCTGCCGATTCGCTTCACCTCGGTTCTGCTGCTGGTGGCGGCGCTGGTGCTGATTCTACTGGAGGCCAAGTTCGGCGGCCACGGCGCGCTGGCCATCGCCGGGATCGTCTGCCTGACCTTCGGGACTCTTACTTTAGTAGCCGCGCCGATTCCGGAGATGGCCATCAGCCCCTGGGTCGCCGGGGCGGTCAGCGTAGCCTTCGCATTGATCACACTCGTTCTTATTCGACTCGCGTTTCGCGCGCGGCGCATGAAATCCTGTCTGGGCCCATCGGCGCTGGTGGGCCGACTGGCCTCGGCGATGGAGCCACTCACGCCTGAAGGCCATGTGCTGGTGGAGGGTGAAATATGGCGCGCCGTGGCCAGCGAACCCGTGGCCGCCGGGGCGGCGTTGCGCGTCGTGGGCCTGGAAAACTACCTGCTACACGTGAAGCCGGCCACGCCGCAAAAACCATAGAAGGCTTCTACAAATGATCAGGATTTTGCATTGCTCCCGTAACGCCTCGCACCGCCCCTCAGGGGCGGGAATACCTTATCCGATCGCTCTCCCAGGGTTTCACCCTGGGCTATTATCGACTCCTCCCTCCGGGAGGGAGATACAGATTCTTCGCAAATCGTGCCTGCGTTAGCCCTAAAAACCCAGGCCAACCATTCCACGCACCAACATAACAGGAGTACAATTCGGTCGTATGTGAGGGAATTCCAATGCCTGATTTGCTAACTTCGCTTCTGATCGTTTGCGCCATCGTCGTCCTCTACGTGCTCAACTGCATCAAGATTCTCCGCGAGTATGAGCGCGGAGTGATCTTCACTTTGGGCCGCGTCTCGCCACAGCCCTACGGGCCGGGCATCATCTTTGTCTTCAAGCCAATACAACAGATGGTGCGCATCTCGCTGCGCCAGGATGTGCTCGAAGTTCCGCCCCAGGATGTGATCACCCGCGACAACGTCACCATTAAGGTCAATGCGGTGGTCACGCTCTACGTGGTCAACCCCAACGACGCCGCCATCAAGGTGGCCAACTACGTCTACCAGACCTCACAGCTGGCGCAAACCACGCTGCGCACGGTGCTGGGCGAGGTGGAACTGGACGAGCTGCTCAGCCATCGCGACAAGCTGAATGTGCGCATTCAGTCCATCATGGACCAGCGCACTGAACCGTTCGGCGTGAAGGTCATCTCGGT
>PMTP01000070.1 GCA_003167305.1 Acidobacteriaceae bacterium
CTGGTCGCTGTTTTTCTCTCCGGTGTCCTCTTTCTGGCTTTGACTGCCGTGGGCATCCGGCAGATGATTCTGCGCGCCATTCCATACGAACTCTACGCCTCCGTCACCAGCGGCATCTGTCTGTTCATCGCGCTGATCGGCTTTCAAAACGCGGGAATCATCGCTGCCGATCCCATGACTCTGATCACCATGGGCAACCTGCGCAACCCCACCGCAGCGCTCGCACTGCTGGGGCTGCTGCTGATGGTGGCTTTGCAAGTGAAGAAGGTACGCAGCGCTATCCTGATCGGCGTACTCTCCGTCACCGGCCTCGCCTGGGCACTGGGCCTCGCGCACTGGACGCCCGCCGCCGGCGGCGTCCACTCACTGGCTCAGACCGCCTTTCAGCTCGACATTCGCGGCGCGCTCAACAAAGGCCTGCTGGAGATTGTCTTCATCTTTTTCTTTGTGGACCTCTTCGACAACCTCGGCACGCTGGTCGCCGTCACCAAGCGCGCCGGACTGATCGAGGCCGACCACTCGATTCCCCGCCTGAATCGCATTCTCTTCACCGACGCCACGGCCACCGTCTTCGGCTCGCTGACCGGAACCTCGACGGTGACCAGCTACGTTGAGTCGGCGGCCGGCGTGGCAGCAGGAGGCCGCAGCGGCGTCACCGCCATCGTAACTGGATTGCTGTTTTTGGCGGCCATCGGCGCGGCTCCGTTTGTGGCGATTGTGCCCGCGGCCGCAACCGCCCCGGCACTGATCCTGGTCGGCTCCATGATGCTCTCCACCATCAGCGAGATTCGCTGGCACGACCCGCTCGTTGCCGTTCCCGCGTTTCTCACGCTGGTGCTCATTCCGTTCACGTACTCCATCGCCAACGGCCTCGGCTTCGGCATCATCGCCTGGGCCGCGCTGCACCTGGCCGCTGGCAAACTGCGCAAGCAGGACTGGCTGCTCTACCTGTTGGCCGCGCTTTTTCTCGTCCGCTTCATCTATCTGGGAACGAGTTAGCCCTGTTATCATCGGCACGAAACTGAAAAGGAGACCTCTTGCGCTGGTATCACTACGTCGCCTACTTCTTCGGAGGAGCCTTCCTCGCCAACTGCCTGCCCCACCTCGGCAATGGGATCTCGGGCCATGCCTTCCAAAGCCCCTTCGCAACGCCACCGGGGCAAGGCTTGTCCTCCGCGACGGTCAATGTGCTGTGGGGTCTTTTCAACCTTGCCGTCGCCTATCTGCTCGTCTGCCGGGTCGGCAGTTTCAACCTGCGCAACACCCGGCATATGCTTGTACTCGGCGCGGGGATTCTGCTCATGTCGCTCATGCTGGCCCGCGCATTCGCACGATTCCACGGCGGGATGTGAACGGTCCATTGAATTAAGTCCACTGTTTTCCCGCGCAGCCGTCGCGGTATACTCACGGCCAGGTGCAAGCGATGGACCTATCGACCTACTTCTCGCCGACTCTTCAGCAAAACGCAGTCGTGCTGACGGTAATTCTGGCGTTTGTCAGCTACCTGGCCACTTACTTGAGCGCTCAGGTTCTGGCCCGCCGCAAGGACAAGCTGGACTTGGTGAACCGGCGCTTGAACGAGTTTTACGGTCCGCTCTACGTCGCCTCCCAGGCGGGCAATATCGCTTACCGTTCGTTGCTCAACAAGCAAGGCAAAACGCAGAGCTTTCCGATTCTCGACAGCGAGATGAAGGAGTGGGTGCTGTGGATGACTACCATCTTCATGCCCCTCAACGATGTCCGCGAGAAAATCATTATCGAAAAGGCCTATCTCGTCGTCGAGGAGCAGATGCCGCATTGCCTGCTGGACTTTGTCACCCATGTGGTGGGGTACAAGGCGGTGCTGGCCAAGTGGGCCGAGGGCGATTACTCCGAACGGCGCTCCACCATCGGCTGGCCGCCGGAGTTCGACGTTTATGTCGAGCGCTCCTACGCCGCGCTCAAAGCCAAACAGACCCGTCTGTTACATGGCGCACTCTGGCGGCTATGGCAGCGAATCAGTCGTCGTAAACAAAGGTAGCTGGGGCTGGACACAAAGCGGTCATAGAATCAGCGCAGGATTCAGCGACGTAACCTTGGCGACGGCCTTGGTCAGCCGCGCCTCCTGCGGACGGCTGCCCTCCAATTCCACCGGGGTGTAGAGATGCTCGATGGATTCCACCAGGTACGCACCGGGAAGAAACTCCCCATGCCCGCCGACTCCGTGGCCAGGCAGAAGAACTACATCGCCCGCTTTAGGCAGAGAATGCAGGGTTTCCAGTGGTACCAGGTTGATGCAACTGCCATCCCCGGCGATAAACTCCAGACAGTTCATGCTGTGCAGCGTTCCTTCGCGCACAGCCCGCGCCTCTTGCCGCGCCCTCCACGATTGATAGTATGCGCCAATGATCGCCGGCAAACCGATCAGGCACCAGACGATGGTGGCCAAAAACGTTCCCAAGGGCGCAATGTGAATTAAATACTCCATCATGGTCTGTCTCTTCTCCTGGGAGAGGTCTGAAAGCTGGAAAGCGCCGCATCGGGGGCGTCTCCCAACTCCAGCGGAACACAGACATGGCCTTGAAGTCCAGACAGGGTCTCCCGCGCCGATAAAACAACCTAGGCTTCTGTTGAGTCGTCCACCGGCTTTCGCCGACCCACAAACTGTAGCGCCGGCCTCCCGGCCGGCTGTAGCGTGGACCTCCCGGTCCACGCTAGTTTCTTATAGCTTGGCTCAGGCTGGCGTAGGCAGCCCCAGCCGCTTCCACAAGCTCAGCGTCGGGCCGGCCTGGTTGACGGTGTAGATGTGCAGGCCGGGTGCGCCGTTGCGCAGCAAGGTTTCACAGAGGCGCGTGACCACCTCCAGGCCGAACTCCAGCAGCGCGGGCTTGTCGTCCTGCAACTCTTCCAGGCGCAGGCGCACCCAGCGCGGCAGGTCGGCGCCGCAACCGGCGCAGAAGCGTAGCGTGTTGGCGTGGCCGGTGATGGGCATGATGCCCGGCGTCACCGGAATTGTAATACCGGCCTTGGCGCAGCGTTCGATGAAGTCGAAGTAGGCGTCGGCGTTATAGAAGAGTTGGGTCAGCGCACCGTTCGCGCCCGCCTCCACCTTGCGGCGGAAGTGCTCGAAGTCAGCACCGGGGCTGCTCGCCTGCGGATGCATCTCCGGGTAGGCGCCCACCTCGATCTTGAAGGCGTCCCCGTGATTCTCGCGGATAAAGCTGACCAGCTCATTGGCGTAGTGGAAGTCGCCCGGCGCGGAGGCGCTCATCGCTGTCGCCGGCAGGTCGCCACGCAGCGCAACGATTCGTTTGACGCCCGCATTCCGGTAGCGCGTCAGAAGCGCGGCCACCTCGGCGCGCGTTGAACCCACGCAGGTCAGATGCGGCGCGGCCTCCACGCCGGCGTGCTTGATCACCGACCTCAGCGTCTCGTAGGTGCCATCCTGCGTGGAGCCGCCCGCGCCGTAGGTAATGGAAAAATAATTTGGCCGCACCGCCGCGAGCTGGCCGATGACAGTCGGCAACTTCGCCACGCCTTCCGGCGTGCGCGGCGGAAACAGCTCGAAAGAAAAACTCAGTGGCGAAGCCATGCGAAATCCCTTGAGGAACTTGATGAGATGCTAGACTTCACAATCACGCTTGCGCGGCTTCGTCCTTATCAGTAATAGCCAAAAGAACCTTGGCCACAACAAATGCGATGCCTTTGTAAAGGGCAAAAACAAACAGCGCCACAACCAACCAAATCAAAATTAAATGCATTAAAGATGATGGGTTAGCATACATCTTGTCGAAGTTCTGTGATTCATGGGCCAAGAATGCTTCGCGTCCAAGCCGATGCCACTTCTGATGCGATCCATTCGAGTAGAGTCCGAAAAAAGCCCCAAGCGCGGTTGCGGAAAACAGTTCAGAGATGATCTTGATTTTCATGCAGCCAAGTTTATCGCATGAAGACATTGTCTGCATAGGATGCAATGACCTTTCTGTGGCCGGTTTCCCAAGTCTCGATTCTGAGACTTGGGAAACCACGAACTTCATGGCGCGTAAGCGCCGTCTGCCGCACCGCAGGTGCTCAGTACCGGTAATTCTCCGCCTTGTACGGCCCTTCCACCGGCACGCCCAGATAGTCGGCCTGCCGCGCGGAGAGCGTCGTCAGCTTCACGCCGATCTTCTCCAGATGCAGCCGCGCAACCTCTTCGTCCAGCTTCTTGGGCAGCACATAGACGCCCACCTTGTACGTGTCCTTGTTGGCCCACAGGTCGAGCTGCGCCAGCGTCTGATTAGCAAAGCTGTTGCTCATTACGAAGCTCGGATGGCCCGTAGCGCAACCCAGGTTCACCAGCCTTCCTTCGGCAAGCACGAAGATGCTATTGCCTCCGGGGAAGGTGTAGTAGTCAACCTGCGGCTTGATGTTGAGCTTCACCACGCCCGACTCCGCGTTCAGCCGGTCCATCTGGATTTCGTTGTCGAAGTGGCCGATGTTGCAGACGATGGCCTGATCCTTCATGCGCTTCATGTGTTCGAGGGTGATAATGTCCACGTTGCCGGTGCAGGTGACGTAGATGTCGCCGCGGCCCAGCGTCTCTTCGATGGTGGTCACCTCGAAGCCCTCCATCGCCGCCTGCAGCGCGTTGATGGGATCGACCTCAGTGATGATGCAGCGCGCGCCCATGCCGCGCAGCGAGTGCGCGCAGCCCTTGCCCACATCGCCATAGCCGCAGATCACCGCAACCTTGCCCGCCACCATCACGTCGGTCGCGCGCTTGATGCCGTCGGCCAACGACTCGCGGCAGCCGTAGAGATTGTCAAATTTGGACTTCGTCACGGAGTCGTTCACGTTGATCGCCGGAACCAGCAGCTTGCCCTGCTCCATCATCTTGTAGAGCCGATGCACGCCGGTCGTGGTCTCTTCGGAGACGCCGCGCCACTCCGCCACCACCTTGTGCCAGTGCTTCGGGTCTTCGGCATAGACCTTCTTCAGCAGGTCCTTGATCACCTGCTCCTCATGGCTCTCCGCAGACCCATGCACCCACATATCGCCATTCTCCAGCTCGTAGCCCTTGTGAATCAGCAGCGTCGCGTCGCCGCCGTCATCCACAATCAACTGCGGCCCCAAGCCGCTTTTGAAGGCCTGCGCTGCCAGCGTGCAATCCCAATACTCTTCCAGCGACTCGCCCTTCCACGCGAAGACCGGAACGCCCGTCGCGGCAATCGCCGCCGCGGCATGATCCTGCGTCGAGAAGATGTTGCAGCTTGCCCAGCGGACCTCCGCGCCCAGGCTGACCAGGGTTTCAATCAGCACCGCCGTCTGAATCGTCATGTGCAAGGAGCCGGTGATGCGCACCCCGGCCAGGGGCTTGCCCGCCGCGTACTTGTTGCGGATCGACATCAGTCCCGGCATCTCCTGCTCGGCGATGGTGATCTCCTTGCGGCCCCAGTCAGCCAGAGCCATGTCGGCGACCTTGTAAGCCAAATCCGTGATTCCCAGTGTTGAAGTTGCCATGCAAATTCTCCTTGTATCGTTAAATCGTGATATATTGATATGTATCAGAGTCCGCTTATGGCGTCAATCATAAAAATTCTCCGCGTCCTGGCCGACCCCAACCGGCTCCGCATTCTGCTGCTGCTCGCGGCTGAGGAACTCTCCGTTGCCGAGTTGCAGGAGATTCTGGCGATGGGCCAAAGCACCATCTCCACGCACCTCTCCCAGTTGAAGCAGTCCGGCCTGGTCGAGGATCGCCGCACCGGCAAGAGCAGCCTCTACAAGCTAAAGGCTATTGAGGGCACTCTGGCCGGACTGCTAACCGAGGCGCGCCAGCAGATTCCCGAAGCTGAACCCGATCAGAGGTCGATGCGTCGCGTGGTCATAAAAAGACAAGACAAGATGCGCGCCTTCTTTGACAG
>PMTP01000150.1:0-14531 GCA_003167305.1 Acidobacteriaceae bacterium
CATTCGCGGCATAAACAGGATTCACCGAAGCCATAAACACTCCAATCGCCATCAGAACAACGAATTGCCTCATATGAGTCCTCGCAATCGAACTTCATTTCTTCTTATGCGTTCACCGGCGCGGGCGCCAGGTTGGCCAGCAGTTCGTGAATCTCCAGCAGCACTTCGTCACTTCGCGTGGCAGTTAAAGGATACTTCAACAGGCCCTGTGGCGTGAACTGCGCGCCGCGTTTTGCATTCCGCGCCACCAGGCGCATCAAGTGCTGAGGGTCGATAGCCGCTTTTTCCATAAAACGAATATGCAGCTCGGAGCGCTTGCGATCCACCTGAGCAATGCCGGCCCGCTCGCATTCGAGCCTTATCAGCGACGCCTCCAGCAAGTAAACTGTAGCATCCGGGGGCGCGCCGTAGCGGTCTTCCATCTCCGCGCGCACTTCGTTCACCGCGGCTTCACTCGCAGCTCCGGCAATCTTCTTATAGAGCCGCAGACGCTGATTCTCTTCCGGCACATAACTCTCATCAATGCGCAGCGCAATCCCCAGGTTAAGCTGCGTCGCGGGCCGCTCCTCGCTCGCCTCTCCCTTCATCTCCTTCACCGCGGCCTCCAGCATCGAGGTGTATAACTCGAAGCCCACCGCCTCGATGTGCCCGCTCTGTTCGCCGCCCAGCATATTGCCCGCGCCGCGCAGCTCCAGGTCCAGCGCGGCAATCTTGAAGCCCGCGCCCAGGTCGCTGAACTCCTTGAGAGCCGCAAGGCGCCTGCGTGCAATCTCCGTTAACTCATTCTCCGGCGGAATCAGCAGATAGGCATAGGCGCGCCGGTTCGACCGCCCCACGCGGCCGCGCAACTGATATAACTCGCTCAACCCGTGCCGGTCCGCGCGATTGATGAGCATGGTATTCGCCAGCGGAATGTCCAGCCCGTTCTCGATGATCGTCGTCGCCACCAGCACATCATATTCGTGCCGCATGAAGGCCAGCATCACCCGCTCCAGCTCCTTTTCGCTCATCTGCCCGTGGCCCACGCAAACGCGCGCCGCCGGAACTAACTCCTGAATCCGCGCGGCGATCTCGTAAATGGACTCCACGCGGTTATGCACAAAATAGACCTGCCCGCCGCGTTCTAACTCCACCTCGACCGCCGAACGAATAATCTTTTCGTCGAATTTGGCTACCACGGTCTGAATTGCCATGCGATCCTTGGGCGGCGTCTCGATCACGCTCATGTCGCGCAAGCCTACCAGCGACATATGCAGGGTGCGCGGAATCGGCGTTGCGCTCATGGCCAGCACGTCGATCTCCTTGCGCATCTGCTTCAACCGCTCCTTGTGGCGCACGCCGAAGCGCTGCTCCTCATCCACCACCAGAAGGCCCAAATCCTGAAACTTGATGTCCTTTGAAAGCAGCCGGTGCGTACCGATAAGAATATCGACCTTGCCTGTCTCTACCCGCTCGACAATTATATTTTGTTCCTTTGGAGTTCGGAAACGCGAAATCATCTCAACATTAATAGGAAACTGCGCAAACCTCTTCTTGAATGTCTCAAAATGCTGAAAGCTCAGAATTGTCGTCGGCGTCAGCACCGCGACCTGCTTGCCGTCCTGCACCGCCTTGAAGGCCGCCCGCATCGCCACTTCCGTCTTGCCGTAACCCACGTCGCCGCACAGCAGCCTATCCATCGGCCGAGTGGATTCCATGTCGTACTTGATAGCCCGGATCGCCGAGATCTGGTCGTCGGTTTCGCTATANNTGGTCCGCTCGGCGTATAACTTCAGTAACTCGCCGGTCATATCCTGCATGGCCTTGCGCACGCGCGCCTTGGTCTTGGCCCACTGCTGCGAGCCAAGCCGGTTCAGAGCCGGCGCAGGCCCCGCGTCCGTCGAGCGGTACTTCTGAATCAGGTCCAGCCGAGTCAGCGGCACATATAACTTGGCAGCTTCGGCAAACTCCAGGATCATGAACTCCACCGAGAGTCCGTCCTGCACAATTTCCTTCAGTCCCTGGTATTGGGCAATCCCGTGCTCCACGTGAACCACGTAATCGCCTACGCCCAAATCGCGGAAGTCCGAAACAAAGGCCGCTGTTTTTGACCGCCTCGGCTCCGGCCGCGCCGCCACATCCGCTTCGTCCGAAAGATCATTGGCTCCGAACAAAAACAGATTCGAGTCGAAAAAACTAACTCCCGAAGCTATCGGCGTGCGCACAATGACTGGTACACGCAAATCGCCTGCCAGGTAACTCGACTCATTCAGCATCGTCTCGCCGGGATGCGGATTGCGGCTGCCCAGCCTATAAGGAATCTGGTACTCGCGCAGCGCCGTGGCCAGCCGCTCAACGTCGCCCTGGTGCGGCGCGGCCAGCACGATCCGAGCCTCCGAGGCCATCAACGTTCGCAACTGGTCAGTCAGGGCCGGAATCGAGCCATGAAAGCGCAGCGTCGGCCGCGTGTTCAGCTCGATCTCGCCCAGCGTGTTGTCCTCGTCGAGAACGTCCACCACGCCTAACTGATCGAGATCCAGCCCCATCTGCCCATTCAGCGCCGCCTGCAAAACCTCGGGGCGGAGATAGATGTCCTCAGGCCTGATCAGCGAGCCCATCGCCGACCGCTCATGCCGCTGCTCCACCTTGTTCCACCAGCGATCAATCTGGTTTCGTACCATTGCCGGCTCTTCGATGAACAGCGCGCACTTCGGCAGCAGAGTCAGCAGCGACTTATCCGCCCCGGCCACCGCCGTGAAAAACTCCCAGCCCGGAAAGACGCTCACTCCGCCGGCAGCCGCCAGCTCGGCAGCCATCTCCTCATCTTCAACATCCACCCGCTGCCGGCTTAGCCGCCCATGCACCGCGGCCAGCAGCCGCTCGGTCACCGGCGTCTCCGTCAGCGGCAATAACTGCGCTTCGTCCAGGCCACTTTGCGAGCGCTGCGTCTCCGGATCGAATTTACGAATAGTTTCTATCTCGTCGCCGAAAAACTCGATGCGCACCGGCCGGTCGGACTCGGGCGAATAGACGTCGAGAATCCCGCCCCGGCGCGTGAATTGGCCGGGCATCTCCACCAAATCCATCTGCGTATAGCCCACACTGGCCAGGTGCCCGGTAAGCACCTCCACATCCACCTCTTCGCCGCGCTTCAAAGTCACCGCTAGGCCGGCGTAGTAGTCGCGGTCAAAGAGCCGGAGCGCCGCCGCCTCCACCGGAGCAATCAGGATCGACACTGCCCCGGTGGCCAGCTTCCATAACGCCGCCGCCCGCTGCTCCTGCACATCCGGATGAGGAGATAGATTTTCGAAGGGAAGCACATCGTGGGCCGGCAGCCGCACTACCAACGCCGGGTCCACCGCTCCGGTCAGCTCGCAGCCGGCGCGCAGCATCGGCTCCAGCGCCTCGGCGGCCTTGTTATCGGCCACCAGCACAATTACCGGCAGCCTTGCGGCCCGCGCCATCAGCGGCAAATACACCGCCCGCGCCGTCGCCGTCAGCCCCGACACACGTCTCCGCCCCGCACCCAGGCTCAGATGCCTTCGTACGTGCTCAAATCCCGAAGAGTGCTCCAGCTCCGCAAAGACCTCGCGGACAAACGGGAGAATCATTGCTTTCAGTTTAGCAGCGATGGGACCTTGCCGCTGAGGTGGAAGCAAGGAGTTTTCCCGCAGCCTGAAAGCCCGCGCCTGTCATTCTCTGTTGCTGAATTAGATGCGCCGGACCGGCGGTTGTAGCCTGCCATTTGTCAAAGTGCTAATCTTTGAGTATTGTAGTTATGTGCAAGTGGCTCACATTGGGGCGTTAAGACTTAGCCTCGCGGAATTTGAACCAGTTGCCTATAACAATCAGGGAGGAAGCATGTCAATTTCAGAGATTCTGGCAACCATCGATCAGGAGATTGCTCAGTTGCAGCACGCACGCACACTGCTGGGCGGCGGCGCGGTAGCGGCGCCGAAAAAGAAAGTCGGGCGTCCCAGGAAGATAGTGGCCGCGCCGAAGAAGGCTGCGGTCGTAGCTGCGCCCGTCGCTGCGAAACCCGCGAAACTCGCGAAACTCGCGAAAAAGAAGAAGAAGAGGAACCTCTCACCCGAGGGGCGGAAACGCATCGCCGAGGCAGTCAAAAAGCGCTGGGCGGCGCAGAAAGCTGCCGCAGCCAAGTAACTGGCAGCCTGCTCTACGGAATTGAGCTGGCGCAGGCCCTAACCCGCGTCAGCTTGGTTCTCTTCGCTTGTTTCTTCCGGCCAAAGCGGCGGCTGAATGGCACGCGTTCTTTCGTGCCTGAGGTCGGCCAGGATACGGGTCCAGTAAAGTATGCTTCGCTCTGTCCGCGACTGTCGAAGTTGCGCCGTACGGAGTTTGCCTTCGGCGTAGCGCATTCGTCGGCGCATGATTGGATCGAGATGTGGTGCATCGCGCATAGAGTAGCCTGGCTGAATATCTAAAATTATACGTCGGGCGCAACGACGTCCGGCTTCCATGCCAGTTTGATCCATTCAGGACCGTGACCCGAATCCCATTCCAGGCCGATGACCATCCAGCATCTCTTGCTTGAAACAAAAAACCAGACCCCTCCCTCATCGCTTTTTTTGCGTCCAGGGCGGGAACCTGACGAGCCGCTGGAACCGGTGGCCACACCGCAGCGTATCCTACTCTAAGCGCCCTCCCCCGGCGTCTAAACGCTATGCAATCCTTCTCCGACACTCTCGGCCAGGTCTACCGCGCCATGGTGGCCAACAAGCTGCGCACCTTCCTGACCATGTTCGGGATCGCCTGGGGCGTGGGCTCGCTGCTGGTGCTGGTCGGCCTTGGCGAGGGCTTTCGCTCCGGCCAGCACAAGCAGTTGGCTACCTTCGGCAACGACGTGGTCATGATGTGGAACGCCACCATCCCCGCTCTGCCCAACCAGCACACCGGCATGCGCCCCTATCAGCTCACCTTGCGCGACGAAGACGCCCTGCGCGCTCTGCCGGAACTGCGCTCGGTTACCGCCATCCTCAGCCGCTACGACCTTTACGAGGTCAGCGCCTGGGCCAACACCTCAGGCGGCGTGATCGGCGTCGAACCGAATTATGCCCAGGTGCGCACCATGCCCATGGCTGAAGGCCGCTTTATCGATGCCGCCGATTTGGCCGATCGCCGCCGCGTGGTCGTTCTAGGATCCAAGTCCGCCGCAGTTCTCGCACTGGGCCACCCCATGCTGGGCGAGACCATCACCATCAACGACGTTCGATTTACCGTGATCGGTCGCGCCGAACCCATCAGCCATGGCAACAACGACAGCGAAAACCAGAAGCTCTACGTTCCGCTGACCACCCAGCAGGAGCTCTTCGCCATGAAGGGCGACAACGTCGCAAGGGACGCGGTCTCTTCCATTCAGTACCAGCCTGCCGTCAAGGGCGATGCGGTGGCCGCGGTGGCCGCGGTTCATCGCGTCATCGGCGAACACCACGGCTTCGATCCATCGATGATAGACGCCTTCGCGGAATGGGACACCATCAAGGAAGAGAAGATGGTCGGAGCCATCTTCGACGCCATGGATGTTTTTCTGGGCGGGGTGGGCATTGTGACCTTGGGGCTGGGGGCAGTTGGAATCATCAACATCATGCTGGTATCGGTGACCGAGCGAACCCGTGAAATCGGCCTGCTGAAGGCCCTCGGGGCCACCAGGCGTAGCATCCTGGCGCAGTTCTTCTGGGAGGGGTTGCTGCTGACCGGCATCAGCGGAATGATCGGCATTATAGCGTCGGCGGGATTCATGTGGCTGCTGCAACAGGTGCTTACCGGCAAGATGCCCGGCTGGGATCCGCCCAGGCTCGTTCCCTGGTCGGCCGCTTTGGCGCTGGGATCGCTGACGCTGAGCGGCGTCGCCGCAGGATTGTATCCGGCCAGCAAGGCCGCAGCCCTGGACCCCATCGAGGCGTTGCGCAGGGAGTGAGAAAAGCAGCTTCTAGCTTCTAGCTTCAAGCTCGGAAGATGCAGTTTGAATGTGCTTGATTCAGGGAGTTTTTGTTTGGGGAGTGCGCAGTTCGTTTTAGAATCTCATTCCGCCAGTCTTTAGCTAGAAGCTAGAGGCTAGAAGCTAGAGGCTAAGTCATGCTCAAAGACATACTCGGCCAGGCCTGGGAGGCGATGCTCTACAACCGCCGCCGCACGGCCATCACCATGATCGGCATGGCCTGGGGCATCGCCACCGTGGTGCTGCTGTTGGCCTACGGTGCAGGTTTCAGCCGCGCCATCGAGAGCATCTTTGCCGAGTGGGGCACCAGCACCATCGGCCTCTGGCCCGGCCGCACCAGCGAGCAGGCCGGCGGCGACAAAGCGGGGGTGTGGACGCGCTTCACGCTGGACGATGTGGACCGCATAGCCAACAGTGTTCCCGGCATTACCTACATCTCGCCGGTCAACTATAAGGACGTGACCGTGCAGAATGATCTGCACACCTACACCTGGACAGTGAATGGGGTCCGCATCGCCTATCAGGAGATCCTGAAGCTCGATGCGGTTCAGGGCCGCTTCTTCAATGGCGCCGAGGACCAGCAACGCGCCCACGTCTGTGTCATCGGCTCGGAGGCCAAAACCAAGCTCTTCAGCGGCGGCTGGGCGCTGGGCGAGACCATTCGCCTGAATGGGGAGATGTTTACCATCGTCGGCGTACTCGCCCCCAAGATGCAGGAGGGCGACGAGAGCGACATCAACCGGCAGATTTACATACCCTTCAACACCATGGGCGATATCATGGACACCAAATACCTGGGCGGCATTTGGTTCGCCTATCGCGGCGACAACGAACAGACGGAAAAGAGCCTGCGCGAGACGATGGCNNCAGTTCAAGATTCTCTCCATCGCCTTGCAGGTGCTTCTTTCACTGGTGGGCGCGCTGACCTTGGGCATCGCCGGCATCGGCCTGATGAACATCATGCTGGTGGCCGTGCAGCAGCGCACCCGCGAGATCGGCATCGAGAAGGCTCTGGGCGCGCAGCGGCGTCACATCCTTATCCAGTTCCTGGCTGAGGCCCTGGCTATCACCACCGTCGGCGGCGTGGCGGGCATCACGCTGGCTTACGCGGTCTCTCTAGCAGTGGGGCGAATCACATTTTATAGCGCCCTGGCCAAGAACGCCGAGAATGCCGATATTCAACTGCTGATCTCGCCCTCCTCGGTGATCATCGCCACCGCGATCCTGGTCTTGACCGGGCTGATCAGCGGCATGATCCCCGCCATCCGCGCCGCCAACCTCGACCCCATCGAAGCGTTGCGCTACGAGTGAAAGTTGTCCGTGAATAAGCTTGTGATTAAGCCAATTTTTTGAATGGGCACGATTTCAGTCGTGCCGCAAACGCCACAACAGGAAGCCGGGCTTCACAGGCTACGGAAAAACTCGATAAAGAGCCAGAAGCGTCAGGGCACGACTTTAGTCGTGCCGATAAAGCCCATAGAATCAATAGGGCTTCAGCCCCTGAGGGAATGTAGGTTTGGAAAACAAACTTGTTCAGAACTCCGCTAACACGCGCGCAGCGCGGCTAACTCCGCTAACTCCGCNNGAGAGCAGGTTGGCCGCAATCTCCTCTGGCGTTCCTTCGGCTACGATTCTTCCGCCGGCTTCGCCGCCTTCGGGGCCCAGGTCGATGACCCAATCGGCGCACTTGATCACATCCAGATTATGCTCGATGACGATCAGCGAGCCGCCGCCGTCGATCAGCTTGCGGAAGGCCGTCAGCAGCTTCGACACATCGTCGAAGTGGAGGCCGGTGGTGGGCTCGTCGAGGATGTAGAGGACGCGGCTGGCCTGGGAGGGTTTGGCGACGGCGTTGGCGGCACGCACCTGGGAGAGGTGAGCGGCCAGCTTGACGCGTTGCGCCTCGCCGCCTGAAAGTGTCGTTGCCGATTGGCCGAGCCTGAGGTAACCGAGGCCGATTTCGTCGAGGACGGCGAGCTTGTCCAGCAGGCGCGTTTGTCCGGCGAAGAAGCGCAGCGCCTCCTTCACGGTCATTTGCAGCACATCGTGGATGTTCTTGCCTTTGTACTCGACGTTGAGGATTTTGGCCTGATAGCGGGTTCCGTTGCAATCCTCGCAGGGCAGCTCGACATCGGCCAAAAATTGCATTTCGACGGTGACGGTGCCGTCGCCTTCGCAGGTGTTGCAGCGGCCGCCGGGGACGTTGAAAGAGAAATGACCGGGGGTGAGCGAAAGGCGCTTGGCTTCGGGCTGCGCGGCAAAGAGCTCGCGGACTAGGTCGAAGCCCTTGATGTAGGTGATGGGGTTGGAGCGCGGGGTGCGGCCGATGGGCGTCTGATCGACCAGCACCACGTCGTTGATGCGCTCGACGCCGGTGAGGGATTTATAGACGCTGGAGGGGTCCGCGCCGTCGCCCTGGCCCAGCGCGCGCGCCACGGCGCGGTAGAGCACCTGGTGGACCAGCGAAGATTTGCCGGAGCCGGAGACGCCGGTAATGGCCACCAGCATTCCCAGGGGAATTTCCACATCGAGACCGTGGAGGTTGTTGGCCGTTGCGCCGCGAAGGATGAGGCGTTCCTTGCCCGGCGGACGGCGGCGCGCGGGCACGGGGATCGAGAGCTGGCCGGAGAGATAACGGCCGGTGAGAGAGTTGGGGTTGGCCTCGATCTCGGCCAGTACGCCCTCGGCGAGCAGCTTGCCGCCCAGTTCGCCTGCGCCGGGGCCCAGGTCGAGCAGATGATCGGCGGCGCGGAGAATGTCGGCGTCGTGCTCGACGACGATGATGGTGTTGCCCAGGTCGCGCAGCTCTTTCAGAATTCGAATCAGGCGGGCGGTGTCGCGCGTGTGCAATCCGATCGAAGGCTCGTCGAGAACGTAGAGCGCGCCNNAGATATTCCAGGCCGACCGCGTAGAGAAAGCTGAGCCGCTGGCGGACCTCATGGAGGATGGAGCCGGCGATCTCCTCGTGCATTGGCGAGAGGCGCAGCGCCGAAAAGAACTCCTTGGCCTGGGCGATGGTCAGCGCGGTGGACTGGCAAATACTTAATCCGTTAATGCGGACGCTGCGGGCCTCGGCTCTCAACCGCTGGCCGCGGCAGTCGGGGCACTCGGCGTAGCCGCGATACTTGCTCAGCATCACGCGCACATGGAGCTTGTACTTCTTGCGCTCCATCTGCGTGAAGAAGCCGTAGACGCCGGCGAAGGTTCCCTTGCCGCGCAGCACAATCTCTCGCGCCGCTTCCGGCAGCTCTCGCCAGGGCACGTCGAGAGGCACGCCCAGCTCCGCCGCGTGCTTGCGAAACTCCGTGAACCAGGGCCGGTACTTGGGGCGGTTCCAGGGGTCGATGGCGCCTTCGGCCAGGCTGAGGCCTTTGTCGGGAATGACCAGGTTCAGGTCGAAGTCCATCGTGTTGCCGAAGCCCTGGCAGCGTGGGCAGGCGCCGTAGGGATTGTTGAAGCTGAACAGGCGCGGCTCCGGCTCGCGGCCGGGGCGATGGCAACTCTTGCATTCATACGCGCCCGAAAAGCGATGGCGCGGGTGTGGGGCGGCATCATCGCGCGGGAGTTCCTCGAAGATGACTTCGCCGGCCTCGCGGTAGGCGATCTCCGCGGCATCGACGATGCGCGCGCGGTTGTCCTCGCTGACGACAATCCTGTCCAATAGGACAAAGACGGGCAGCGTGAAGTCCAGGTCGAGAAGCGATTCGGGGGTGGAGAATTCGAAGATGTGGCCCCGCTGATAGAGGCGGTTGAAGCCGGAGGCGCGCAGTTCGATGAGGCGGGCTTTGAGGGCTTCGGTCAGCGGGGATTCGGGAGCCGGTTTGGCGGCGGATTTGGCCGCTCTCTTGGCGGGTTTGGCTTCGGCCTCCGGCGCGACCTCGGCGTGGCGCACCGGGAAGAACGCATTGAGGCGGGTTCCCTCGCCCAGCGCGAGTGTTGCTTCGGCGATCTCGTCCATCGAGTCGCGCTTGACCAGGCCGTCGCAGTGGACGCAATAAACCGTGCCGCAGCGGGCGTAGAGCAGCCGCAGGTAGTCGTAGACCTCGGTGGCCGTGGCGACGGTGGAGCGCGGGTTACGCGTCGAGTTCTTCTGCTTGATCGCGATCGCCGGAGCCAGGCCGTCGATCAGGTCCACGTCGGGCTTCTCGATGCGCTCCAGGAACTGGCGGGCATAAGCCGAGAGCGACTCGACGTAGCGGCGCTGCCCCTCGGCGTAGATGGTGTCGAAGGCCAGTGAACTCTTCCCCGACCCCGACACGCCGCTGATCACCGTCAGCATTCCATGGGGAATCTCGCAGGAGATGTTCTTCAGATTGTGAGTCCGCGCGCCGCGGATGATGATGGCGTCATTCAAAGGGAAGCACCAGGCCAGAATTCGCGCCGACTGCATCGCTGGCCCCACTGCGAGGCTCAGAGCACAGACGGCCATTCTTTATTATAGGGCGCGGAGGGAAATTCCTCGAACCGGATGAGGCTCTCTTTTAGTTCCCCACCGGCGTTGCCGACCCGAGGGACATGAAATTGTAGCGCCGGCCTCCTGGCCGGCTGTAGCGTGGACCTCCTGGTCCACGCGTGTTTCTTCCTAGAATCTAGCGCACGGCCGTACCGAGCCGCGCATCAGAACTCCGAGATTCATGCAAACACAAATCGAGGCAGCAGCGCACAAGGGAGTGTGCTGTTGCCTCGAATGGAATGGTTTGGACCGGCTGCGCGGTCCCGCGGCAGTTTACAAGAATGGCGCCAGGGCTTGCAGCGCCTTGTCGATGTGATCAACACTGCGTTCTCGCAGGCCGGCGTTCTCGGGCATATCCCGGCCATGATCAACGTCGCGACGCGCCTCTCTCAACAGCTTCTCCGCTGTATGGATAGGCCAACCCGGATTGCCCCCGCTCTGCGGCGGCGGAGTGAAGTCGGGGTTCTTGCCGTCGTCGCGGGCGGCATTTTTCATTTCGACGATGGCGCGGCTGATCTCCTTGATAGCATAGTCGCGGGCGCCGGCCGTATGCGGCCGGGTGTCCATTTTCAGGTATTCGCGAGCCGAGCGAAGGTCGGAGATGGCATGAAGATAAGCGGGGAACTGGGCGTGAGCCAGCGTTGCCGGCGCAAGAGCGAGGAAGGTCAACAGCGCGAAGGCTGCCGCCATGAGAGATTTGAAACTGCGCATTTCCGTTGTACCTTTCTTTGGAAGTCACTGCAACTACTCTGCCGAGAGGATACTCCCTTTAGCCCATTTCGCGTCAATGCCAGAGTGTTGATTTTCATTCCTTCGGCCAAAGTGCCGGTTGAGGGGTCGCGCAGGCTGAGGTCCACCCCTCAATGCATCGGAATCCCTGGAGTTCATGCCGTCAGGGAAGGGAACTGGAGGAGATTCATCGTCTCGAATTCTTCTTTGCGGTCAAAAACGCCCGCCAGCCCCATCAGGGCCTGGGAGGCGCATGAAGGGCAACGCATCGAGTTGCTGCCAACGGAGTCGCAGTCCTGACACAAGTAAGCGCGGGCGAGCGGAATGAAATGCCGGGCATCGGAGGTCGTGGTCTCACTCTCTATTTCAGGCATGGAACAGTTCCTTTCTTGCCCCTTATTCCGGGCTAAACGTCAAGAAATACGGATTACCTTGTAAAAAGGCTACTGTTTTCCTTGTCGAACTTCTGCTCGATTTTTGTGGATTTCTCCGCTGCCTTTTCGGCCACCAGCTCGACCTTCTTCTCTGTTGATGTACCCTGGACTGTCTCGTCTTCCAGCTTTTTCTCTTGCGGATTTTCAAATTGCACGGGCATGGTTTTCTCCTTATCCCAACTATGGACCTTCTAATAGGCGCTATTCTGATCTATTCTGCTCCAAACCCATACCGCGCTTGATTCCCACCGCGGCTGGCACGCGTCGAAGCATCGGTAGACGCTATGTGCCGGTAAACTATGGATTGAGGTATTCCGTGCTCCGTTTTTCTTTTTTCGTCCTGCTTTTTGCCTCGCTTGCCGCGTTCGGCCAGAGTACCGCTCAGAAACCAGGAGAGCAGCTTCCCGCTGCCGCGCCTCAGTCCATCCCCACTCAGGTGGCGGAGGCCGAGGCGGCGATCGTCAAGTCCGACTGGAAGGCGGCGGAGGCCAGGCTCAACCCCTGGCTGGCTGCTCATCCCAGCGATGCGCGGGCGCTCTTTGACGCGGGCTACGTGGCCGACGCCGAGAACCGGCTGGACGATGCGGTCGCACTTTACCGGCGGGCTGTCACGGCAAATCCGCAATCCTTTGAGGCGCATGTGGAGCTGGGGCTGCTGCTGGCGCGCCTCAATCAATTTGTCGCCGCGCGGGCGGAGCTGGCGGCGGCCACCGAGCTGGATCCCGGCGAGGCTGGAATCGTCGCCAAGGCGCGGGCGTGGCGGGCGCTGGCGCAGATTGACCGCACGAGCAATCCGGCGGAAGCTTCGAATGATTTGCTGGAGGCGCTGAAGCTCTCGCCGGAGATGCCTGCCGACACGCTGCTGGCCGCGGATCTCGCCGGCCAGGCAGGGCAGTTGGACGACGCCGAGCAAGCCTACCGCCGCTTCCTGGCCAAGGACGCGGGCTCCGCGCCGGCCAGCGCCGGCTTGGCCCACCTGTTGATTGCGCGCAAACAGTATCCTGAAGCCGAAGCCCTTCTGCGCAAGGCGCTGGAGCAGTCGCCCGACGACGAGGCGCTGAACGCGCAACTGGCCGCGGTGCTGGCCGCCCAGGACAAGGCCGAGGCGTTGCCGCTCTTACAAAAACTGCACGCCGCCCATCCCGGCGACAAGGCTGTTACGCATATGCTGGCCGAGGTGCTGGACGACGCCGGAGAAGCAGTGGAGGCGGACAAGCTCTACGTCGCGCTGCTCGCGGCCACCCCCGATGATCCGGCCCTGCTGGTGGCGCATGGGCAAGACTTGACGCGCCAGCTCAACTACGCCGCAGCCTTCACGGTCTTCGACAAGGCTACACGGCTCGACCCGGCCAATGCCGATGGCTGGAGCGGTCTGGCCTTCGCCGCCTCGCGCACCAATCATCCTGAAATCACGCTCCACGCCCTGACCATGCGGGCCAAGTATCTTCCCGAGGTTCCGTCGTCGTATTTTCTTTGGGCAACGACCTACGACAAACTGCTACAGAAGCCGCAGGCGATTGTCTACTACCATCACTTTCTGGAATCGTCCGCGGGCAAGTTCCCCAATCAGGAGTGGCAGGCGCGCCAGCGGCTGATCATTCTCGAGCGAAAACCGTGAGAGGTGCAGCCGTCAGCCGTCAGCTTTCAGCTATCAGTATGCCTGAGGGTCACAGTAAGAAGCTGATAGCTGAAGGCTGAAAGCTGTAAGCTGTTCTTAGTGGCCGCCGATTTTGTTCCCATCTTTCAGGAGGAGTACCGGGCGTTGCGCCCCAGGGCGCCGATGCCGCCCATCGTACTCCGTTTCCGCCGCTATACCTCGCTGAATACCCGGATTCGCCTGCGCGCGGGAGAGATTTTGGTCAGTCTTTCCGACTTGCTCGAAGGCGCGCCGGAGCCGGTGATTCACGCCATCGCGCATATTCTGCTGGCCAAGCTCTACGACAAGAAGAAGCTCGACCCTGCGCAAGAACTTCGCTACAAGCGGTTTTACATGAGCGCCGCCGTCACCCGCCAGACCGAGCTGATTCGCGGCGCGCGCGGCAGCAAGCGCTTCTTCGGCCCCGAAGGCCGCTATTACAATCTCGATGAAGTCTTCGACTCGCTGAACACTCGCTTCTTTGGCGGCCTGCTGGGCCGCCCCGAGCTGACCTGGAGCGAAAACGTCGCCAAGCGCGCGCTGGGCCACTACGACGCCGCCCACAACACCATTGTGGTCAGCCGCGTCTTCGACCGGCCGTCGAGCCCGCGCTACGCCGTCGAATACCTGCTCTACCACGAGATGCTGCACCTGAAACACCCGGTCACGCGGCGCGGGCTGCGCCGGTGCGTCCATTCGCGCGCCTTCAAGGACGAGGAGAAACTCTTCCCGCAACTGAAAGAAGCGCAGGCCTTCATCAAACGGCTGTAATGGCAGGTGGCCCGCTCATCAAAATCATCCTGAATCATCCTGAGCCATAAGTAGCTGTGCCCCGTTCATCGCGGTCTTATCGCGATGAGCGGGCGGCGAACGGCCCAGGTCTGACCATCCATAAAACTGGGTGCCCCAGCTCTCGATTCTGAGACCTGGGAAACGATGAACCTCTGAACGGAAGGCCGCAGCCCTCCAAGCCTGCTCTTCGCCACAGTTTTCCGCCAGCCCCGATTCCCTTCGCCGCCGGAATCCGTCACAATAATGCGTGGACCCTCGATCAATCTATGAACGCGCGGGCGACAAGCACGCCACTCGGCAAAGCCCTCGGCGGCTGGCGATGCGGACCCTCTGCGCCGCGCTTGTGCTGGCTGCAACGCTGGCCCCGGCCCAGCAGCCGCAGTCAGAAGAAGCGCCCGCACCCGCGCGGACGGCCGTGCATGGCGTCGTGCGCAACGCCGTCACCGGCGCGCCGCTGCCGCGGGCACTGGTGCGCATCGAGGGCGACTCCGGGGTCGGCGCGCTGACCGACGGCGAAGGCCGCTTCGAGCTTCCCGGCGTTCCCGTCGG
>PMTP01000150.1:14557-22607 GCA_003167305.1 Acidobacteriaceae bacterium
CTGCTCAAGCAGGTGGTGAGCAATGGCCGCGCCGTATGGGCGCAGAATGGCATCACCAAAACAAATGGCGACGGCGCTTACCGCTTTGCCGGCCTGCCCGCCGGAGTCTATGCGCTCTTAACCAAGCCCGCGCTGGAGAGCGAACCGGCGGCAACCGCGGTGGCGGCTGGAGCCAAGGTCGTCCGCGGCGGCTATCCCAGCCTCTTCTATCCCGAGGCGCGGGAGTTCTCCGGAGCAACGCGCATCCGGCTCGCGGCCGGCCAGCAAGCCGAGGCCAACCTGTTGCTGACTCTTGAGCCTTTCTACACCGTCACCGCGACGGCGATCCTGCCGAATGGGAGGCCGCTCGGCAGCGAGGGATCGGGGGCGCAGGATTCGCATACTCTTGCAGTCGTGCTGGACACAGCGGGCAACGCCCAAACCTATCTCGCACAGATGGACGCAAGAACGCACACCCTGCAAACGTCTCTGCCGGATGGAATCTATACACTGCTGGCTGCCACGCCCTCGGATGTAGCAGTCACCGCCAGCCGGGAGAGCTTTTCTGGAAAAACTCTCCGAATGCCGCAGGTTCTCGATGGGACTGTGACATTTTCCGTGGAAGGGCACGCCGTGACGAATCTGCAAATTCCGCTCATTCCAGTGACAGGCTGGCCGATCCACCTGCGGGCCATGCATACGGCTGCGCAGGCCGGCACAAACGCAGGCAAGGAATTACAGAATCTGGTCACAGTGACGCTCACTCAGGCTGGCGAATCAACCATGAATCAGAGCGGCGGTGACTTTATCGCCAACGAGGCGGGAACGGACTTGCTGGAGATACCCAGTTCGCATCGAGGTTCATTTTGGCTCAGCGTGCAGCTCAACGACCGCAGCCTGTGCGTGGATTCTTTTTCGGCGGGAGGCGTAAACCTCGCCCGCGAGCCGCTGAATGGGTCGCTGGGCGCTTCGCCGCCGCCGATGGAGCTGACCCTGCGCGACGACTGCGCCAGGCTGGTCCTGACGCTGCCGCCAATGCTGGCCGCCTTCTTGCCCGGCGACGAGCCCTTCTACACCGTTTACGTCGTTCCCGACTTCGACACCACCGCCGACATTCCGCCGATGACCGTGCATCCCTCCTCCGGCGCAACCCTCACCGTCGCTGGCCTGACCCCCGGCAGCTATCACGTCTACATCTTCGACCGCCCCGTGCGCCTGGAATACCGCAACCCGGCGGTCGTGGCGGCGCTGCCCACGCCCGGCCAGCAAGTCACTCTCTCGCCCGGCGCCACCGCCAACCTCATGCTGGAGATCCCGGGACAATGAGGAAGGCTCCAGGACAATCAGGAAGGCTCTAAAAGCAGCTTCAAGCCTCAAACAAAACGCCCAGACTGCAAATGATTTGGGTGCCCCATCCTTCGCGTACTGTGCGATGGGTGGGATACCACGAACCTAAATCCGCCCTATTCCCTATTCCCTATTCCCTATTCCCTGTTGTCACCGAAACCACCGCGCAGACCGCCAGAATCGCGCCCATCACCACCAGCGAGAGCGTGATCGGCACCTCGATCCAGCGCGCCCCAAGCATCTTCAGTGCCACAAAGGCCAGCAGCGCGCCCAGCCCGTAGTGCAGGTAGCGGAAGCGGTCCAGCAGCGAGGCCAGCGCAAAGTAAAGCGAGCGCAGGCCGAGGATGGCGGCGATATTCGAGGTGTAGACCACGAAGGGATTGTGGCTGACAGCCAGCACGGCGGGGATCGAATCCATCGCAAACAGCACATCGGTGAACTCGACGGCCAGAATCACCGGCAACAGCGACCCCTTGGCCGGTTGCAGCTTGCGAATCCAATCAGGAATCGCCGCGTTCGCCGAGCCGCCGCGGATCAGCCGCCACGCCGCATAGAGCAGAACCAGGCCGAAGAGCCAGGTGATCCAGTCGAAGCGCTGTAGCAGCGTGATGCCCGCGGCGATAAACAGCGCCCGCAGCACCACCGCCCCGGCCACGCCCCACAAAAGAGCCGTGTGCTGGCGCGCCGGGCTGATGCGGAAGCCCTGAAAGAGCACCATAAAGACAAAAAGATTGTCCACGCTGAGCGAGGTTTCAATGGCGTAGCCGGCCACGAATTCCAGCGCCGGCTGATGGCCCTTGGCAACGGCGATCCACGCCGCAAAGCCGCTCGCGGCGAGGACCAGAACGCCAGTCCAGAGCCACGCAAAGGCCTGCGGGTGCCGCGTCGCTCGCCGATGGCCGGGCAGAAGCGAGTCGGCCACCAGCAGCGCCGCCACCACCGCGTGAAACCCCAGCCACCAAACCCACGAAACGCCTGCAACCATAGATAAATGCTACAGGAGCAGTCCAACCCGCGTAGTGTGTTACGGCTGGAGATGAACAAGCTAAATCGCTCCGTGCCCCATCCATTCGCGTTCTTTGCGAATGGGTGGGAGACCACGAACCTCAACCAGCTTTGTTCTTGAGGCGGGGAAGTTGAGAAAAAGCCGCAAACAGGAGTAAACTAGTTTGTAAACCAGTTGGTTGATTCGGCGCACTCATTGGAGGGATTATGCCCGTTGCTGAAAGTACCTATACCGAAATCGGAGCTTTTGACGCCAAGACCAGGCTCTCCGAGCTTCTGCGCAAAGTCGAGCAGGGAGAGCGGTTTACCATCACTGTGCGGGGAGAGCCAAAAGCCCAGTTGGTGCCGCTTCCGGCATCCAAACCGGTGCACACGCCAGAAGAGATCGAAGCCGCCTACCAGCGGCTCAGGAACCCCCGCATCAAGGGCATCTCGCACGAACAGATCCGGGCGGCGATTGAGGAAGGCAGGCCGTGAACATAGTCCTGGATGCTTCGATGGTGCTTGCTTGGCTCCTGGTTCGGGCCGATCGGACCGAAGCTGCTCTTGCGCAACGGGCTTTCTCCGAAGTGAGCGCAACCGGAGCGCAAGTTCCTGCGTTGTGGTTCGCGGAAGTTGCGAATACGCTGCTTGTCTTTGAACGCGCAAAGCGCCTTACAGAACAAGAATCCGCAAACTATCTTGCCGATCTGGCGCTGCTGGCGATTACGCAAGATGACCTTCCACCGGCGTTGCGGCAGACGCATCTCCTCGACCTTGGCCGCCTGCACAAACTCAGCGCCTACGACGCCACCTATCTGGAACTGGCCATGCGCCGCGCCGCGACATTGGCCACCTTCGACCGCAAGCTGGCCGCCGCCGCCAGAGCCGCCGGTGTCCGCGTCTTCGGCGATACGGTGTAGGATTCGCTTGAAAACAGCCTATTTCCGCAGTTTGTTCAGTCGTGCCGTAAACGGCCATAAATGAGCTGAGCTTTACAGGCTGCGGAAAAACGCATTCAGNNGACTTTAGTCGTGCCGCAAGTGCAACAAAACAAATGTTGGGCTTTAGCCCCTGCGGTCTACTTTTTGGGCATATTTCCTGAAAACAGCCTTTTTCTGCAGCCTGTTTTGTCCTGCCGATAAAGGCCTGAAATACAAGGGGTTTTAACCTCGCAGGCGAGACGCTCGATACGGAGGGAGGCGGGGGTTTCAACCCCCGCAAACCTCCATCCACCGGATTTTGGAAATCAATCCACGCGGCGAAGCCGCGCTCAAACCCCTGTCCTTGAAACCCGTCTGTTCGACCCTCCAGCCAACGCCCCAATCCGCGATAGGCGAAAAAAACCTTCGACAAGCCGACATAACGGGAGTTAAGCCGTCGCGTAATGAATGGGACTGTTCAAATGTGTGCAATCTACTCTGGGCTCCATTTCGAACTTATCGTGCATTGTCCTCAAGCGGCCCTCTCATTTCGTCAAGAAAACGGCGAAGAATCTTATCAACCGAACCCAATGGCGGATATTCGGCGAGATGCCGCGCGATGTCCTTGACGATCTGCGTTTTTGATCGCGCGTCCATCATCTTCGGGTCTCGGTGCGCCCAGTCGCGTCCAGGATGCAACGTATCCCAAGGCGACCGCAGATTTGCACGGGTCTCCGGTGCATCCCCGTGCTTGCCGAATCCGTAGCAAATTCCGACTTCGTTGTTCCAGATTGGCTTGAAGAGGTCGATCAGATAGTTTTCCGCAGCGCTTTGCCATCCTGTTTGGACCACAAGAGCGCGGTATTCAAAGTCCTCCAGCCGTAAAGTGGAGGTCGCCTTGACGATGTTCTTTCGATGTTCGCTTAGGCGACCAGACAGCTTGTCCCCCTGCTCGAAAGCCGTCTTACTCGCTGGGTCTGCCGGATCGGCCTTACCAACATAGATCGGATGTTCACGCTTCGAGATGGCTGAATAAACGGGAAAGTCTCCCGTGTAATAAAGTGCATAGACCCCTGAACCATAGAAGCGTTCGATAATAGTGAGTGGCTTGCGAGGTTGAGCGACCATCGTTATTCCTACTATCCGACCCACTACATTTGGATTTGATGGATCGAAGACAAATCCAGGGTGCTTTATAGGATCGAGGTCTGCCATGACTCTTCGCAGCTTCTCGTATGCATCTCCAATTTTCTTACGAACTCGTTTTGCGCTTGGAGCAGCAAGTAACGTTGCTTCCTCCTTAACGATTTCCTCGGAGAGCTCTTTGATCTTGTCCGCTAACTGTTCGAGTTTCAGAGGTATAGTTGGCATTGGTTATACTTGCTCCTTCGCTTTTAGTAGCGTCTTGGCCACCGACCGTGCCACCGTTTCGGCTAGACGAACGGGGACTGCGTTTCCCAATTGCCTCATGGCCTCGGTCCATGCACCTCTAAACAGATAGTTGTCTGGGAATGTCTGCAGGCGCGCTGCTTCACGGACGGTGAAGTATCGAACCGAACCGTCCATATAGGCAAGCATATTCTCCCCACCTGGCACACCGTGGTCACCTGCCTTCAAGGTTTTCGCGGGTTCGTCAATAGGGCTACCTGTATGACCCTTGTAACTTCGCGCACCCGGATTGAAAACGTGATTTGGGAATTCGTTTCGTAGATTCTTCTCTGGGTCTGGCAGGTCTCCAATCGCATCCCTCACCGTCAGCCATGGGAGTTTTTCCGAATCAAACAGCGAGTCCCTACGAAGTTTTTCAACACGAATGGCTTGCCGTGCGTCGAGCTTCGGTCGTTTACGACTCGCGACCCGATGTCGATCCCAATATTCCCCTGTGACCCACTGAGAGCGCAGCAACTTGTTCTCTGAATGAGCGCCTTCCGGAAAGCTCCACTCCACTCCGAGATCAGAGCGAAAGCCGACCAGGAAAACGCGCTCGCGGCGCTGTGGAACTCCATAGTTTGCGGCGTTCAGCAATCGGAAGACCACATTGTATTCTGTGCGATCTTGCAGGGAGGTGTGGTACTTCTCCAATCTAATTCTGTGTTCCTTCCAACTTTCCGACTTCCGTCGGGTGAAACTCGGATGTGCCAGTTGAAGCTGAATATATTCGAAATAGTCGGCGAATGTCTCCCGCAGTAGCCCTTTGACATTCTCGAAGATGAAAGCCTTAGGGCGTAGCTCACGCACCGCACGGACCGCTTGCGGAAACATATCTCTTGTATCCATGTACCCACGGTGTTTCCCACCCATTGAGAAAGGCTGACATGGAGGTCCCCCTGATACAACCATCACGTCCTTCAGTGGGCTGTAGTCGAATTTCCTTACATCGCGCTCGAATAGCGGCCACTTTTCAACGGATTGATATTCGCCCCGTTGGTTTTCGCGGAACGTCTCACAAGCGTCGTGATCCCACTCTATGACAGCGGCGTGATTAAATCCAGCGTTCGACATCCCAATTGCGAGGCCCCCGGCGCCAGCAAACAATTCAACACTACGCATTGAGAAACCTCCTTATTGTGGCTTGCAGATGCTCGGCGTCATTGAGCTGGCACTCCCAAATTATCAGCACTTTCCATCCTTCCCGCGCGAGACGCTCCATGTTCTTATTATCTCGTTGTCTATTGCCCTCCAGTTTCGGCCCCCAGAATTCCTGTCGGGATTTCGGCATCCGCGCCAAAGCACAGTTTTCGTGCCGGTGCCAAAAGCAGCCATGGACGAAAATGGCTTTCTTGCGTGAACGGAACACGAGATCGGGGCACCCAGGTAAGTCTTTAGCGTGGAGCCGGTATCGATACCCCATGGCGAAGACAAGTCTACGGATAAGCAATTCGGGACGAGAATCCTTAAAACGGACCCGTGCCATGACCTCGGAACGCTTGGATGGAGGGATAGTGTCCACACCTTCTACATTTCTCCTGATTGCCGGAAGAGCAACGGGTTGTCCTCATTACAGCACGATAAAGCGTTCTACAACCTGTGCAAATGATGGCCGGAATCCATTAAGGAACTACGGGGAAATGCGCGATTTCCGAATTGGGAATTGGAGAGCCGAGGAACCGGCTAGCCGGGCTTCATCAACGCGAAAACACAATAGATACTGGCAAACGCCCTTCCGTTCAGGAAGGTATCCACCCCCGAATCGCCGGGAACCCGCTGGCCGCCTCACCATCGTTTGGCCTTCTGAGCGAAGCGCATCAGAGAAGATCAACGAAAAGCCCGTGGCTCAAGCCGCTTTGATAGTACGCCTGCTTTCAGGAGCCTGAAGGCCCCTGCTCCTCCGTCCCTCAGGGGTTGAAAGTCCGGCCTGCCAGACCTATTGATCCCCAAAAACAACCAAAAATCTGCCAAAAAGAACGTTCCGCGCGCCGTTTTTGCCGCTTTCTTGGCCAAAATTATGCAAGATTCGCTTCATCTCGATGCACAGGATTCTCGTCTCGTTTTTCGCCAAAAAAGTGTACCTGAAAGGCTACACATTGCACCCGGATCGATCCAGCCCCTCAATGCGCCCCCGGCGGCAGCGGCGGATGCTTCACTGGTTTCTTGAACAGCCATGCCGCCGCGGCGCAGAAAAACGCCAGCAGCGCCGTCCAGCGGAAGACATCCACATAAGCCATCAGCGCCGATTGCTGCTCCATCAGCCCGTAGATCAGGCCCATGGAGCCGGGGCGGCCCTGCGCGGGGCCGAGCTGGTGGCCCACGTAAGCCGCGATGGCCGCCGACTTCTGCTGCAAGACCATATTCGATGAGCCAAGCTGCGCGCCCAGCTCGTTCTGATGCAGCGCGGCGCGGCGAATCAGCGCCGTCGTCGCCATCGAAATCCCAATCGACCCGCCGATATTGCGCAGCATATTCGCCAGCCCCGTTGCCGCGCCCATGTCCTTGTTCTGAATCGTGGCCATCATCATCGTGGACATGGGCACAAAGACAAAGCTCAGCGCAAATCCCGTCAGCGTAATCGGAATCAGCAGCGTGTACGGGCCAATATCGAGGTTGATCATGCTGAAGATCAGCGAGCAGACGGCAAAGCCTAGAAAGCCGGCCGAGAGCAGCTTGCGGTTGTCGATGCGCGAGCCGAGAATGCCGATCACCGGTGAGCCGATGAGCGACCCGATGCCCCGCGGACCCACCACCAGCCCGGCGGTAAACGCCGTGTATCCAAGGATTTCCTGATAGTAAAGCGGCAGAATGGCAATCGTAATATAGATGCACATGCCCAGCATGGCGATCAAAAAGCATCCGGTGCGGAAGTTGCGGTCCTTCAGCACATGCAGATCGACCAGCCCGTGCGGATGCGTCCACGAGTGCCAGATCCAGAGAATGAGTGAAGTCGCCAGCGCGGCTACCGTCCAGCGCACCCAGGAGGAGCCGAACCAATCGTCCTCCTGGCCCTTGTCGAGCACAATTTGCAGGCTTCCGGTCCATACCATTAGCAGCCCGAAACCGATATTGTCGAAGGCGCCCACCTTGGCGTTCTTGATGTACGGCGGGTCGTGCACAAAGCGGGTGATCAGGATGAACGCCAGAATCCCGAAGGGAATGTTGATGTAGAAGGCGTAGCGCCAACTGAACGTATCGGTCAGCCAACCGCCCAGCGTCGGCCCAATCACCGGGGCCATCACAATCCCCAGGCCGTATGCGGCCATCGACATCGAGCGCTTCTGGATGGGAAAGCTTTCCAGCAGAATCGATTGCGAGAGCGGTTGCAGCGCCCCTCCGCCCGCCCCCTGCATCACGCGCGCCAGCAGAATCACGCCCAGCGAGGGCGC